>CALFEY010000401.1 GCA_937958295.1 uncultured Pseudomonadota bacterium
ACGAGGGACGCTACGCGGAGATCCCCCGCGAGATGCTCGCGAGCGGCGACTGGGTGACGCCGCGCCTGGACGGCTTCCCCTACTTCGAGAAGCCGCCGCTGCAGTACTGGGTGACAGCCACCATCTTCGCCGTGGCGGGCGAAGACGAGTGGACCGCTCGCGCTGGACCCGCGCTCCTCGGCTTCCTCGCAGTGCTCGCCGTGTGGGGCACCGCGACGCGAGTGCATTCGCGGCGTGCCGGCTGGATGGCCGCGGCATTGCTGGGCGGCAGCGCAGGCTACTTCCTCGCCAATCAGTTCGTGACCCTCGACGTCACGCTCACCGCGCTTGTCACGATGGCGTTGTGCGCCTTCGTCATCGCCCAGCAGGAGGCCACCTCCGCCGCCGGCCGGCGATGGTGGATGTACGCGGCCTGGGTTCTGTGCGGACTCGCCTTCCTGGCCAAGGGCGCCATCGCGATCGTGCTCCCTGGGCTCGCCATCGCCGTCTACGTAGCGCTCACGCGCGACATCCGCCTCTTGGGCCGCCTCCATGCCGGTGCGGGGCTGCTGCTGGTCGCGGTCATCGTCGCGCCCTGGCTCCTTGCGGCCGAGCGGCGCAATCCCGGCTTCCTGCAATTCTTCATCATCACCGAGCACTGGGAGCGCTTCCTCGAGCCCTCGCATCAGCGCACCGGCCCGGTGTGGTATTTCATCCCGGTCGGCGCCGCCTTCCTCATGCCGTGGCTGCCGGCCCTCGCGCGCGATCTCCTGGAACGCAAGCGGACCCGTTCCGCCGTGCACACCTTCGATTCCGCGCGCTTCGCCGGCTGCTGGGCCGCGGCGGTCGTGGTGTTCTTCAGCCTGTCGTCGTCGAAGTTGCCGCCGTACATCCTCCCGGCGCTCACGGGCGTGGCCCTCGCCTGCGCGCCATCCCTCGCGCGCCGGTGGCAGCGCACGGTGCGCATCACGGCGTGGACGCTCGTGGCAAGCGGCGCGGCCGGTGCCGCAATCGCGCTACCAGCGGCCCGCTGGATCAAGGTGGACGCCCTGCGCGACGCGTATGTGGCCAATGCCGGCTGGATGCTGGCCGGCCTGACCGCCTTCGTGGTCACGGGCGTGCTGGCGCTTGTCCTCTTGCACCGACGCCGCCGCGTCGCCGCGCTGGCCTGGCTCGTGGTCGGCGGTATGGCGGGCTGCCAGCTCGCGGCGGTGACGGCGCACCGCATCGATGGCTACTTCTCGGCGGAACGTCTCATCGAGACTCTGGCGGGAGGCGAAGCGTTGCGCCCATTCCATGCGGATGTGCCCTTCTACAGTGTCGACATGTTCGACCACACCGTGCCCTACTACCTTGGGCGCAACGTGATCCTCGTGGAGGAGCGCGGCGAGCTTGCCTGGGGAATCTCGCGCGCTCCCGCGAACTTCGTGCCCGACCTGGAGACCTTCGCCGCGCGCTGGCGCGACGAGCGCGACGCCTACGCGATCATGTCCGCCGAAACCTTCGCGCGGCTCGCCGGCACCGGCCTGCCCATGCGCGAGATCGCCCGCGACGCGCGACGCGTCGTGGTGATGCGGCACTAGCCGGAGCGCAGAGGCCGCCACGAGCCTCGTTCGCAGGCTGGTGCCGTGCCATTCGTCGCCGACGCCCGCGCTGGCGTCGTCCTCCGTTACAGGTGAAATTGACCTGTTCCCGGCTGTCACAGCCGGGCCACCGCGCGAGTCGAGTATGGGCACTGCCGGTTGAGCCATGCGGCGGGCCCCGCTCGTCACGCCCACCGACCTCACTGCCAAAGCCACGACGGACATCGCGGGTGCGATGAATGGAATCCTCGCGGACGTGTTCGCCCTTTACCTCAAGACCAAGAACTTCCATTGGCACATGCGTGGACCGCACTTCCGCGACTACCACCTCCTGCTCGACGACCATGCCGACGAGCTCGACGCGATGACGGACCCGATCGCCGAGCGCATCCGCAAGGTCGGCGGTACCACCCTGCGCTCCATCGGGCACATCGCGCGCCTGCAGCGCGTGCTCGACCACGACGCCGCTTTCGTGGAGCCGCTGGACATGTCGGCGGAGCTGCGCGACGACAACAAGGCGCTCGCCGCGCGGTTGCACGTGGCGCACAACGTAAGCGACGAGCATCGCGACGTCTCCACCACGAGCCTCATCGAGAACTGGATCGACGAGACAGAGCGCAGGACACGACCTCTTCGCAACGCAGGCCAACGGCACGCCCGTCGCGCGCTGCGGCAGCGGCGGGATCTATGCCATCGCCGACCAGCGCCTATACGTCGATCGCGTCGACCCGGGCCGCAAGGTCACGGGATTCGTGCAAGCGGGCCTGGGCGACACCAAAGACTGCGCCCGCCTCCGCGGACGCACCGCGGCGATGGCCTACAACGCCTTCGGCGGCGCCCACTTGCGCAGGAAGGCGGAGAATTTCGCGCGGTCGTAGCCCTTGCCGGACTCGAGCGCGCCGGTGTCCTGCGAGTGCAGGAGCTTGCCGTCGCCATCGAGCACGAAAAGATGCGGGTAGCCTGCGATCGCGGGCCAGCGCGAGAGCAGCGCCTCGTTCTTGTTTTCCTTCGACCAGTTCACCTTCACCCACACGTACCCGGCGTCGCGCAGCCCGCGCACCTCGGAATCCGCCGCCAAGAAGCGGTCCAGGATGTGGCACCACGAGCACCACTCGCCGCCCACGTCGAGCAACACGCGCTTGCCCTGTGCCTTGGCCTTGGCCGCTGCAATCGCGACGTCCTTGGCGGCGTCGCGCGCCGGATCGAACTTCTGGGGAAGATCCTGCGCAGCCGCCACGGCGGCGAACCATGCGAGGAGCACGAGGACAACGACACGCATCATGGGCATCACCGGATGAGCTGGTTCATGGAGACGATGGGGAGCATCACTGCGAGCACGAGCACGAGCACGATCGCGCCCATGATCACGATGAGCGCCGGCTGCAGCAGGGCCGCGAGCCAGGCGAGGCGCCGCTCGGCATCGCGCTCGAGCTCGTCGGCGGCGCGCTCGAGCATCGGCGCGAGCTTGCCGCTCTGTTCCCCATTGGCCACGAGATGCACGAGCACGGGCGGGAACACCTTCTGCTCGCGCAGCGCCCGCGACAGCGCCACGCCTTCGCGTACCAGCGCGGCCGCCCGCAACGCGGCCTCGCGCAAGGGGATGCGCTGCACGACATCGGCCGCGGCATCGAGCGCGCGCAGCAAGGGCGCCCCGCTGCCAGTGAGGATCGCGAGCGTGCTCGCGAAGCGTGCGGTGTCGAGGCTGCGCAGGAGCCGGCCGGCCACGGGCAGGCGCAGGAGGAACGCATGCCAGCGCGCGCGGAACGCCGTATTGCGCAACGCCACGGTGAACGCCACCAGCAGCGCCGCGAGCCCTCCGGCCCAGAGCCAGCCCGTCACGCGGAAGAAGGCGCTCGTGGCGATCAGCGCCTGCGTGAGCCACGGCAACGTCTGGCGGCTCTGCTGGTAGACGGAGACCACTTGCGGCACGACGTAGACGAGGAGCACCGCGATCACCGCGAAGGCGATCACCGTGACCACCGCGGGATAGATGAGCGCGAGGATCACCTTCTGGCGCATCGCCTCGCGGGCCTCGAGATAGTCCGCGAGACGCGCGAGCACTTCGGCGAGGCGCCCCGTCTCCGCACCAGCCCCCACGAGGCCGCGATACAGCGACGAGAACGTGCGCGGGTAGCGGGCCATCGCCCCCGGCAACGACTCGCCCGACGCCACGTGCGTGCGCAGCGACGTCGCCACCTTTGCGGCACGCGCGTCGTCGGCCTGCTCCGCGACGGCGGCGAGCGCCTGGTCGAGCGGCATGCCGGACATCGCGAGGGTGGCGAGCTGGCGCGTGGTCATCGCCAGCAGCGGCGCCGGCAGACGCACGAGCGCCACGGCATCGCCGCGCGTGCGCGCGGCTTCCACCGCGGTGGGCGTCAGGCCATCGGCGCGCAACTGGTCGCGCACCGCGCGCGCGGTGTCGGCGTCCACGAGGCCCTGGCGCAGGCGGCCCGCCCCGTCGACGGCTTCCCAGCGAAAGGCACCCACGCCGGGCCCGCGCTACGCCGCGCGCGTGACGCGCAGGAGCTCCGCCAGCGACGTGGCGCCGCTTGCGATCCAGCGCGCGCCGTCGCCGCGAAGGCTCGTCATGCCGGCACGCTCGGCGGCAGCACGGATGGCGGGCTCGTCGGCGCCGTCATGGATGCCACGACGTACCGCGTCGTCGACCTCGAGCAGCTCGTACACGCCGGTGCGGCCGCGAAAGCCCGTGTGATTGCACGCCTCGCACCCCGGCGCACTGGACACCGGCGTGGAGGCCGGCAAGCCGAGCTCCGCCAGGAGCTTCTGCTCGCCCGGCGTGGGCGAGGCCGTTACCCGGCAAGCCGGGCACAGCGTGCGCACCAGTCGCTGCGCGAGCACGCCGAGGAGGCTCGATGCCACGAGGTAAGGCTCCACGCCCATGTCGGCCAGCCGCGTGACGGCGCTGGCCGCGTCGTTCGTGTGCAGCGTGGCCAGCACGAGATGGCCGGTGAGCGAGGCCTGCACCGCGATCTGCGCCGTCTCGAGGTCGCGGATCTCGCCGATCATGATCACGTCAGGATCCTGCCGCAGGATCGCGCGCAGCGTGCGCGCGAAGTCGAGCTCGATGCGCGGATTGACCTGCGTCTGCGCCACGCCATCAAGCGCGTACTCGATCGGATCCTCCACCGTCATCATGTTCACCGACCCGCGCGGCAGTCGCGACAACGCGGCGTACAGCGTCGTGGTCTTGCCGGAGCCCGTGGGACCGGTGACGAGCACGATGCCGTGCGGCTCGCGGATCAGCCGGTCCATGGCTTCGCGCGTGGGCTCGCTCATGCCGAGCGCCTCGAGGTCGAGGCGGGCTGCCTCCTTGTCGAGCAGCCGCAACACCACGCGCTCGCCCGAGCCGGTGGGCAGCGTGGACACGCGCACGTCCACCTGCTTGTCGCCGAGCTTGAGCGAAATGCGGCCGTCCTGCGGCAGGCGCTTCTCCGCGATGTCGAGGCTCGCCATGATCTTCAGGCGCGAGACGAGCGCAGCGTGGAGGGCGCGCGGCGGCTCGATCACGTCGCGCAACACGCCGTCGATGCGGAAGCGCACGACGGAGCGCGCCTCGTAGGGCTCGAAGTGGAGGTCGGACGCGCGCTCCCGCAACGCCTGCAGCAGCAGCGCGTTGATCATGCGGATCACCGGCGCCTGCGTGCTGCTGTCGAGCAGGTCCTCGGTCACCGGCATGTCCTGCATTAGCCGCGCGAGATCGCTCTCGCGCGCGAGATCGCCCACCGCGAACGCGGCGCTGGCCGCGCCCTGGTTGTAGGCGCGGGCGAGCTCCTGCGCGAAGCCCTCGGCGTCGATCGCGCGGGTGACGAGCGGGCGCTGCAGCACGCGGCGGATCTCGGCCAGGCCATCAGGCGTGGCATCGGGACGCAACAGCACGACCACCGCGTTGCCCTCCAGACCGGCGGCGAGCACGCCGTGGGCCTTCGCGAAGGCGTAGGGGATCTGCGCCGCGAAGGATACGGCCGAGGCGACGTCCTGGCGGGCGTTCATCGGCGCGCGGGCAACCGCGGTCAGTTGGCCGGCGCCGGAGCGGCGGCCGGAGCAGGCACTGGCGGCGCGGGAGACGGCACCAGCAGCGGCGCCATCCCGGGAATCGCGGCGCCCGGCGCCGTGGGCGAGGGCGTGGGCTTGCCGGTGGTGACCGGTCCGGGCAGCATCGGCGTGTCCCCAGGCGGGGGCGGCGACAGGGTGCTCGGCAACTCGCCCGCCCGGGTGCCCGGCATGAGCCCCTCGGGCGGCATGCTCGGCACGCTCTGGTCCTGCCAGAAGTAGCGGAACTCGGGTCGGCTCTTCTGCTGCTCGTTGCTGATGTAGTCGTAGCGCTCGGAGGTGATCTGCTTGCCCTGCCAGTCGGTACGCACCACGGTGGGCTTGAGGAAGATGAGGAGGTTGACCTTCTGCCGCTTGCGCGCGTCGTAGCGGAAGAGCGCCCCGAGCACCGGAATGTCGCCCAGCACCGGCACGCGGTCGGAGCCATCGGAGAAGCTGTCCTGGATGAGGCCGCCCAGCACCGCCACTTGCTTGTCGTCCACGATCACCGACGACTCCAGCGCGCGCTTGGACAGCACGAGGCCCGTGGCAGTGGTGAACGATTCGATGCGCGACACCTCCTGGTAGACGACGAGCCGGATCGTGCCGCCCTCGGTGATCTGCGGCTTGACGCGCAAGAGCACGCCGATGTCGCGCCGCTCGATCGTCTGGAAGGGCTGCACCGTCGAGTTGCCGCCGGTGGTAGCGTACTGCCCGGTGACGAACGGCACGTTCTGGCCAACGATGATGCGCGCCTCCTCGTTGTCGAGCGTGAGGAGCGTGGGCGTGGACAGGATGTTGGCGCCGGTGGTCTGCTCGAGCGCGCGCGCGAGGAACGCGAGGTTGTACAACGTGCCGATGCCGGGGATGGAGATCGTGCCGTTCACGATGCCGGCGTTGAGTCCCTGGCCCAGCGTGGTGATGTCCAGCGACCCGGCGACGATGTTGTTGCCGCTGTCCGGGGCGCCGAAGTTGGTGCCGCCGAATCCTTGCACGCCGCTGCGCCCGAGACCCTGCAGGAACTGCCACTGGATGCCGAACTCGGCGGCCTTGTCGGCCGCGACTTCGACGATGAGCGCTTCCACGAACACCTGCGCCCGGCGAACATCCAGTCGCTCGATGATCGCGCGCAGGTTGTTGTACAGCGGCTCCGGGCCCATGACGATGAGCGCGTTGCTGGCGGTGTCCGCCTGGATCGTGAGCCCGCCCGGCGACCCGGCGCCGCCGCCCCCGCTACCCCCACCCGTGCTGGTGAATGGGTTGGACGAGGTCGACGGCGGCGTGGTGGGCGCGGACGTGGGCGACGCATTGCCGCCGCTGCCGGTGCTGCCCCCCAGCTGGTTGCCGATGGCCGACGGCGAGGATTGCGAAGGCGCAATGTCGGAGCCGCCGCTCATGAGCGCGCGCAGCGTCTGCGCCACGCGCGCGGCCTCGGCGTTCTTCAGGTAGACGATGAACATGTTGCCGCCAGGGCGGCCGGGCGTGTCGAGCTGCTCGATGAGGGCCTTCACGCGCGCCGCGCGCGCCGAGTTCTCGGAGCGCAGCATGACGCTGTTGCTGCGCGGGTCGGCCACGATCGCCACGCGTTGCGTATCCCCGCCCTGTGCGGCCGCCGCCGCGCCCGCCGCGGTGCCGGCTTCCGCTCCGAGGAGCCGCTGCACGAGGGGCACGAGGTCGAGCGCAGAGGCGTGCTTCAGCGTCACGATCATCGGCTCGCCGGCGGGCGGCTGGTCGAGCGAGCCGATGATCTTCTCGATGCGGCGCAGGTTCTCGGCGTAGTCGGTGATGATGATCGCATTGGTGCCCGGGAAGGCAGCGATCGTGTTGTTGGGGGTGATGAGCGGGCGCAGCACCGTGACTACCTGGGCCGCGGATTCGTAGCGCAAGGTGATCACCTGCGTGGTCAGGCGGTCGCCTCCGCCCACGCCGCCCTGCCCGACGTCGGAGCCGTGCATCTTGGCATCGGACTCCATCACGAGCTTGGTGATCCCGTTGCCCTCCACCGCCGTGACGCCCTGCAGCCGCAGGGCCGACAGCAGCGTGGGATACACGAGGCTCTTCGGCACGGGCCGCGCGGAGATGATGTTGATCGTCCCCTTGATCTTGGGATCGAGGATGAAGTTGCGCCCGGTGATCTCGGACACGGCCTTGACCACCGACTCGATGTCGGCGTTGACGAAGTTGAGGGTGACGGTGTCGTCCTGCGCGAGGGCGAGCGGCACCACGCCCAGGCAGGCGACGGCGACCGCCAACGCGGCGCCGGCGAGCGCGCGGCGAAGGGAGACAAGGAGGCTCGCGAGCCCGACCCCAGGGGCGGATTGAACGGCCATCGAACGGGCTTGGGCTAAAACGAAGGTCGCGGAAAGGACGGTGGCGCAGCGAGGAAACCGCCCTGGTGCCGCAATGACGGAACGCGCTGGCGATAGTAGCATGCGCCCCTTTCGAGGGTAGTCGCGCTGCGGGGGCGCCGCCACCCGGCACGAATCCGGATGCCCCTGCCGCCGCATCCAACCGGCAATCCGCTCCTTAGGAGTTGTCATGAAGCCGTCCTTGCCGCCCCTCGTCCGCCGCCTCGTTCTGGGCGCCGCCCTGCTCGCGGCCTTGGCGGTCGGGGCCCTGCCCGACGCCCCGCGCGCCCGCGCCGCCACGGCGTCGCAGCCTGTAATCGTGGCGCAGGAATCGTCCACCGCCAAGGAGATCGCCGACGCGATCCGCGAAGCCACCCGCGAGGCGCGCCAGGAGATCGCCAAGGAGGCGGAGAAGGCCGCCGCCGACGCCGCCCGGGCCGCGCGCGACGCCCGCGCCGCCGCAGAGGCCGACGCCGAGAGCGCCGCCGCGCTCCGCCGCAAGGGCGTCAACATCGGCGTGGGCGGGGTCGACCGCCAATACGACTCGTTCGACCAGTTCCTCGACCGCGACCCCGGCCTGGCCTTCTTGGTGATGGGGATCGTCTTCATCATGTTCCTCACCCCGATCCTCATCATCGCGCTGGTGGTCTGGTACAAGATCCGCCGCAACCGCATGCAGAAC
Source organism: uncultured Pseudomonadota bacterium (assembly GCA_937958295.1). Taxonomy (GTDB): domain Bacteria; phylum Pseudomonadota; class Gammaproteobacteria; order Burkholderiales; family Casimicrobiaceae; genus VBCG01. The sequence continues at coordinate 8,643 of CALFEY010000401.1, forward strand.
GAGACGATGCTGAAGCTCGCCGAGAAAGGCATCGTGCCGCCGGTGGAAGCGCTGCAGGGCGTGGGCAGCCGGGCGGCCGACGCTACCCTCGTGCGGGCCGCGAGCGCCCTGCCGCCGGCAGAGCAGGTGCAGGTGCTCACCAAGCGCGCTGCATGGTCCGACCTGCGCAAGGGCGTGATCATGGGCACGATCGGGCTCGCGCTCACCTTCCACGGCCTCATCGAAGACGGCTCGCCGGGCTGGTTCGGGCTCATCCTGCTCTTCGTGGGCCTGGGTTATGTCGCGCTCTGGTACTTCGAGGAGCGGCAGGCGGCCGACACGGTCAATGCCCTGCGCGGCCCGGCCTCGCCGCCGCCCCCCGGTCCTTGACGGCCGGCCCCTCTGTCGCCCGCCGCCCGTTGCTGCCCGAGGATGTGTTCCCCATGCCCGCGCCCATTCCCTCCCCGGCCTCGAGGTTGACCGGTGAGCGGGCCTGCCGTGACCGATGCTCAGCTCATCGCCCGCGCGCTCGTCGCGCAGGACCAGCACGCCTTCGCCGAGATCGTGAAGCGGCACCAGTCGAGCGTGCGTGCCTGCCTGCGCAAGCTCACGGCGGGCAACCACGCGCTGGCCGACGATCTCGCGCAGGAGACCTTCGTGCTCGCCTGGCGCAAGCTCCACACGTTCCGGCAGGAGGCGCGCTTGTCCACCTGGCTGTACCGCATCGCCACCAACTGCTGGCTCGCCGACGCCCGCAAGCGCAAGGAAGAGCTCCTGGGCGACCGCACGGACGATGTGGCTGACGAGGACGACGACGCCATGCCACACGTGAGCGACATGCAAGCCGATCACGCCCGCGGGACTTCGCTCAAGCTCGACCTCGAGCGCGCGCTCGGCACCCTCCCCGAGGCGGAGCGGGCAGCGATCGTGCAGTGCTACCATAACGACCTCACCCACGAGGAAGCCGCCTACGTCCTGGGCTGCCCCGTCGGCACGGTGAAGACCCACGTGCTGCGCGGCAAGCAGCGGCTCAAGGCAGCCCTCGCGGCCTACGCGCCATGACCAGCGATCGCGACCTTCCCCCATCTGCGCCCGCCGGCGACGACTGGCTCGATAGCCTGCTCGCCGCCGACGCCGCAGCCACGCGCGAGGCGTACATCGCCGACGACGGCTTCACCGCGCGCGTGATGCACGACATCCCCGCCGTGCGCGCGGCGCCTGCGTGGCGCAAGCCGGCCGTGGCCGCACTGTGGGGTGCGGCGGCCGCCGGCCTCGCGCTCGCGATGCCCGGCGTGATGCTCGACGTCGCGCGCGAGGCGTATCGCCTGCTGGCCACGCAGCCGGTGTCGCTGTCGGGGCTCGCGGGCGTGGCCGTGGGAATGCTCGCGCTCGCTGGCGCGGCGGCCGCCTACACGCTGCGCAGCGGCGACTAGACGTCCCGCGCATCAACCCGCGACGGCGAAAGCCTCGCGAACGCCGCGGCGGTGCTGCGCCGCCATCGTCTCGTAGGCGCGCTCGAGCGCGCGCGTGGTGGCCGCCGTGTCGAAGAGCGCGGAGCCACGGCCTTCCGTCGCGAGATGCGTGCGCAACCGGGCGCGCTCTTCGCTGTCGGCGGCGAGGGCCACCGCCCGGTCCACGTAGGCGTCGACCGTGGGCGTCACGAGCTCCGGCAGGCCCACGGCATGGAGCACGCTCGCGGCCACGCGGGAAGCAAACGTATCGCCCAGGATCGTGAGCACCGGACACCCCGCCCACAAGGCATCGCTCGCGGTGGTATGGGCGTTGTAGGGCCACGTGTCGAGGAAGAGGTCGGCGTGGCGGTACAGCGCGAGGTACTGCGCATTGGGCCGGTGCAGCGCGAACACGAGGCGCGCGGGATCGATGCCGCGCGCCTGCGCCTCACGGCGGAGATTGGCCACCGCGGGCTCGTCGGCGCGACGCGCGAGGAGCCAAAGGATGGCGCCCTCCACGCGGGCAAGGATGCGCATCCACGCATCGAACACGTCGGGGTTGACCTTGTAGGTCTGGTTGAAGCACGCGAACACGATGCCCTGCTCGGGCAAGTCGAGCTCGCCGCGCGACGGCGTGGCGGCGATCGGCCGAGCGGCGTCGTTGACCTGGTAGGACCCTTGCAGCGTCACGATCGCCTCGGCGTAATCGGCCGCGTGCTCCGGCGGCGTGACGACGGCATCGCCCACGAGGTAATCGCACAGCCCGCCCTCGATCGTGCCGGGGTAGCCCAGGTAGTGCACCTGGATCGGCGCCGGACGATGCGCGAGCACGATGGGGGTGGCGTCCTGCGTGTGGCCCTTGAGGTCGACCAGGATGTCGATGCCGTCGTCGCGGATGGCCTGCGCCACGGCGGCGGGCTCGCGACCCCGCACGTCGACGAACCGGTCGAACGCCCGCACCAGGCGCGCCCGCATGGGCGAGCGATCGTCCGGCCCCGTCGAGTAGGCCAGTACCTCGAAGCGGCTGCGGTCGTGCCGTTCGAAAAGACCGGCGGCTAGAAAGGCCGTGGCGTGGGTGTGAAAGTCCGCCGACAGGTAACCGATGCGCAGGCGCGGACGCGTGGCGAGGGGGGGCGCGACGTGACCGCTGCCCGCGATCGGCGCGGTCCACCGCCGCGCCGCGGCGCGCTGCTCGGCGCGCGTGGACGGTAACGCGAGCAGCGCAAAGGGGGATAGCGCCGAGGCGCCGGCGGCGACCGCAGCGCGATACTGCCGCACCAGCGCGTCGCGATCGGTCCAATCGGCCAGACGCCCGCGCAGGAACGCGAGCTGCGACAGCGCGGGCCCGTGACGCGGATCGACCTTGAGGATCTGGGCGTATTCCGCAGCCGCGGCGAGCGGATCGCCGAGCTTGTACTCGAGCAGTCCCGCGAGCTCGAAGCGCAGCGCGAGCGACATGGGCACGCGCGCCAGCGCCTTCTCGAGCGTGGCGCGCGCCTTGTCGGGTGCGCCGATGCCGTTCTCGATCTGCGCCTTGAGTCCCGCGAAGCCCCCTTCACCGGGAGCGAGCGAGGCGGCGCGCGTCGCGGCATCAAGCGCCTCGAGCATGCGCCCTTGCGGCTGCAGCGCCAGGGCGAGCGTGAACCATGACTTGGCGTGCGTGGGATCGGTGGCGACCACCTTGCGCACGGTCGCCTCGGCATCGGCGGGACGGCCCCAGGCGAGCTGCGCCGCAGCCATGTTGGCAAGGATCTCGGCCGCGGGCTCGAGAGCCACCGCGCGCTCGAACACCTCCACCGCCGCGCGGTGGTGCCCGATGGTGGTCAGGAGCAGCCCGAGGTTCGACCACGCATCGGCATGGGTGCCGTCGAGGTTGACCGACGCGCGAAGGCGATCGAGCGCCTGCGCATGCTGTCCCAGCTGGAAGTGCGCAACGCCGGCGTAGTGCAGGGCGTGCGCATTGCGCGGCTCGCGCGCGAGAATCGCGTCGTAGACCGCCAGCGCCTCGGCGAGCCGGCCGGCGCGGTGCAGTCCGGCGGCGCGCTGGGCGAGCTCGACGGCAGTGTCGGCGGGCGGATGCATGGGATTGACCTTCGCGCCGCGCGCTCCGGCCGTCGCCCCAACGGACGCCGCCCGGTGCGCGCTAGTCCTTGAGGCTGAAGTTGATCTCCACCTCGCCGACGTACTTCTCGCCCTCGGCCTTGAACTTCCAGGTCTCGAGCGCCGCGCGCACGACCTTGTCGAACACGCGGGCCGGCTCGGAGGTGACGATGTTCACCTCGGTCACGTTGCCCTTCTCGTCGATCTGCAGGCGCGCCACGACGCGGCCCTGCTGCACCCCGGCGCGGATGGCCTCGCGCGGATAGCTGGGATCGTCGCCGGCGATCTTCACGATGCCGCGCCGTACCGCGGGGCGCGCCGGCGGCGCGGGAGGCGCAGGAGGCGCCACCACCGGCGGCGCAATCACGTGCGGCGCAGTCGGTGCGACCTGCGTGACCGCCGAAATGGGCGGCGCCGCCTGGGCGACCACCGGAACCTCCGGAGGCGGGACGTAGGTCTCGATCGGCGGCGGCGGCGTCTTCGGCGCCTCGACGATCTTCTTGGGCGGCGGCGGCGGTGGCGGAGGCGGCGGCGGCGGGAGCTTGATCTCCTCGATGATCGTGGCGTTCAGCGGCTTCTTGATGATCTGGATCACGTTCTGTCCGAGGCCCGAGATCAGGGCCCACACCACGAGGACGTGGACGAGGATGACGAAACCGATCCCGACGACGTGCCGGCCGGGGTCGCGCTGCTGTTTCGCGTAATCCATGAGTGCTCCGCTTGTCGCAGGCGGGCGCGGGGTACGCGCCGCGCCGCGCTAGTCGTTGACGAACTGCTCGCTGCCCACGATCCCGATCTTGGTAAGACCGAGACGTTGCGCCGAGGCCATCACCCCGGCGACGACAGCATATTTGGCGCCCTTGTCGGGACGCAGGTGCACTTCGGGCTGCACGCCCATGTTCGCGGCACGCGCGATGTTGTCCTCGAGCGCCTGCCGGTCAGGCACCACCTCGCCGTTCCAGTAGATGATGCTCGCCGAATCGATGTCGAGCTTCACCACCTCGGGCTTCACGAGCGGAGGCGGCGGATTGCCGATCGGCATGTTGAGGTTCACGGAGTGCAGCTGGATGGGCAGCGTGATGATGAGCATCACGAGCAGGACGAGCATCACGTCGATAAGCGGCGTGGTGTTCATCTCGACCATGACGTCGGGCTCGGCGCCCGGCTTGCCTAGCGACATTGCCATAGCGTGTCCTTTAGCCCGTCAGCCGCCCCGCGCCGGGGGCTCCATGATGAAGCCCACCTTTGCGATGCCGGCCCGCTGCACGGTGTAGATGATCTTGCCGACCGCGTTGTAGTCCGCGCCGCCGTCGCCGCGGATCTGCACCTCGGGCTGCGGATCGAGCACCGCGACCTTCTTGAGGCGATCGAGCAGCGCTTGCGTGGTCGGCATGCGCAGGTCGTTCCAGAAGATGCCGCCGTTGCGGTCCACCGACAGGATGATGTTCTCCGGCTTCGTCTCGCGGATCTCGTTGCGCTCCTTGGGGAGCTGGACCTGGATCGACGTGGTGACGACGGGGATCGTGATGAGGAAGATGATGAGCAGCACCAACATCACGTCGACGAGCGGCGTGGTGTTGATGGCCGAGATCGCTTCGTCCTCGCTCTCGCCCGAGGCGACGTTCATGGCCATGGCGTTACGCCTTGGCGGGAGCGCGCGCGTTGGACAGGAGCACGGCGTGCAGGTCGGCGCCGAAGCCGCGCACCTGGTCCATGGCAACCTTGTTACGGCGGACGAGCCAGTTGTAGCCCAGCACCGCAGGCACCGCCACCGCGAGGCCGATGGCCGTCATGATCAGGGCCTCACCCACCGGACCGGCGACCTTGTCGATCGAGGCCTGGCCGGCGATGCCGATGGCCGTCAGCGCGTGGTAGATCCCCCACACCGTGCCGAAGAGGCCGATGAAGGGCGCGGTGGAGCCCACGGTGGCGAGGAAGGCGAGGCCGTCCTGCGTGCGGGCCGAGACGTTCTCGATGGCACGCTGGATCGACATGGTGATCCAGTCGTTCAAGTCGACGCTGCCAAGCAGGCCATCGTGCTTCTGCGTGGCCTCGATGCCGGACTCGGCGATGAAGCGGTACGGGCTGCTCTTCTTGAGCGTTTCCGCGCCTTGGCGGACGGTGGGCGCCTTCCAGAACTTTTTGTTGGCGTCCTTGGCCTGCTGGCCCATCCGGTGCTGCTCGTACAGCTTGGTGATGATGATGTACCAGCTGCCCATCGACATGATGACGAGGATGACCAGGGTGGCCTTGGCCACGAGGTCGCTGCCCTTCCACAGCGCTTCGAGACCGTACGGGTTGTCGAGCATCTCGGGCGCCTTGCCGGCAGCGGGCGCAGGAACGGCGGCGGGAGCAGGCGCAGCCGCGGGGGCGGCAGCCGACGGGGTCGTGGCGGGAGTCGTTTGCGCCGTGGCAACGGGCGAGATCGCGGCGCCGGCGGCAATGACCAAGAGGACCGCGGCCATGGCAGCCTGGCGGATATTCTTCAACATGTGGTCTCCAGACAGAGGTGGTTCAGTCAGAAAATTGGCGTTCGGTCCTTGGGTTCGGACGCGGCCAACGGCACTCCGGACGCTCCACCCGCACACCGGACAGGTTACCGGAAGCGATAGTGAAGGCTCGGTTGCAGCCTGCTTCCTCGCGGGACGGCGGACTTTGGAGGTTCCGTCGAACCGCGGCTTCGAGGACGCCGCTGCAAGGCCCTTTGCGCACATGCGCGAAATGCCCATCCAAAAGGATTGGCCCCGCCAGGGGCAGGGCCAAGGCCTGATGCAAAACCGGCGGGATTTTACACAATCGGGCGTAAAAGTCCATCGCGGAATTAGGGCAAAGCCTCTAGTTAGACCGCCCTTCCCTATGACAGGCGGTACGTTTCGTCGCCGCGGCAGCCTGCCCGTTCCGCCAATGCCGGGGTTCGTCGCGTCCGTATTGAGCCCGCAACATCCTGTTCCTACGATGCGCTCCACAGTGCCCATCCAGCGGCCGCGAGGCCGCCCCCGCCCGGGAGCAAACGCATCATGCCCGACTACCAACCCGATGTACCCCGCGCCCGACTGGCCGCAGGGGCCCTGCTGATGGCGATGGCCACCACCGGCGCGCTCGTCGCGGCACCCGCCCTGCTCGACGCCCGGTCCGACGCACCCGCACTGCGGGCCGCCGCCCGGGCGAGCTCGCCCGCCCCCCTCGAGGTGGCGATCGTGCCCGCCCGCATCGACGTGATCGGCATGCGGGAGCCCAACGTCGCCTGGGCCCTGCCCGACGCCAGCGCCCCCTGCCGTCCCCTGGGGGCGAACGGCGCGGGCTGAGGGTTCGCCGCGCGCGGCCACCTCCGCGGGGACCTACTTCGCCAGCGGAAACGCCACCGCGATCTCGTAGTCCTGCACGGCCCGCAGCTTGTTTTCGAGCTGGAGGTAGCGCGCCGCCTTGCGCGGCGGGAGCGCCTTCATCGCGGCGCTGACCGCCTTGCGCTGCGCGCGCACTTCGGCCTCCTCGACGGAGACGAGGTCGTTGGTGATGTTGCGCGCGTACGCATCGGTCAGTGGACGGTCGCGAGCCACGAGCTCCTCCAGCGCCAGCGTGCGCTTGCGCGTGACCTGGGCGAGGTCGCGCTGGTAGGCGTCGTAGACCGGCCAGAACTTCTTGGCCTCGGCGGGCGTGAGGTCAAGTGTCTGCGCCACGAGCGCGCGCTTGTCCGCCTTGGCCGCCTTTTGCAGGGCCACGAGCTCGGCGACCGCCGCCGCGTTGTCCTGGGCCGCGACGGGCAACGCCGCGAACATGCATGCGACCGCCAGGGCCGCCGCGAATTGCTTCATGGATGTGTCTCCTCGTGAAAATGGCGGCCGTCCTCGGACGGCGCCCATGGCGGGCGCTCGTCCGAAAGGCGGCCACGTGTGCCGCTCCCGCGGCAACGGCCTAGAACGTGTAGCGCGCGCCCAGGTTGAAGACCGTCCCCGTGGCACCGGGCAGTGCGTAGTTGAAGTTGTAATTGTAGATGCCGTAGCCCGCCGTGTAATCGAACGGCGCGATGCGGTTGAACACGTTGAGCACGGAGCCGAAGATCTCCCAGTTCTTGAAGCCCTTGTACGACGCGGACAGGTCGAGCGTGGTGAACGAGGCCACGGTGCAGAAGCCTTCCACGCCCAGCGCCGACGACGTGAGGCAGTCGGGCTGCTCGACCGACTCGATGTCGTCCATCGGCCCGACGTAGCGCACCGTCCCCGCGACGTTCCACGGGCCGCGCTCCCACGCGAGCACCACGTTGAACTTGTCCTTGGGCATGCCCGCCGCCGACGATAGCGACGTGGGGCCATGCGTGCCGGCGTACTCGTTCGTGATGCCGTTCTGGAACGTGCGCTTGAAGCTCATGATGTGGGTGTACTCGATCGAGGCGGTGAAGTTGCCCCAGTTCGTGTTCGCCCAGCGATAGCGCGCCGACAAATCGATGCCGTCCGTGGTGGTCTTGTTGGCGTTCTCGAACGGCACCGTGACCGCCACGATGGTGCCGGAGTTGGGAATGCCGGGGAGGGCGTCCGTGGGGTCGCGGATCACCACCGCGCTCGGGAACGCGCCCGGGTTGTCGATGATGAGCTGCGGATCGCCGCCGGTGATCTGGTTCTTCGTCTCGATGTTCCAGTAGTCGAGCGTCATGTTGAACCCGGGGGTGGGCTCCCACACGAGGCCCACCGTCCAGTTGGTCGACTTCTCGGGCTCGATGTACGGATTGCCGGACGTGATCGCCACCACCGAGCCCGCGCCGCAGTCCGCGGGCGAGTCGGTGACGGGGCAGCGCACCGGGTCGACGTACGACGTGTACGCCCCGACCGAGCTGTTGCCGTTCTCGTACAGCCCCGGCGCCCGGAAGCCCTGCGCATACGTGCCGCGCGCGACGAGCTGCGGGATCACCGTCCATTTCACGCCGACCTTGGGCACCGTGTTGGAGCCGTAGTCGGAGTAGTTGTCGTAGCGTACCGCCGCGGTGACTTCGAGGTTCTTGAGGAGCGGCGCGTAGAGCTCGGCGTACACCGCGTTCACGTTGCGCGCGCCCACGCCGGCGGCGTAACCCAGGCCAATGATGTCGCCCTCGAAGGTGCCCGGCACGCCGGGATTGTTCACCTCCTCGCGCCGGAACTCGTAGCCCACCGCCACGGCGAGCTGACCGCCGTCGAGCTTCATCAAGTCGCGGCTCGCCTTGGCATCGATCTGGGTGTTCTCGGTCTTGATGTCGGAAAGGAGGGTGGGCGCGATGAAGCCGTAGATGCCCGGGTTGTTGAGGCTGGCATTGGCCCCGATGCGGTAGTAGCCGAAGCCGCCCTGCCCGTTCAGCGCCTGCAGGAAATTCGAGTACGTGACGTAGTTCTTGAGCGTGTACTCAAGGTCGGAGCGGATGTAGAGGGCGCCGACGTCCCAGTCCCAGCCAGCCGTCGAGCCCTTCACGCCCGCGAGGTAGCGCTGGGTGGTGCTCTCGGTGCTCGAGGAGCGGCCGCCGATATCCACCGGGACGTAATACAGGCGCGAGGCAAGGCCGTCCGCGTTGAAGGGATTGTCCGGATGGCCCACGGGCAGGTTGACCGTGTTAAGGGAGCTGACGATCGTGTAGTCCGACACCTTGGCCCACGTGGAGCGCAGGGGGTTGGGTGTGATCACGCTGTCGACCTTGGACTGGAACCACGACACTTCGGCGTAGCCCTGGATGGTGTCGGTGAAGTTGAACGAGCCGCGCGCGAACACGTTGATCTTCTCGCTCTCCGGCTGCACGTCGAGGTAGTTCTTGGTCTCCCACTTGCAGAAGCCGTCCGACTGGCTGTCCGGCGGGCAGTTGCCCGGCAGCGACTGGTAGGCGCCGAGTGCGCCCGAGGGCGAGATCGGCCGCACGTTGCCGAGCGGGCTCGTCGTGCCCCAGCCTAGCGGCGGATTGCCCGGGCGCGTGTCGGGCAGGCCCATGAACTCGAGGTTCGTGGTGCCGATGTACTGCTTGCGATTGGTGGAGGGCGCGGCGTCCTGCTTCTGGTAGTCGAAGGTCACGAACGCGTTGTAGCGATCCTTGGTGAGGTCGCCGGCACCGGCCGTGAGGCCGACGCGCCACTGGTCGCCGTCACCCTTGTACGTGGTGCCGTAGGTGCCGTTGGCGGTGAAGCCGGTGTACTGCTGGCGCAGGATGATGTTGACCACGCCGGCCACGGCGTCGGAACCGTAGATGGCGGAGGCGCCGTCCTTCAGGATTTCGATGCGCTCGACGGCATCGAACGGGATCTGGTTGAGGTCGGTGAACGAGTAGTGACCGTCGTCGGCGAGGCCGTACTGCGACAGGCGCCGGCCATTGAGAAGCAGCAGCGTGTTGTTGGAGCCCAAGCCGCGCAGCGACACACCCGCGCCCCCGGAAGGAAAGCCGAAGCTCCACTGGTTGGCGATGGTGCCGTTGTTGTTGGCGGTGATCGAGCGCACCACGTCGGAGATGGTCTGGAAGCCGGACTGCTGGATGTCCTCCCGGGTGATGACCTCGATCGGCGCGGCCGTCTCGGTATCCACCCGCTTGATGTTGGTACCCGTGACATTGACGCGGATGTCCTGCGCCGCGGTGAGCCCGGTGACGAGCAACGCGCAGCCGCCTACCCCGAGCGCGGCGGCGATCCGCCTCTTGGTGAAGTTCATGTCGACCCCCAGTGGAGAAATGCAGGTGCAGAAAAACAAACCCCGGCGAGGTACGGTGTACCTGCCGGGGCTTACGAGGTGCGTCAGCTTGTGGCCGACCCAGTTTCGTTGCGTTGCTTATTGGAACGTGTAGCGGACGCCCAGGTTGAACTGGGTGCCGGTCGCGCCGGAGAACGAGTAGTTGTAGTTGTAGTTCACGAGGCCATAGGCAGCGGCCGGCGCGAACGGCGCCTTCTCGTTGAACACGTTCACGACGGAGCCGAAGATCTCCCAGTTCTTGAAGCCCTTGTACGAAGCGGAGAGGTCGAACGTGGTGAAGGAATCGACCGAGCAGCTCGTCTGGTTGTCGCTCCAGATCCACAGGCAATCGTCAGGCTGCGACACCGGGGTGGCTTCGGTGTTCTCCCACGCCAGCTCGTCGTAACCGCTCACGAAGCGAACGGTACCGGTCACGTTCCACGGTCCGCGCGCCCAGCCGAGGATCAGGTTCCAGCGATCGCGAGGCGTGCCTTGCGCCGACGAGACGTCGTAGTTGCCGTTGGTGCCGGCGTACTTGTACTCGGTCCCAGCCAGAACCTGGCTGTAGTTGAAGATGTGCGTCCACTGGAACTCGGCGGTGAACGTGCCCCAGTTGTTGGGCGCGTTGTAGCGGCCGATGATGTCGAGGTCGATACCGTCCGTCTTCACCGTGTTGGCGTTCTGGTACGGCGTGGAGACGTAGAGCACCGTTCCGGAGTTCGGGATGCCCGGCAGGTTGTTGCTGTCGCGGCCGATGGTCGCGGCCGGGAAGCTGCCCGGGCTGTTCAGCACGGCCTGCACGCTGCCGATGGTGATCTGGTCCTTGGTCTCGATGTTCCAGTAGTCCAGGGTACCGGACAGGCCGGGGAACGGCTCGGCGATGAGGCCAACGGTCCACGTGTCCGACTTCTCAGGCTTGATGAACGGGTTGCCCGTGTTGATGCCGAGCACCTGGCCGTTACAGTCAGCGGCCGCTCCGGTGATCGGGCAGCGGATCGGGTCCTGGGCGACGGTGAAGCCGGCGGCGGCGTTGGCGGTGGACGTTTCGTACAGACCCGGGGCGCGGAACGCCGTGGCGTACGTGCCGCGCAGCACGAGCTGCGGGATCACCGTCCACTTGGCGCCGATCTTCGGGTTCACCGTGTTGCCGACGTCGGAGTAGTCATCGAAGCGGACGGCCGCGGTGAGCTCGAGGTTCTTCAGCACCGGCGCGTACAACTCGGCGTAGACCGCATTGATGTTGCGCGAGCCGAACGCCGCCGAGTAGCCGAGGCCGATCACGTTGCCGGTATCGGTGCCCGGGGTGCCGGGGTTGTTGAGCTCTTCGCGGCGGAATTCGTAGCCGACCGCGAGGGCAAGCTGGCCGCCGTCGAGCTTCATCAGGTCGCGCGACGCCTTGGCATCGAAGTTGGTGTTCTCCGACTTGATCTTCTGCACGCGGTTCGGCGCGAGCCAGTCGTAGATTTCCGGATTGTTGAGGCTGCCGGCGGTACCGATGCGGTAGTAGCCGTACGGGCTCGTGCCGGCCAGCGCTTGCTGGTAGCGGTCGTAGCTCACGTAGTTCATGCGGGTGACGTCGGTGTCGGTCTTGATGTACAGACCCGCCATATCCCAGTCCCAGCCCCAGTTCGACCCCTTCACGCCCGCGAGGTAGCGCTGCGTATTGGATTCGACGTCGCTGTTGCGGCCGCCCATGTTGTAGTCGACGTAGTAGAGCCGCGCGACCTGGTTGTTGGCGGAGTACGGGTTGTCCGGATGGCCCACCGGCAGGGCGATGTTGACGGACGACTGGATGGCGTTCGTCGACGGGTCGTACCAGTTGGCGCGCGCACCGTACGGGGTGAACGTGGACGAGGTCTTGACCTGGAAGAACGACAGCTCGGCGTAGCCCTGGGTGGTGCTGTTGAAGTTGAACGCGCCGCGGCCGTAGACGTTGAAGCGCTCGATATCCGGCTGCAGGGGCACCCAGTCCTTCGGGTCCCAGATGCAATAGCCTTCCGGGCTCACCGGGCCCGGGCAGGTGCCGGGCAGCTGCATGTAGGCACCGGCGGCACCGTTCGGGTTCGCGGCGTTGACCGGGCGGACGTTGCCGATCGGCGAGTTGCTCGACCCGGTGTGCGGATTGATCGTGGCCGGAACACCGCCGCGCTGGTCGTAGCCACCCATCGAGCGAAGGTCGTTGCTGCCCATGTAGTCGCGCAGCGTGTTCGACATGATCGCTTCCTGCTTCTGGTAATCCAGAGAGATGAAAGCGTTGTAGCGATCCTTGGTGAGGTCACCGATGCCGGCGGTGATGGCCGCGCGCCACTGGTTGCCTTCGCCGTTGTAGTTGGTGCCGCCCGAGCCCATCACCGTGACGCCGGTGAATTGCTGGCGCAGGATGACGTTGACCACGCCGGCCACGGCGTCGGAGCCGTAGATGGCGGACGCGCCGTCCTTGAGGATTTCGATGCGCTCGACGGCGTCGAACGGAATCTGCGACAGGTCGACGTAGGAAGCGTGTCCGTCGTCGGCCAGGCCGAAGTTCGCCATGCGGCGACCGTTCACGAGCACGAGGGTGTTGTTGGGGCCGAGGCCGCGCAGCGAGACGCCTGCACCGGAGGCCGAGAAGCCGTTCGTGAACGAAGGTGCGATGCCGCCGTTGTTGTTCGCCGTGATCTGGCGTACGACGTCCTGGATGGTCTGCAGACCGGACTGCTGGATGTCTTCGCGGGTGATCGTCTGGATCGGCGCCGCCGTTTCCGAGTCGACACGCTTGATGTTGGAACCCGTCACGTTGACGCGAATGTCCTGCGCCACCGCCGTTCCACCAGCGACCAGTGCGACGCCGCCCATGCCAAGGGCGAGCGCAACCTTCTTGCGCTGAAATTTCATTGTGAAACCCCCAGTAAAGATTGATGCCCCCCGAGCGGACAAGCGTCCGCCCTCCGGCACACAGCGCGACGTTACAACACAGGGTAATTTCCGGGCAACGAAACCCCCTCGATTGTTACAATGCAGCATGCGAATTTGTTGCAATTTCGCCAAAAGAGGCGCGTGCTGTGGTCCGAACCGCTGATTCCATGGAGATTCGGCTGGAACCGCCCCCTTTGGGCCGCATTTGCGCCGTTGGTTTCCGGTCGCCCCCTCGAGGGTGGAAGGCGGCGCGCGCGGGGCGTCGCGGCCATCCGCATCCGGGATTTCTTGGCCGCGCCCGGCCCTTTTGGGGCGTGCGAGGGCGGCGCACCGGCAGGACGCCATGAGCGCATTCACCATACGACCCGCGGGGTTACCTGACGTCCCCGACCTTCTCGCCATGGTCCGGGCCCTCGCCGAGTACGAGCGCCTGGCGCACCTCGTCACCGCTTCCGAAGAGGCTCTGGCGGCGGCGCTGGGCGGACCGCATCCCTGCGCCGAGGCCCTGATTGCACGCGAAAAGGCGGATTCCGGCGCGGCGTTGGGATTTGCGCTCTTTTTCCCCAATTTCTCGACGTTCCTGGCCCGTCCGGGCCTCTGGCTCGAAGACCTCTTCGTGTATCCGGAACACCGGGGGCGCGGCGTGGGCCGGCGGCTCCTCGCGGAGGTGGGAGTCGTGGCACGCGAGCGCGGCTGCGGCCGGCTGGAGTGGGCGGTGCTCGACTGGAACCAAAGTGCGATCGCGTTTTACCAAGGCATGGGGGCCACGGTAATGCCCGACTGGCGCATCGCCCGGGTCACCGGCCCCGCCCTGCACGGGTTCGGCCTCGGTGATCCCGATCCCGCGGCCTGATCCATACTTTCTCCGCTCAATCCCCTTTCTGCCGATGCAGGTCCCCATGCCCCTCGACGCCGCGCTCCCCTCCTTCGACGTTCGTGCCGATTTCTGGTCGCTCCGGTTCGTGGAGGAGCGCGCGGAGTCCTTCGCCGTGCGCAAGAACGTCCCCATGCCGTACTCCGCCACCACCGATCGGGGGGCGATGGCAACGGTCTACGCCGACGGCGGTTACGGCTACGCCGCGACCAGCGACCTCTCCCCCACCGGCCTCGCCGCCGCCCTCGACCGCGCGGCGGCCTGGGCGCGGGCCACCGCGCGCCTGGGGCTTGTCGATGCCCGGCAGCTACCCGCTCCGGCGCCGCGCGGTCGTTACGAGTCGCCCTCCCTTGCCGCCGGGGGCCTGGGCCCGCGCGAGTGGTACGAACTCCTCGGCGCGGAATGTGCCGCGGCGAGCCGCGATCCGCGCATCGTGGACTGCGAGGCGGGCGTGGAAGTGCGCACGGCCGACCATCGGCTCGTGACGTCCACCGGCGGCGACGTCACGCAGCGCTACCGCTTCCTCATGCCCGGACTCACGGTGACCGCCCACGATGCCGGCGAGACGCAATCGCGCTCGCTCAACGGCTACCGCGGCATCTGCCAGCAGGGGAGCACCGAGGTGCTCGCCCGCTTCGCCTTCGCCGACGCCGGGCGGCGGGTGGCCGAGGAGGCGCTCGAGCTCCTCGGCGCGCCCAACTGCCCGGGCGGCCGGATGGACGTGCTGCTGATGCCCGACCAGATGATCCTGCAAATCCACGAGTCGATCGGTCATCCGGTCGAGCTCGACCGCATCCTGGGCGACGAGCGCAACTTCGCGGGCACGAGCTTCGTCACCCTCGACATGTTCGGCACCTACCAGTACGGCTCGGAGCTCCTCAACGTGACCTTCGATCCCACCCGGCCGGAGGAGCTTGCAAGCTACGCCTTCGACGACGACGGCACGCCCGCCGAAAAGGTGCACCTCATCCGCAACGGGCTGCTCGTGTGTCCGCTCGGCGGGGCGATCTCGCAGGCCCGCGCCGGCTTGCCCGGAGTGGCGAACAGCCGCGCCGACAACTGGAACCGCCCGCCGATCGACCGCATGGCCAACCTCAATCTGGAAGCCGGCGACGCCTCCTTCGACGACCTCGTGGCCGGCATCGAGCACGGGGTGCTCATGGAGACGAACCGGAGCTGGTCCATCGACGACTCGCGCAACAAGTTCCAGTTCGGCTGCGAGCGCGGGCGCGTGATCGAGCACGGCGTCGTCAAGCACGTGGTCAAGAACCCCAACTACCGCGGCATCTCGGCGAACTTCTGGCGCAGCCTCGCGCGGGTGGGCAACGACGACACCGTGCAGGTGCTGGGCACGCCGTACTGCGGCAAGGGCGAGCCCTCGCAGGTGATCCGCGTGGGCCACGCATCGCCGGCCTGCGTATTCAGTAACGTGGACGTCTTCGGCGGGGAGGGCTAGACCGTGGCGATGGAAGCGTATTTCTCCTCGCTGGTGGACGCGATCGAGCGCGCGCTGGGCACGGGCGAGCGGTTCACCGCGAGCTTCGGCGCGGAGCAGTCCGACTTCGTGCGGATGAACCGCGGCAAGGTACGCCAGCCGGGGACAGTGTCCCAGCGCTATCTCACGGTGCGGCTGGTCAAGGGCGCCCGCCACGCGGACCACACGCTGTCGCTGTCGGGGGACGTCGCGGCCGACGCCGCGGCCGTGCGCGAGGCGATGGCCGGCCTGCGTGGCGTGCTCGTCGATCTCGCCGACGATCCGCTGCTCCTGCTGCCGTCGGAAGTGCGATCGAGCCGCCAGGAGCGGCTCCCGGACCTGCCGGCCTCCGAAGCCGTCATCGACGAAGTGCTGCGCGCCGGCGCGGGCGAGGACCTCGTGGGCATCTACGCCGCCGGTCCCGTGTGGCGCGGCTTCGCGAACTCCGAAGGCCAGCGCAATTGGCACGCCACGCGCACCTTCAACCTGCAATGGAGCCTGTACCACGGCACCGACAAGGCGGTGAAGAGCGCCTACGCCGGCTTTGTGTGGAGCGGCACCGAGCTCACGCAACGCATGGCGGTGGCCCGCGAGCGCCTGGCGCTCGTCGCGCGTCCGCCACGCACACTCGAGCCGGGTGCGTACCGCGCCTATCTCGCCCCTTCGGCGATGGACGAGATCGCCGGCATGCTGAGCTGGGGCGGGTTCTCCGGTCGCATGCTGAAGACGCGGCAGAGCCCGCTCGACCGCATGCAGGACGGCCGCATGCTCGATCCGCGCGTCTGCCTCGTCGAGAACACGGAAGGCGGGGTCGCGCCGGCGTTCCAGGCGGAAGGCTTCGTGCGCCCCCCACGGGTGCCGCTCATCGAAGGCGGGCGTCTCGTGGGCTCGCTCGTATCGCCGCGCACGGCGCGCGAGTTCGACCTGGCCGAGAACGGCGCCAACGGCGGCGAGTCGCCGGAGTCGCTCACGATGCAGGGCGGCACGCTACCGGAAG
Organism: uncultured Pseudomonadota bacterium; assembly: GCA_937958295.1. Taxonomy (GTDB): domain Bacteria; phylum Pseudomonadota; class Gammaproteobacteria; order Burkholderiales; family Casimicrobiaceae; genus VBCG01. The sequence continues at coordinate 25,079 of CALFEY010000401.1, forward strand.
CCGACGCGCTCGCCGCGCTCGACACGGGGCTTGCCATTGGCAACCTCTGGTATCTCAACTACTCGGATCGTCCCGCCTGCCGCGTGACGGGCATGACCCGCTTTGCCACCTTCTGGGTGGACAAGGGCAAGGTGGTGGCGCCCGTAAACGTGCTGCGCTTCGACGACTCCGTGTACCGCATGCTCGGCGACAACCTCGTCGACCTCACGCAGGAGACGGAGCTCATCCTCGAGTCGAGCACTTACGGCTCCCGGCAGCTGCGCAGTCAGCAGTTGCCGGGCGCGCTGGTGTCGGAGATGGCGTTCACGCTCTAGCGCCGGCCGGCCTGAAGCCGCGCGGAATCGACGCCAGCAACCGCTGCGTGTACGGCTCGCGCGGGTGGCGGTAGATCGCGTCGGAGTTGGCGATCTCCACGATCTCGCCCTGGTTCATGACCATCACCTCGTCGGCGATGTACTTCACCACCGCGAGATCGTGCGAGATGAAGATGTAGGAGAGGCCGAACTCCTGCTGCAGGTCCTGCAGGAGGTTTAGCACCTGCGCCTGCACCGAGACGTCGAGCGCGGACACCGACTCGTCGCAGATCAGGATGTCGGGCTTGAGGGTGAGGCAGCGCGCGATGGCGATGCGCTGCCGCTGGCCGCCCGAGAACTCATGCGGGTACTTGTAGAACGAGACTTCGGGCAGGCCGACCTTGTCGAGGAGCTCAAAGGCTAAGTCCGCCCGCTCCTGTGCCGACGCGCCGATGCCGTGGATCTCCATCGGCTCCGTCAAGATCTGCCCGACGATGAAGCGCGGGTTGAGCGAGGCATACGGATTCTGGAAGATGATCTGGATGCGCCGCTTGTAGGGCATGAACTGCCGCGGTGTCATCGCCAGGATGTCCTTGCCCTCGAAGAGCGCCTGCCCTGTGGTGGCCTCGTGCAGGCGCATGAGCGTCATGCCCACGGTGGTCTTGCCCGACCCGGATTCGCCCACGAGCCCGAGCGTCTTGCCGCGGCGCAGGTCGAACGACACGTTGCGCACCGCCTTGAACTCGCGGCTGCCGAACAGGCCCTCGCGCGCGTAGAAGCTCTTGCCGAGGTTGCGCACCGAGAGCACCACCGGGTCCTCGGGCCGCACGCCCCGCGTGCGCTCCGGCAGGTCGGCAGCGTTCAGTGCCTGCCCGTCCATGAAGTCGTCGATGACAGGCAGGCGCATCGGGCGCCGGTCGAGCGACGGGCGGCATTGCAGGAGCGCCTGGGTGTACGTGTCGCGCGGCGCGGCGAACACCTGCGCGGCCGGGCCTTCCTCGCGGATCTCGCCGTTGCGCATCACGATCACGTGATCGGCGATCTCGCCCACCACTGCGAGGTCGTGGGTGATGAAGAGCACCGACATCTGGTGCTTCTTCTGCAAGGCGGCGATGAGATCGAGGATCTGCTTCTGGATCGTCACGTCGAGCGCCGTGGTGGGCTCGTCGGCGATGAGAAGCTTGGGCTCGCAGGCGATGGCCATCGCGATCATCACGCGCTGCTGCTGACCGCCCGACATCTGCGACGGGAAGTAATCGATGCGCCGTTCCGGCTCCGGGATGCCCACTTCGGCGAGCACTTCGATAGCGCGCTTGCGCGCCTGGTTCCCGGTCATGTCGCGATGGAGCTTCAGCACTTCCTCGATCTGGAACCCCACGGTAAATACCGGGTTGAGCGAGGTCATCGGCTCCTGGAAGATCATCGAGATCTCGGAGCCGCGGAGCGCGACGAGCTCGTTGCGCGGCAGCGTGGCGAGATTGCGGCCTGCGTAGAGGATCTCGCTGCCCGGATCCACGAGGGTGTTCTCCGGCGGCAGCAGGCCGAGGATCGCGAGCGAGGTGACCGACTTGCCGGAGCCCGACTCGCCCACGAGGGCGACGGTCGAGTTGCACGGAATGTCGAAGGAAATGCCCTTGACCGCATCGAACACGGTATGGCGGTCGAGGCGGAAGCCAATGCGCAGGTTGCGCACGCGCACGAGCGGGTTGCCCGCGGGCAGGGTCGCTGGTGTGTTCATGTCAGTGGCCTTTGCCGCCCTTGAGCTTGGGATCGAGCGCGTCGCGCAGCGCATCGGTGAACAGCGAGAACGCGGTGACGAGCACGGCCATCGTGCCGCCGGCCGCCGCGAGCTGCCACCACTTGCCGAGCAGGAGCTCGTTCTGCGCCTCGTTCAGCATCGATCCCCACGACACCACGTCCACCGGCACACCGAAGCCCAGGAACGAGAGGATCACTTCCGACTTGATGAAGGCCACGACGAGGATCGACAGCTGCACGAGCACCACGTGCGAGATATTGGGGAAGATGTGCTTGAACATGCGCCGCGCATTGGAGGCGCCGATGGCGTCGGCCGCCTGGACGTACTCGCGGCTCTTGTGCTTGAGGTACTCGGCGCGGATCAGGCGGAAGACGCCCGTCCAGCCGGTGAGGCCCAGGATCAGCACGATGGTCATCGTGCCCTTGTGCTGCAGCACCGCCGCCACCGCGAGGATCAGCAGCAGGTAGGGGATGGAGCTGAAGATGCTGTAGAACCAGTTGAGCGCGTCGTCGACCCAACGGCCGTAGTAGCCGGCAAGCGCACCGAGCACCGTGCCAATCAGCGTGGCCACGAACGCCGCGGCGAGCCCCACGAAGATGGAAGTCTCCGAGCCCTTGATCGTCTTGGCGATCACGTCGCGGCCCCACTTGTCGGCACCGAACGGCAGCGTCGCACGCCGCGTGTCGGCCGCCGCCGCCTTCCCCTTGCCCGCCTCGATGTCCTTCATGACGTCGGCGAGCGGATCGACCGACTTCGCGGCATCTCCGGCGGCAGCGGGCGGACGCCGCGCGCCTTCGATTTCCTTCATCACGTCGGCGAGCGGATCGACGAAGCCGGGGGCGTCGGACGCCGCGCCGGAGGACGTCGCACCCGCGGCGGGGCCGGACCCCTTGAGCGCGGCGATCACGTCGCCGATCGGATCGACCACTCCAGTATCGTCGGCGGGGGCGGCGACGGCCGCCGCGTCGGACACGTCGACGCGCGGCTGGCCCGAAGGCGCCTCGGGCACGGCGTCGGGACCCATGAAGCTCGGCGGGGCGTAGTTCACGCCCACCTCCTGGGCCCAGTCCTTGGCCACCGCGCCAAGGCCGGAGAGGATCATGAGCACGATGAAGGCGGCCACGATGGCGAGCGACACCATCGCGAGGCGGTCGCGGCGCAGCCGGCGCCAGGCGAGCGTCCACAGGCCGGGCGATACGGTATGCGGGATCTCACGGCGCAGCGGCGCCGTGCGCGCGGCGGGCCGCGCCGCGATGACGTCAGGTGCGCTGCTCATTTGAGCTGCACCCGCGGATCGACCGCCTTATACATCAGATCGGCCAGGAGATTCACCGCCATCGTGGCCACCGCCACGTACACGGTGAGCGCCTTGATGACCGGGAAGTCCGAGCGCTCCACCGCGAGGATCACCTCGCGGCCGATGCCGGGGATCGAGAAGAAGCGCTCGAGCAGGAAGGCCCCGATGAGCAAGCCCGGCAGCGCCGCCATAACGTGCGTGATGATGGGAATGGACGCATTGCGCAGCACGTGCACCCACATGATGCGGTTCTCCGAGACGCCCTTGGCGCGCGCGGTGCGCACGTAATCCTGGTTGATCTCGTCGAGCACAAACGTGCGGTAGAGCCTGAGGTTGGGCGCGATGCTCACCACGAGTCCGATGAGGATCGGCAGTGAGGCGTAGCGCACGAGGTTCTCCCAGAACGAGTCGCCCCAGCCCTGCACTGGAAACCAGCCGAGCTTGTAGGCGAACACGTACTGGAACACGATGATGTACACGAGGATCGAGATCGAAAGGCCCACGGTGCACACGATCATCACCGCGCGGTCGGTGAGCGAGCCGCGCACGTAGGCCACCGCGAGGGCCAGGCCCACCGCGACGATCGTCTCGATGATGAGCAGCGGCACCAGCACCGTCATCGAGGGTCCCAGGCGCGTGGCGAGGATGTGCGACACCGGCTCGTTGGTGCTCCACGAGGCGCCAAAATTGCCGGTGACGATCTGCTTCAAGAAGATGCCGAGCTGGATGTAATACGGCTGGTCCACACCGAGCTGGCGCCTGATGTTGTCGATCTGGTCGGGATTGCTGATCTTGCCCGCCAGCACGTAGGCAGGGTCGCCGCCGAACAGGTTGAAGAGGATGAAGACGAGCAGCACGACGCCGAGCATCGTTGGGATCATCTGCCACAGTCTTCGTACGACGTAGGCCCACATGGTGCGGTCTCCTTCGGCTCGTCTGGCTGGCCGGACGAACGGAATCAGTTGCTTGCGGGGGCGACGTCGACGTATTGCCACGTCGAGGCCAGGATGGGATGGCGGCGGTAGCCCTCGATGCGCGGCTGCACGAGCTGGTTGCGGTAGCGCGCCACGGTGAGGCGCTGCGGCGCGTAATACTCGAGCAGGCGGGCCATCTTGCGGAAGAGCTTGTCGCGCTCGGGCCCGGCCGGCATGCGCACCGACTGCTTGTACAGTGCGTCGTACTCGGGAATGCTCACGCAGCCGTTGTTGCTCTGATACGTGTTGGGCCCGTAGAAGAGCTGCATGAAGTTGTCGCCATCGGGGTAGTCGGCCACCCAGGCCGCCTCCCGGCTGAAGAGCTTGCATGCCTTCTCGAGCTTCAAGAGCTCGGGGAAGCGATCACGCTGGCTCTCCATGCGCACGCCGATGGCGTCGTAGGATTTCTTGGCGAGCTCCTCGAGCTGGCGATTCTGCGTGTCCGGCCGCGCGGCGTACTTGATGACCATGGGCGAACCGTCGGGCCAGGTGCGCCAGCCATCGGTGCCGCGTTTGTAGCCGAAGTGATCCAGGAGCTTGTTGGCGAGCGCGGGATCGTAGCGCACCGTGCTCTTCCACTGCGGCTCGTGGCCCACCACCCCGGGCGGGATCGGATACTCGAGCGCCACCGCCTGGCCATTGAGGATCACGCGCACTTCCTCGGAGGCGTCGAAGGACATCGCGAGCGCGCGCCGCAGCGCGATCTGAGCCTTGCCCATCCCGCCCACCCGCGGGTCGAGCCAGTTCCAGTAGACGTAGCGGATCTCAGGCTCGACGTAGCGGTCGAGGCGGACGCCCTTCGCGGCGAGCTCCGGCTTGATGTTGCCGTCGGTACCGATGGCGTTGGGCGCCAGCGGACCTTCCATGTTCATGAAGTCGAGCTCGCCCTGCTGGAAGGCGAGCCAGCGCGTCTGGTCCTCCTCCTGGACGAAGATCTCGACGCGATCCACCGCGGGCATGCGCTTGCCCTTCATCTGCGCCACGAGCTTCTCGTCGCCCGGCTGCACGGGCGCGAAGTCCCACACGAAGCCCCGATAGTCGGGATTGGCGTCGAGCACGATCTTGTTGCTGCGGATCCACTGGCCCAGCTTGAACGGGCCCGTGCCCACCGGATGGCTCATCGCGCGGCCGTCGGACTCGGCATACTTGTCGATGACCTCGCGCGCCACGATCGACGTGGCCTCGTGCGAAAGCACGTAGGTGAGATTGAAATCGGGCTCGTTCAGACGAAAGCGCACGGTGTGACGATCCACGGCCTCGATGCCGGCGATCTTGCGGTCGTAGTCGAACTTGCCGGTCTTCTTCGCCGCCGCGGCCAGCTCGTCGAGGCCCGCGAACTTGCCCTCGACGAGAAAGCCGTAGGGCGCGCGCAGCTTGGGGTCGGCGAGGCGCTTGACCGAGTACACGACGTCGTCGGCGACGAGCTCGCGCGGCTTGTCGCCGAACACGCGATCGGGCTGGAAGAAGATGCCGGGGCGCAGGCGCACCGTGTACACCCGGCCGTCCTCGGCGATCTCAGGCATCGCCGCCGCCACCAGCGGGACCAGCTTCGCGGGCCGGGCGAGGTAGTCGTAGGTATAGAGCGCCTCGAAGACGGCGCGGATGACGCCGGCCGAGTACAGATCGTGCATCGCCGCGGGGTCGAAGCCGGTCTCGGCCACCGGGAACACGTCGCGGATCACCTTCTTCGGCTCGGCCGCCTGTACGGGCGCGCACAGGAGGCACGCTACAAGGAGAACGAGCTCGATCGCTCGCGTTACGATCCCGCCAGGGAGGGGCGCTACAGTCGGCATGAGTGTCGGTGGCCGGGCGCACATGGCAAATGCGGCAGGGCCATGGGCGCGATGTCGAGGTCGAGCGCGCGGAGCCTTCGTGGGGCCGCGGCACCGGCCGGCAAGGGATGCCTGCCGGCCAAACCCTGCTAATGTACCATTTTAAAAGGGTTTTTCGTGCTGCGCCCCTGGCTCAAGCGGCTCACCTCGAGGTTTCGGCCGGCGATCGACGCGATCACCGGCAACGAGCGCCTGAAGCGCTACTTCCCGGCCATCACCGACCCCGACCTGTGGTACCTCAACCGCAAGTCGGCGGCGCGCGCCGTGGCCATCGGCCTCTTCTGCGGCCTCATTCCCGGCCCGTTGCAGGCCTTGGGCTCGATCGGCGGATGCCTCGTGTTCCGCGCCCATCTCCCACTGGCCGTGGCTACCACCTTCTACACGAACCCGTTCACGATCGTGCCCCTGTACGTGGCGGCCTACGAGATCGGCCGGCTCTTCTTCCCCGACGCCGCCACCCCCCACGCACTGGCGTTCCCCGACAGCGCCGGGGTGGTCGGCTGGTTCCCGGCCTTCGCGCAATGGGTGGCAGGCCTCGGCAAGCCGCTGGCCGTGGGCCTTGTGCTGCTGGCCTCGATCCTCGCGGTCACCGGCTTCGTGGGCATGCGCCTCGCCTGGCGCTGGCATGCGGTGCGTGCGTGGCGCAAGCGGTGCGCAACGCGCGCCGCCACGGCGCAGTCGTGACGTGAAGCCGCCGTACTGGGACCAGGCGGCGTGCGAGCTGGCCGCGGCCGATCCCGTGCTCGCCCGCCTCGTCGCGGCGTACCCCGGCGTTCACCTCGCGCGGCGCGGCGAGCCCTTCACCGTGCTGGCGCGCGCAATTGTCGGCCAACAGATCTCGGTGAAGGCGGCGCAGGCGATCTGGGACCGCTTTGCCACCGCCACCGGCGCGACGGGCACACCGGCCGCTCTCGCTGCCACGCGCGTGAGCCGCACCCGCATGACCACGCTGCGGCGCGTGGGCCTGTCCGAGCGCAAGGCGATCTACCTGCGCGACCTCGCGCGCCATTTCGTGACGGGCACGCTCGATCCGCGCGAGTGGCCCGCCCTCGACGACGAGACGCTCATCGCGCGGCTAGTGGACGTGAAGGGCATCGGTCGCTGGACCGCAGAGATGTTCCTCATCTTCCACGAGCTGCGGCCGGACATCCTGCCGGTCGACGACATCGGGCTCGTCAAGGCGGTGGCCCTGCACTACCACGACGGCGAGCGCCTCACGGCGTCCGACCTGCGCACGTTCGGCGCGCGCTGGGCGCCCTGGCGCAGCGTGGCCACGTGGTACCTGTGGCGCTCCCTCGACCCCATCCCGGTCGAGTACTGAACGCGCGCGCGTTCCGCGTCCCGGCGCGTTGTGCGCCGCGGCCTTGACCGAACCCGCGCGCGCCGCGTAACGTTGGCGGCTGGCTCTCGTCACGTCGGAGGTCTCCGGCCGGACACGACAGCCGCGCCGCAACGCACGGCGCGCCCACGGAGAGATTCGCATGGTCGCATCACCCCGCTACGATGGCCCGCGCGCGCTCGCGGAGGCGCTCTCGACGTTCGCGCGCATGAACGGCGACGGCGCGCAGTGGAATCGCGAAGGACTGCGCCCCGATGCCGAGTACCGCGACCTGGGGCTCGCCGCCGCCACCGGCGGTCGCATCGGGGTCAAGCACATCCGCGCTCTGCTGCCGCTGGAGCAGGCCACGGGATGGCACTGGCACGACATGACAGCCCACTATGTGTATGTGCTGCGCGGGTGGCTCACGTTCCGCTTCGCGGGCATGGAAGGCGACGTCACGGTGCGCGCCGGCGACGGCCTGTCGCAGCCGGCCGGGGTGCCTCACAACGTGATCGCCCGCTCCGATGATCTCGAGGTCCTCGAGATCAACGAGCCTGCGCAGTACGGCACCTTCGACCTGGCCCAAGCGCCGGCACCATGGCGATGAGCGCGAGCGGCGCACGGCGCGCGGGCGCGGCGGTGGTGGGCTGGCTGCGCACGCGCGGTGGCGCGATCGCGATCTTCGCGCTGCTCTTCCTCGTGTGGGAGGCCGCTGTCCACCTCACCGGTGTGAAGGAGTACCTGCTGCCGCCACCGTCGAAGGTGTGGACCGAGTTCTGGAGGAAGCACGACGCCATCGCCGGCGCCGCGTGGGTCACGACGCAGGAGATCCTCGCGGGCTACGCGCTCGCCGTGGTGGTGAGCATTCCGCTCGCCTTGGCGGTGGCATATTCGCGCTTCATGGAACAAGCGGTGTATCCGGTGATCGTGTTCCTGCAGATCATTCCCAAGATCGCCATCGCACCGCTGTTCATCATCTGGTTCGGCTTCGGCTTCGCACCCAAGCTGCTCCTCGTGTTCCTGCTGTCCTTCTTCCCGATCGTGGTGTCGAGCATCGCGGGCTTCAAGAGCGCCGATAAGGACGTGATGGACTTCGCGCGCACGACCGGCGCCTCCGCGTGGACGATGTTCCGCAAGATCCGTCTGCCGCAGGCGCTGCCGCACATCTTCACGGGACTCAAGGTCGGCGCCGCGCTCGCCGCCACCGCCGCCGTGGTGGCCGAGTTCGTGGCCTCCGACCGCGGCTTAGGCTACCTGCTGCTGCAGTACAACGGCCAGCTCGACACGCCCATGGTCTTCGCCACGATCGTAGTGCTCTCGCTCATCGGCCTCGTCGTGTACTACGCCGTGGAGATCGTGGAGCGCCTGGCCATTCCATGGCACGTCTCGCAGCAGGCCACCGCGAAGGACGCCACCTTGTAGCTGCACCAACGCACCACGCACCACGCGGCCGCGCGCCGCCACGCCCATACCATCACCGCCGCGAAGGCGGGACATCCCAGGAGGAAGTTCATGAAGCTCATCCGCATCGCGGCCCTCGCCGCCGCCGCCGTCACGCTGGCCATGACGCCGCTCGTCCACGCGCAGCCGAAGGCGCAGGACAAGGTCTCGCTGCGCCTCAACTGGTACTTGGGCGGCCTGCACGTGCCGTTCTACTACGGCAAGGACAAGGGCTACTACGCCGCGGAAGGCATCGACCTCACCATCAACGAAGGGCGTGGCTCGGCCAACACCGTGCAGGTGGTGGCCGCGGGCTCCGATACTTTCGGCCTCGCCGACTCGTCGTCGGTGATCCTCACCGCCTCGAAGGGCGCCGACATCAAGAGCGTGATGTCGCTGCTCAATACCACCGGCTTCTCCGTGGTCTCGCTCAAGGAGGCCGGCATCAAGACGCCCAAGGATCTCGAGGGCAAGAAGGTCGCGGTCACGCCGGGTGATCCGCTCGGGCAGCTCTTGCAGGCCGTGTGCAAGGCCAACAACGTCGACTGCGGCAAGATCAGCATGGTGCAGGTCGATCCGGCCGCCAAGGTCGTGACCGTGCTCGAGAAGAAGGCCGATGCGCTGCTGGGCGGCGCCGACGACCAGTACTTCCTCATCAAGTACAAGGGCGGCGATCCCGCCGCGATGCGCTACGCCGACTTCGGCGCCAACATCGTGGGCATGACGATTCTCACCTCGGGCGACACGCTGAAGAAGAATCCCGACCTCGTCCGCCGCTTCGTGAAGGCCACGCAGAAGTCGTGGGAGGAAGCGAAGAAGAACCCGGGCGCCGCCGTGGATGCGGCAATGAAGGCCAAGCCCGACCTCAACCGCCAGTCCACGCTCGACCAGCTCATGGTGGACATCGAGCTCCTCGACTCCAAGAACTCGAAGGGCAAGATCGGCCTCGGCGCGCAGGCCGACTGGGACCAGACCATCGCCATCCTCAAGAACTACCGCGACCTGCAAACCGACAAGAAGTGGACGGACTTCCACACCAACGAGTACCTGCCGAAGTGACGTCGCTGCGCATCGCGTCTTCGCGCGCGGCATCCGAGGCCGCGGCGGTGGACGGTGCCGCGGCGCGCCCCTACGTCGACCTCGCCGGCGTCACCAAGGTCTACCGGCGCGCCGGCCGCGAGGACACGCGGGCGCTGGATCGCGTGGACCTCGCGATCCGCGACGGCGAGTTCCTCGCGATCGTGGGGCCGTCGGGCTGCGGCAAGAGCACGCTGCTGCGCCTGGTGGCGGGCCTGCACCTCGCGAGCACCGGCGAAGTGCGCGTGGACGGCCGCATCGTCGACCGTCCGCAGACCAACCTCGGCATCGTGTTCCAGAGCCCGGTGCTCCTCGACTGGCGCACGGCGCTGTCGAACGTGCTGGTGCAGGTGGAGCTGCGCGGCCTCGACCCGCGGGCGTACAAGGAGCGCGCACTGCGGCTGCTGGCCCAGGTCGGCCTCGCAGATTTTACCGACCGTTATCCGCACGAGCTTTCCGGCGGGATGCGGCAGCGCGTGGCGATCGCCCGTGCGCTCATCCACGATGCACCGCTGCTGCTCATGGACGAGCCGTTCGGCGCGCTCGACGCGCTCACTCGCGAGCAGATCCGCCTCGACCTCGAGGCGCTGTGGCTCGCCACGCGCAAGACGGTGCTCTTCATCACGCACTCGATCGACGAGGCCGTGCTGCTCGCCGACCGCGTGGTGGTGATGTCCCCGCGCCCCGGGCGCATCGAGCGCATCCTCGACATCCACCTGCCGCGCCCGCGCGGCCTCGACGCGCGCCGCTCGCCCGAGTTCACGCAGGCGACGGAAGCGATCACCGAGATCTTCCTCGCGCGCGGCGTGCTGCACGGCACCGCCACGCCCATCGGCAAGGAGTAACGCCATGTCCCTCACCCCCCTTCGCGGCATCGTGGCCGCCCCGGTCCTTCCCATGCTGCCCGACCAGTCCATCGACTGGACGTCGCTGCGCACGTACATGCAGTGGATCGCCGCCCAAAAGCCCACGGCGATCGCGATGAACATGGATGCGAGCGAAGGGCCGGCCCTCGATCCGGACGAGCAGATCGAGGTGCTGCGCGTGTGCAAGGAAGTGATCGGCGCAGCGGTGCCGCTCCTGTCGGGACTCATCGCCGGCTCAACCCGCGCCGCCGTGCGCTGGGGCCACGAGCTCAAGGCCGCCGGGGCGCAAGGCCTCGCGATCTTCCCGCCCTTCCCCACGTTCCTCGGCAACCCGGTGCCCGCGCAGATGATCTACGCGTACCACAAGGCCATCGCCGACGGCGTGGGGCTGCCGATGATCGCCTTCCAGTTTCCCAAGGCGTTCGGCCCGGACTTCCCGCCGGAGACGCTCGAACAGCTCTGCTCGATCCCGCAGATCATCGGCCTCAAGGAGGCGTCGTTCGACACCACCAAGACCGTCGAGACGATCGCCACGGCCAAGACGCTGCCGCGCAAGCTGGGCATCATGACGGGCAGCGACACCTTCATCTGCGAAGCGATGGTCATGGGCTGCGACGGCGCGCTCATCGGCTTCGCCTGCACGGCCACGCGCGAGCTTATCGAGATGCAGCGCGCGGCAGCGGCCCAGGACTTCACGCGCGCGTTCGCGATCTGGGAGCGACTCGGCCCCCTCGCCCGCTACGCCTGGCGCAATCCCATCCGCGACTACCGCCCGCGCATGAAGGAAGTCCTGAAGATGCAGGGACTCATCGCGCATGCCGCAGTGCGCGCTCCGCAGCTCGGCGTGGACGATGCCGAGCGCGCGGAGCTGCGGCGTCTCGCGCAGGCCGCGGGTCTGCTCGACGCCGCGCCATTGCGGGCCGTGGGCGACTAGCGCGCCGCCCCCGTCGCAGCGGAGGCGCGCGCCGCGCGGCCGCTTACTCCGGCTTGATGCCGATGTCCTTGACGAGGATGGCGAAGCGCTCCACGTCGTCGTTGACCATCCGCGTCATGGCGGCACCCGTACCGCCATTGGGCACGAGCCCCGCTGCGGCCAGCCGGGCCGCGATGTCGGGAGCGGTGACCGCCTGCTTGAGCGCCTCGTTGAGCCGCCCGACGACCGCGGGGGGCGTGCCGGCCGGCGCAGCGAGCGCGAAGTAGGTCGGCAACAGCGGGTCACCGGCCACGCCCGCCTCCTTGAGGGTGGGGACGTCCGGCAACAGCGCGAGGCGGGCGTCGCTGCCCACGGCGAGCGCGCGCACGCGCCCCTCCTTGACGAAGCCGAGGAGCGAGGGGGGCGAGGCGATCGTCATGTCCACTTCGCCCGCCACCACTGCCGCGACCGCCGGCGGCGCGCCCTTGTACGGCACGTGCTGGAGGGCGATCCCGTTCTGCCGCGCAAGCGCCTCGAGGTTGAGCTGGGCCATGCTGCCCACGCCGTAGCTGCCGTAGCGCAGGGCACCGGGCTTGGTCCTGGCCAGCGCGACGAGATCCGCCACGCTCCTCACGGGCAGGGCGGCGGACACCACGAGCACGTAGGGACCGTCGGTGGCCACGCCGATGTAGGCGAAGTCCTTGCGCGGGTCGTAGGGCAGCTTGGCGTAGAGGCTCGGATTGATGCCGAGGGCGCCGCGATCGGTCAGCAGGATCGTGTAGCCGTCAGGGGCCGCTTTCGCCACGGCGTCGGTGCCGACGAGTCCATTGGCCCCCGGGCGATTGTCCACAGTCACCGGCTGGCCGAGGCCATCGCCCATCTTCTGCGCGAGCATGCGCGCCGTGGTGTCGGCGCCGCCGCCGGGCGGGAACGGCACGATCATGCGAATCGGCCGCTCGGGATACGGGGCCTGCGCGAGCGCGAAGGTGCTCGCGGCGGCGAGCAGTGGGGCGGCGAGGAAGAAGGCAAGGGCATGCTTCAATGTCATGATGGACCTCCGCAAGAGTTCGGTTCGGTAACCGCGTCCGCCGGCCGGCGCCTTAGCGCGCGGGCCGCAACCGCGGCGTTTCGGGTTCATTGAAGCGCGTGCGCGCCTCGGCCGTCCAATACCGTTGTCTTAGGTCACGCCTAAGCGTTTTTTAGCGCCGTCGCGCATCATCCGGCGGCCAGGGGGTGGGCCAGCGGTCCCAGCGTCTCGAGGAGCCCGGACAGCGAGTCGCGGATCACCGCCCGCAGCGCCACCTCGTTGCGCAACGGCGTCCGGGACGACCGCACGGCCACGTAAAGCGTGCGCCGCAAGGCAGGGGCGACGATGCGCCGCGCGAACAGCCGTCCCTCGCGCACCTCCGGGAGCACGGCGCCGTAGGGCAGGATGCCCGAGCCCGCGCCGCGCAGGATGAGGCTCTTCATCGCCGGAATCGAGCGCACCTCGAAGGCCACCTTCGGCGCAACCCCGATGGCATGTGCGGCGCGGGCCACATGATCGCGCACGGTGTCGCCCTGCTCGGGCAGGATCAAGCTCTCCTCAATGGCCTCGCCGAAGGGGACCGTGGCCGCCGCGCCTGCCACGGGCAGCGTGACGAAGACCAGCTCTTCGTCGAGCAGCGCCACCCGGTCGACCTGCGGGACGTCCGGCACGTCGTAGGCGATGGCCATATCGACATCCCCGCGCAGCAGCGCCTCGGCCAGCACGTGGCTCATCGCCTCGGAGAGGCTCAGGAACACGTGCGGCAGCCGCTCGCGCGCGGCGACGGCCACCTCCGCCCCCAGGACGAGCATCAGGGTGGGCGTGAGGCCGAGGCGAATCGACTCCGCCTCGTTGCCGCCGGCGGCGATCACGTCGCGCCGCGCGTCGTCCACGGTGCGCAGGATGGCAAGCGCGCGCTGGTGCAGGAGGATGCCGGCGGGCGTGGCCTCCACCCCGCGCGAGTGCCGCGTGAGCAGCGCCACGCCGAGGTCCTCCTCGAGCTGGCGGATCTGCATGCCGAGCGCGGGCTGCGCGACGTGCAGCTCGCTCGCGGCCCGCGTCATGTTGCCGCTCTCCACCACCTTCACGAAGTACTTGAGTTGACGCAGGTTCATGGCGCGTTCACCCTCGGTTGCGTTCCTTGCGTCGGGAGCCTAGCGGGAGACGGGCACATCCCCGGGGGGCGGCGGCGCGTCGCCTCCGCGCTGCCGCTCGCGGAAGAGTGCGGCTCGCGCCAGGAGCGCGGTGGTCACGGGCGCCGTGATCGACAGGAAGATGGGAATGAGCCACACGTACAGCGCAAGCCGGTCCTGGAACACCGCGAAGTACACGATCATGGCCAACGCGGTGCACCACACCGCGAACGTGTTGGCGATGGCCGGCGGGTGCATGCGCATGAAGAAAGTCCGCATGCGCAGGAGCCCGATCGCGCTGGCCAGCGACAGCACGCCGCCGGCCACCAGGAGGAGCGCCACCGCAACCTCGGCCACCGTCGTGCCCGCCGTCATTCGATCACCTCGCCGCGCAGCAGGAACTTGGCCAGTGCCGCCGAGCTCACGAAGCCGAAGAGCGCGATGAGCAGGGCCGACTCGAAGTACATGCTGCTGCCGAAGCGGATGCCCAGCACCAGCACGACCAGCATCCCGTTGATGTAGATGAAGTCGAGCGCGAGCACGCGATCCTGTGCGGCCGGGCCCCGCAGCAGGCGCACGAAGGCGAGCGCCATGGCGGCGACGTAGCACGACAGCGTCACGGTCACGGCAAGGTCGATGAGCGGCGTCATTCGAAGATCTCCTGCAGGGGCTTCTCGTAGCGTTGCTTGAAGTTCGCGATGAAGGCGACCTCGTCGTGGAGGTCGAACACGTGCAGCAGCAGGCCGTGGCCTTCGGAGAGCTCGGTCCACACCGTGCCGGGGATCACCGTGGTGATGGCGCACAGCGCGGCGAGCGCGTTGGGATCGGTGATGTCGAGCGGCACGCGCACGAACGCGCCGCGCGGCGCACGCCAGGGGCTGCGCAGCACGCCGGCGGCAACCTGAAGGTTGGATCGGAACACGTCGCTGCCCACCACGAGCACGAGCCGCACCAGCACACCGGGTCGGCGGATGCGCACCGGCAGAGGGCGCAGCGGCGCACAGGCGATCGGGATCGCCATCGCCAGGAACGCCGCGAGGACGAGATCACCCGCAGCCAGGGATCCCTGCAGGGCGATCCACATCACGAAGAGCGACGCCGACAGGAGCGGCGCAGGGAACAGCCGCTTCATCGGGGCGCCTCTTGCCGGCCGCGGGTGCCGTGGGTGGGGCTCGGGACGGGCCTCGTCCCGGCGATGGCCTGCACGTAGGCAGACGCGTCGAAGAGGCCCTCCGCTGCCGCGGTGGTGTAGCGCAGCGCGGGACCGGCGGCGAGCGTCATCGCGAGGAGGATCGCAAGCAGCGCCGCGATGGGCAGGCACTCGATCACGGCCAGCCGTGGCGGGGGGCGTCCCTGTGGCGCCCAGAAGTAGCGGATGCCAGTGCGCGCGAGCACCCCCAGCGCGACGAAGCTCGAGCCCACGAGCACCACCGCCACGGCCCAGCCGAGCAGGGGCACCTGCGCCGGCGCGGCGCTGCCGATGATGGTGTCCAGCATTGCGAACTTGGCCACGAAGCCCGCGAGCGGCGGCAGGCCCGCCAGCAACGCCACGCACGCGAGGAACGAGGCGCCCAGGAAGGCCAGCGCAACGGGGACGGGCTGCCCGATGAGCGCGGCCTCCTCGTCGTCGAGATTCACCCCAGGAGCGGGCGGGCGCCCGTCGGCGGCGAACGGCATCGGCTCGGCCAGGCCTTCGTCGAGGGTGGCGCCGGTGCCCTTCTCGCGCGAGCGCTCGACCAAGTCGGCGAGCAGGAACACGACCGCCACGGCAAGACTCGAAGCAACGAGGTAGTACAACGCGCCACCCACGGCGACCGCATCGCCCAGTCCCAGCACTGCCACGAGCGTGCCCGAGGACACCATCGTCGCCAGCGCGGCGAGGCGGCGCACGTTGCGCGACACGACCATCGCCAATGACGCCACGACGATGGTGGCGAGGCCGCCGATCACCAGCACGTCGGCGCCGAAGCGCGCGGTGGCGTCGCCCTGCGGCGCCAGAAAGAGCGTCCACAGGCGCAGGATCGCGTAGAAGCCCACCTTGGTGAGCAGCACGAACAGCGCCGCGACCGGCGCCGCGGCCGAGACATAGGCGGGCACCAGCCAGAAGTTGAGCGGCCAGATCGCGGCCTTGGCGAGCAGCGCGATGCCCAGGAGCGCTGCGCCCGCGTAGAGCAGGCCGCGGTCGTGCGGCGGGAGGGCCGCGAGCTTCTGCGCGACATCCGCCATGCCGAGCGTGCCGGCGATGCCGTAGATCATCGCCACGCCGAGCAGGAACAGCGCGGAGGCCACCAGATTGACGGCGATGTAGTGCAGTCCCGCCTGGACGCGTGCCCGCCCCGACCCGTGCAGAAGCAGTGCGTAGGACGCGGTGAGCATCACTTCCACGAATACGAAGAGGTTGAACAGATCCGCCGTGAGGTACGCCCCGTTGATCCCCATGAGGCCGATCTGGAACAGCGGATGAAAGTACACGCCCGCGCGCTGCCAGCGCGCGGCGGCGAAGACGAGCGCGCCCATCGCGACGAGGCCGGTGACCACGAGCATCATCGCCGACAGCCGGTCGGTGGCGAGCACGATGCCAAACGGCACGTCCCAGTTCGCCGGCAGGTACACGGCCACCACCGGGGTCGCGCCCTGAGCATCGACCCACACGAGCAGCAACACGGCCACCGCGAGCGTGGCGAATGTGGCCACGAGGCTGCCGGCCACGAGCACCTCGCGGCGCTCCTGCCCGATGAGCAGGAGCAGCGCGGCCGCCACCAGCGGCACCAGCACCGGCGCCACCACGAGGTGCGGCATGAGCGGTGCAATCAACGGGACGAGTGCCTCGCTCATCGCGTGCGCCTTCCCGCCGCGTGCGCAGCGCGGCGGCCCTTGCGGCACGAACCCCGCGGCAGCCTCACGGCGCGTCCTCCTTGCCGTCCACGTGGTCGCTGTCGCTCAGGCCGCGCAAGGCGAGCAGCACCACGAGGAAGAGCGCCGTGGTGGCAAAGCCGATCACGATCGCGGTGAGTACCAGCGCCTGCACCATGGGATCGGTGTAATGCGCGAGATCGGGCGGCACGCCCGGCTTGACGATCGGTTCCTGTCCGATCGACAAGCTGCCCATGCTGAACATGAACAGGTTGACGGCGTACCCCAGGAGCGAGAGGCCCATGATGACCTGGAAGGTGCGCGCGCGCAGCACGAGCCACACCCCGCAGGCGCCGAGCACGCCGATCGACAGTGACAGGACGAGCTCCATCAGGCGCCCCGGGCCGGCACTGGGGCAGGCGCCCCGTCCGGTGACAATTGGAGAACCGCCCTCTCGGCGGCATCCTCCACAGCGATGAGGTGCGCGCGCCGCGCGCGGATCGACTGGTGCGCGAGCGCGAGCAACACGAGCAGCGTGGATCCCGTTACCACCGCAAACACGCCCGCATCGAAGAAGAGCGCGCTCGGCAGGTGGACCATGCCGACGAGGGGAAGGTCGAGGTGCGCCGTGTGGGTGGTAAGGAACGGATACCCCAGGGCGATCGCGCCCGCGCCGGTGGCCGCCGCGAGCACCAGGCCCACCGCGACCCAGCGCACCGGGTTGAAGGTGAGGCGGGCCTCGATCCACGACGCGCTCGCCACGAGGTACTGCATGATGAAGGCGATCGCGATCACGAGCCCGGCCACGAAGCCGCCCCCGGGCAAGTTGTGCCCGCGCATGAACAGGTACGCCGCCACCATCATGGCGAGCGGCAGCATGAGGCGGGCGAGCACGGCGGGCACGTTGAGATAGCCCGTGTGCGCGGCGGGGGCCGAGCGCGGCCGCACGAGGTCGGTATCGCCCTGCGCCGGCGCGCTCAACTGTTGCGCGGGTGGCGCCACCGACTCTCGCGGCGGCCGGAAGCGACGCAGGAGTGCGTACACCGTGAGCGCGACCCCGGCCAGCACGGTGATCTCGCCCAGCGTGTCGAAGCTACGGAAGTCCACCAGCATGACGTTGATCACGTTGGTGCCGCCTCCCTCGGGAAGCGCGCGATCGAGGAAGAAGGGCGAGATGCTCTGCGGGGCGGGCCGGGTCAGCAGCGCGTAGGACAGGAGCGACAGGCCTGCGCCGGCGCAGGCAGCGAGCACGAGATCGCGTGCACGGCGCAGGCGGGTGCGCGGCGCGGTGTCCGCGGGATCACCCGCTTGACGCTTGGGCAGCCAGCGCAGGCCGAGCAGGAAGAGCACCACCGTCACCGCCTCCACCACGAGCTGGGTGAGCGCGAGATCGGGCGCGGAGAACCACACGAAGGTAAGGCAGATCACGAGGCCGGTCACGCCGAGCATCGTGAGCGCGGCGAAGCGGTGCAGCTTCGCCATCCACGCCGCGCCCACTGCACTGGCCATGCCGACGAGCCACAGGAGCACGAAGCGCGCATCCGCCGGCACGCGCTGACGATCGCCCCAGGCGAGCCCCACCTGCGCGACGGCGAGCCCTGCCGCCACCGTGGCGAGGACCACCATCCAGGCGAGCTGCGGCTGCAGCCGCCGGGTGACGACGATGCGCACGAGCGCGCGCGCAGCGCCGTCGCTCGCCGCCAGCACGCGCTCGAACACTCTCTGCCCGTCGCCGGGCAGGAACGGGGGACGATCGAGGCCGGGTCCGCCAAAGCGCCGTCCCATGCGCCGGTATACGATCACGCCGGCCACCATCGCCACGATGCTCATGATCAAAGGCGCGTTGAAGCCATGCCAGATGGCGAGGTCGTAGTTCGGCAGCACGCCACCCACGACGGGGCGCGCCGCCGTGGCGAGCAGCTGTCCGACCACGAGGCCGGGCGCGACGCCCACCGCCACACAGACGAGCACGAGGAGCTCGATGGGCACGCGCATCCAGCGCTTCGGCTCGTGCGGCTCGCGCGGGAGGTTGACCGGCGGCGCACCGAAGAACAGGCCCCACGCCACGCGCAGGGCGTAGACCACCGCGAAGGTACCCGCGAGCGTGGCCACCGCCGGCAGCGCGTACTGCACGGCGGGATGGGCTTCGAGATAGACCGTCTCCGCGAAGAACATCTCCTTCGACAGGAAACCATTGAGCAGCGGGACGCCGGCCATGGCACCGCTGGCCACGATCGCGAGCGTGCCCGTGATGGGCATCGCAGCGAAAAGCCCGTGCAGGCGGCGCATGTCGCGGGTGCCCGTCTCGTGATCGATGATTCCCGCGGCCATGAACAGCGACGACTTGAACGTGGCGTGGTTCATCGTGTGGAAAACCGCCGCCACGGCGGCGAGCGGGCTGTTAAGCCCAAGGAGCAACGTGATGAGCCCGAGATGGCTGATGGTCGAATACGCGAGCAATCCCTTGAGGTCCCGCTGGAACATCGCGCACCACGCGCCCAGGAGCATCGAGGCCGCGCCTGCGCCGCTTACGATGTAGAACCATGCCTCGGTGCCGGAGAGCACAGGCCACAGGCGCATCATGAGGAACACGCCGAGCTTGACCATCGCGGCCGAGTGGAGGTAGGCGGACACGGGCGTGGGCGCCGCCATCGCGCGCGGCAACCAGAAGTGGAACGGCACCTGGGCGCTCTTGGTGAAGGCGCCGGCGAGCACCAGCGCCAGCACGACCGGATAGAGCGGATGCGCGCGGATGGCATCGCCCTGCGTGAGCACCCCATCGAGCTCGTAGCTGCCCGCCACGTGCCCCAGCAGCAGTACCCCCGCGAACAATGCCAGTCCGCCCGCCCCGGTGACGACCAACGCCATGAGCGCCCCGCGGCGGGCGTCGCGGCGGTGATACCAGTAGCCGATGAGCAGGAACGAGAAGAGGCTCGTGACTTCCCAGAAGAAGACGAGCTGCACCAGGTTGCCGGCGGTGGCCACGCCGAGCATCGCGCCCATGAAAGCGAGCAGGAACGCGAAGAAGCGCGCGAGGGGATCCTCGGGCGACAAGTAGTAGCGCGCGTAGAAGACGACGAGCGCGCCGATGGCCGACACCAGCAGCGCAAACATCCACGCGAGGCCGTCCACGCGGATGACGAGATCCACCCCCTGCAGGGGCATCCATGGCGCGCGCCATTCGACGAACCCCGCCGCGCTCACCTCGGGGTACAGCCGCACGACCAACACCGTGACGGCGAGCGCGATCAGGCCGGCGAAGCTCGACGAGGCATTGCGCGCGTGCGTGGGCAAGAGCGCGGCCACGAGGCTCCCCACGAACGGCAAGAGG
>CALFEY010000402.1 GCA_937958295.1 uncultured Pseudomonadota bacterium
TGGAAGCCCTCGGGGAGCTTCTCGCGCACGGTCTGCTCGATCACGCGCGGACCGGCAAAGCCGATGAGCGCGCCCGGCTCGGCGAGCACGAGGTCGGCGACGAAGGCGAACGACGCCGAGACGCCGCCCATCGTGGGATCGGTGAGGATGGACACGAACGGCAGCTGCGCGCGGTTCAGCTCCTGCAGCGCCGCGGTCGTCTTGGCCATCTGGAGGAGCGAGCTCACGCCTTCCTGCATGCGCGCGCCGCCGGAGGCGGAAACACACACGAAGGGGATGCGGTTATCGAAGGCGACGCGCACCCCGCGCACAAAGCGCTCGCCCACGACCGAGCCCATCGAGCCACCCATGAATTCGAACTCGAACGCGGCGATCACCAGCGGCACGCTCTTCACGCTGCCCTGCATCACCACCATCGCGTCGGTTTCCCCCGTGTCCTCCAGCGCGGCAGCGAGGCGGTCCGGGTACTTCTTCTGGTCCTTGAACTTCAAGCTGTCGATGGGCAGTACTTCCGAGCCGATCTCGAAGCGCCCCTCGGGATCGAGGAGCTGCTCGATGCGCTCGCGCGCGCCCACCCGGGAGTGATATGCGCACTTGGGACAGACGTTGAGGTTCTTCTCGAGGTCGGTGCGGTAGAGCACAGCCTCGCAGGCAGGGCACTTGACCCACAGGCCCTCGGGCACCGGCGTGCGCCGCTCGCCCGGGGTGCGCTGGATGCGGGGAGGCAGGAGCTTTTGCAACCAGGTCATCGGGATCCTTTCGTCAGTGCTTGGCGGGCGCCGTTGCGGCGCGCGCGTCGAGTGCCGCGCGGATCGTGGCAAGCCAGGCGCCGGCGCGCGCCGCGGCCTCCGCCGCCGGCCCGGACTCGATCTCCTGGATGATCCGGCTGCCGATCACCACGGCGTCGGCGTGCGCCGCCACCGCCAGCGCGCTCTGCGGGTCGCGGATGCCGAAACCGACCCCCACCGGAAGACTCACGTGCCGGCGGATCTGCGCGAGCTTGCGCGCGACGTCGGCGGTGTCGATGTGCCCCGCCCCCGTGACACCCTTGAGGGACACGTAATACACGTAGCCGCGGGCGAGGCGCGCGACCTCCGCGATACGCGACTCGGGCGTCGTGGGCGCGAGCAGAAAGATCGGGGCGATGTCGCGGGCCGCCATCACCTGCGCGAACTGCTGCGCCTCCTCGGGGGGATAGTCCACCACCAGCACGCCATCCACCCCCACGGCCTTCGCGCGGTCGGCGAATGCCTCCACGCCCATCGCCTCGATCGGATTGGCATAGCCCATCAGCACAACCGGCGTGCGCGCATTGCCGCGCCGGAAGCGCGCCACCACGTCGAGCACAGCGGCGAGCGTGACGTGCTGCGCGAGCGCGCGCTCGGAGGCGCGCTGGATCACGGGGCCGTCGGCCATCGGATCGGAGAACGGCACGCCGAGCTCGATCACGTCGGCGCCCGCACGAACGAGCGACTCCATGATGGGCAGAGTGGCCGCAAGCGACGGATCGCCCGTGGTCACGTAGGGAATGAGGGCGGTGCGTCCCGCGGACTTGAGCTCCGCGAGCGTGACATCGATGCGATTCACGGCGCCATGCACTCCGAAGCTTGCAATCTACCGCGACCTGGCATCGCGCTCGGCCACGGTGGCCATGTCCTTGTCGCCGCGTCCGGAGAGGTTCACGAGGAGGATCTTGTCCTTCGTGAGGGTGGGCGCGAGCTTCGTGGCATACGCCAGCGCGTGGGACGATTCGAGCGCGGGGATGATGCCTTCGATGCGGCAGCAGGCATGGAACGCCGCGAGCGCCTCCTCGTCGTCGATCACAACGTACTCCGCGCGGCCGATGTCCTTTAGCCACGCATGCTCGGGACCCACGCCGGGATAGTCGAGTCCGGCCGACACCGAGTGGGTCTCGATGATCTGGCCATTCGCGTCCTGCAAGAGATAGGTGCGATTGCCGTGCAGCACGCCGGGACGCCCACCGGTAAGCGAGGCCGCGTGCCGCCCGCTGGCGATGCCATCGCCGCCGGCTTCCACGCCGATGAGGCGGACGTTCTTGTACGGGATGTACGGATAGAAGATGCCCATTGCGTTGCTGCCGCCGCCTACACAGGCGATCACGGCATCCGGCTGCCGTCCGGCGTATTCGGGCATCTGCTCGACGCACTCGTCGCCGATCACGCGCTGGAAGTCGCGCACCATCATCGGGTACGGATGCGGTCCTGCCACCGTGCCGATGATGTAGAACGTGGTCTCGACGTTGGTGACCCAGTCGCGCATCGCCTCGTTGAGCGCATCCTTGAGCGTCTTGCTGCCCGACTCCACCGGCACCACCTTGGCGCCCAGGAGATTCATGCGGTAGACGTTCTGCGCCTGGCGCTTGACGTCCTCCGAGCCCATGTAGACCACGCACTCGAGGCCGTAGCGCGCCGCGATGGTGGCCGTGGCCACGCCGTGCTGACCCGCGCCCGTCTCGGCGATCACGCGCGGCTTGCCCAGGCGCTTCGCGAGCAGCGCCTGTCCGATCACGTTGTTGATCTTGTGTGCGCCGGTGTGATTCAAGTCCTCACGCTTGAGCCAGATCTGCGCGCCACCCAGCTCGCGCGACCAGCGCTCCGCGTGATACACGGGCGACGGCCGGCCGACGTAGTGCTTCAGCTCGCGCGCGAGCTCGGCCTTGAAGGTGGGATCCTCACGAAAGTGCGCGTACTGCGCCTTGAGCTCGTCGAGCGCAGCCACGAGCGTCTCGGCCACGAACACGCCGCCGTACGGGCCGAAGTGGCCGCGCGCGTCCGGCAGGTCGGTGGCCGCTTCCCCCGAAGCGAGCTCCGCCGCCCCGAGGGGGCGAGCGGCCTGGTCAACGTCAGGGGGAAGATCTGTCATCCGCATTGCGCACTCCCTCGATGAACGCCGCGATGCGCGCGGGGTCCTTCAGGCCGCGGCGCGTGGCGCCGGCGGCGTCCCGCTCCTCCACACCGCTCGATACATCCACGGCCCAGGGCCGGACCTCGCCAATGGCGGCGCCGACGTTGCTGGCGTCGAGGCCACCGGACAGGATGACCGGCGCCGGCAGCTTCGCCCGCACCGCCGGCGACAGCCGCGACCAGTCGAACACGCGCCCGGTGCCGCCGGGCAGGTCCCCCGGCACGAAGGAATCGAAGATCAGGCCGGAGGCGTCGCCGTAGAGCGACGCGTATTCTACCAAATCGACCCCGTCCTTCATGTGAACGGCCTTGAGGTACGGCCGCGCGAAGGCCCGGCACAGGTCGGGATCCTCCGCCCCATGGAACTGCAGGGTATCGAGGGGGACCGCCTCGAGGATCGCCCGCACGTCCGCCGCGGCGGGGTTCACGAAGAGCCCGACCTTGGTGACGAACGCCGGCAGGGCGTCGGCAATCTGCCGCGCCCGACCCACGTCCACCACCCGCGGCGTGCCGCTCCAGAAGACAAGGCCGATGGCATCGGCGCCCGCAGCACTGGCCGCGAGGCCGTCGGCCACGCGGGTGATGCCGCAGATCTTCACGCGCGTGCGCTTCATGCGGGCACCACATCGCGCACGGTCGGCGGCAAACCGAAGCGGGGATCGTAGTCAGCGCCAGCGAAATAGAGTCCGGCAGCCGCGAAGGTGGGCGCGCCCTGCGCGCGGTCGCGCGCGGCGAGCAGCGCGGCGAGGTGCGTGATGGGCTGGCGGCCGGCGCCCACGTCCACGAGGGTTCCCACGATGTTGCGGATCATGTGGTGCAGGAAGGCATTGGCGGTGAAATCGAGGCGTACCAGCGTCCCTTTGCGGGTGACATCGGCGGCGGTCATCGTCTTGACGGGGGACTTGGCCTGGCACTGCGCGGCCCGGAACGACGTGAAGTCGTGCGTTCCGAGGAGGGATTGCGCAGCGGTGTGCATCGCGGCGGCATCGAGGGGCCGATGGTACCAGCCCACGTACCCGGCGCGCAGTCCCGGCCGTTCCGGCCGGTCGAGCAACAGGTAAGTGTAATGGCGCGCGCGGGCGGCGAAGCGCGCGTGGAAGTCAGCCGCCACCGGCTGCGCGAAGAGCACCGCCACGGCCGGGGGAAGGTGCGCATTAACCCCGCGCACCCAGGCCGAGACCGGTCGTTCGCTCGCCGTATCGAAATGCACTACTTGCAGTGCGGCATGCACGCCGGCGTCGGTGCGGCCGGCCGCGACCGCGGTGACCGGATGGCCGGCAATGGCCGCGAGCGCCGCCTCCAGGGCATCCTGCACGCCGCAGCCCGAAGGCTGCGACTGGAATCCGCAGAACGCCTGGCCGGCGTACTCGATGCCGAGCGCTACGCGCAATCAGCCGATCTTGGCGAGCAGCGACTTGGCTTCGGCCTTCTGCTGGTCGTCGCCTTCGTGCAGCACTTCCTGCAGGATCTCGCGCGCGCCTTCGACGTCGCCCATCTCCTGGTACGCCTTGGCGAGGTCGAGCTTGGTGGCGGCATCGTGCCACTGGCCGTCGAGCACGGAGGGCGTCGGATCCTCGAACGTGGTGCGCTCGGGATCGAAGGACAGGTCGAGCTTGTCGAGCTCGAGCGCCGCGGCGGGGCGGGCGAGCTGCGCGGGCGTCGCGCCCGAGCCCGGGGTGGCGCGGGGCGCGGTGGACGCGGCGGCCGTCTCGAGCATGGATTCTTCGCGCACCTTGGTGAGCGGGGCAGGCTTCTCGTCGTCGTCCAAGCGAAAATCGAGGTCGAACTTGTCCTCGATGGCCGTGACCTTGTCGTGGATGGATTCCTGGGCGGTCTCGACCTTCTCGCCTAGCGTGGCGTGAACGCTCTCGTGGGCGCTGCGCGCCTCGCTCTCGGCGCGGGCGGCCACGCCGGCGGCGATCGCTGCCCCTGCCGCGGGCAGGGCCATGGTGCGGTCCGGATCGAAATCGCTCGACGTGAGGCGCGCGGTCTTCTCGAGTTCCGACTCCGCGCCGGCCAGGATATCGGCGGGCGTCTTGGCCTTGGTGCCGGAGGTCGGCGAGATCGAGATCTCCTCTTCCATCTTGAACTCGAGGCCGGTGTCCCGCGGAGCATCGATGCTGACGCTCTCCAACGGGGCGGGCGCCGCGCGCGGCGCGGCAGCGACTCCTTCGGCGAACATCGGATTGGCGGGGTCCAGCTGGCGACCGAGGGCCACGGCCTTCTGCCACACGTCGCCTTGCCCATTGCTCACGGCATAGAGCTCGGAGGCGACGGTTTCGAAGGCCGACGGCTTGTTGTGCTGGGCGTGGATCTCGAGGAGCTTGAGGTAGATCTCCTGGCGCTGCGGATCCTTCTTGAGGGCGTCCTTCAGGATCTCCTCCGCCTGCGCATCGCGGCCGTAGGCCAGGTACACCTCGGCCTCGGCGATCGGATCGACCTCGTCGGTGTCGATATTGCCGAGCCCCTCGCGGCTGAAGTCGCTCGCGAGCGAGTTGTCGCCCGTGTTCACCACGCCGCCGCCGGTGGAGCCGAAGACGGTGTTGGTCTTGATGTCGGTGCCCGAGATGATGCTGTCCTCGAACTTGGTCGTCTTGCGACGGCGTGCCGCGAAGAGCGCCACCAGGCCCGCGAGCAGGGCCAGGACGCCCGCGCCGATGGCCCAGCCGGGCGTGCTCGACAGGAAATCGTCGAAGAATCCCGGGGGCTCCTTGGGCGGTGCCTTCGGGGCCGGCGCCTTGGGCGTCGCGGCGGTCTTCGGAGGCTCCACGACCTTGGGCGGCTCGCTCACCTTGGCCGGCTCGGCTGGCGCCGCGACAGGCGCGGTGGCCGGCGTGGCGGCTTTGGCTGGCTCCGGGGTCTTGGGCGCCTCAGTAACGGCGGCCTTAGGCGGCTCCGCCCGCGGCGGAGTCGGGGCCGTGGCCTTCGGCGCCTCGGCGACCTTGGCCGGCTCCGCGGCCTTGGGCGTCGGCGTGACGGCCGCGGATGGCGCGCTCACGGAAGCGGGGGGCGTGGAAATCGGGGCGGACGGCGCTGCACCGGCGGCGGGGGCGGCGGCCTTGCCCTGCGGTTGCAGCTGCGCCATGGTCTGGCTGCGCAGCTCGAGCGCGCGCTGCATGTCCTTGAGCGACTTCTCGAGGTCGGCGATGCGGCCTTGCGCCTCGCGCAGCTGGGCGCTTTGCGAAGCGGCGTTCTCCGCCGTGGCCGCACTCCGGGCGGCTCCCCCGTCCTTGGAAACACGCAGCTGGTCGGTGCCGGCGCGCGCCGCGGGAGTGCGCTCCTGCACCGCCGTACCGATGCGACCCTCGGCCGCGCGGTTGGTGGGCTCTTCGGCAGCCGCGGGGGCGGACGCCGCCACGCGATCGCGATACGCGCGCCAGTCGCTCGCCTGGACTTGCACCGTGCGCGTGGCCTCCTGCGGGGCGCCTGCGCTGCCCGTGACGTCGACTGCGCTGGGGATCGTGATGATCGCGCCCCGGCGCAGGCGGTTCATGTTGTTGCCCTCGAACGCATTCGCATTGGTCTTGAAGAGCGCCACCAGCATCTGGTCGAGCGTTGCGGTCTCGGGCTTGTAGTCCTTGGCGATCTTGGACAGCGTGTCGCCGCGCTTCACTTCGTAGGTATCGCCCTGCCCGCCCGGTGCAGGAGCGGGCGCGGGCGCCGCGGCAGCCGCCGGAGCGGGAGCGCGGGCAGCGGACGGGGCAGGCGCCGACGCGGCCGCCTGCGGACGCGCCACCGGCGCCGTCCCCGGGCGCGCGGGCGTGACGGGGTCGACGGAGACGAGCGGTGCTCCCGGGGGATCGAGCAGGAACGTGTAATCGCGCACCACCCGACCCGAGGCCCAGTTGGCCTCCACGAGCAGGTCGAGATACGGCTCGGTGACCGGCGCGGGCGAAGTCACGCGCAGGTACATGGTGTCGCCGGAGCCACGCTCGAGGGCGATGCGGGCGCGGGCGAGCGAACCCTGGTATTGCAGGTTGTTCTGGCGATATAGCGACGGATCGGCCACCCGTGCGGACAGGCTATCGAGTTCTTCCTTGGTGGCGGAGAGCAGTTCGATGCGCGCGGACAACGGCTGGCCCACGTAGGACTCGACCATGAGACGGCCGAGCCCAAGCGGCCACGCCGCCGCTGGCAGCGCCAAGGCGCCGGCGACGAGGCTGCATCTTAGGATGGGTTTGACGCGCATACCGCCCCCTTCGGAAACGCTGTTTGGCTCAAGCTAACATAACATCATGGGTTTAGCGGTGCAAGCTAAACCCCTCTATTAGCTTGTGTTTTTGCCGTCGCGCTGTCCTACGTAGCGGACAACTTCATGCCGATGTGCTAGCGGATCGCTAGCGATGGGTGGCCACGGCAAGACCGCTACAACATCTAGTGGCGCTTCTGCGCCGTCCCGGTGTTGCGTTCCTGCCGCACGCGCAATACTCGCGCCGCCGGAGCGGAGCGAAACGTCCGGAAATCTCCGCCACCGGCTGCCGCGCCCGATTTCCGCCTGTTCAGGTAAGCAAGGGACGCGCCATCACGAAAGGCAAACGGACCGCGTGCGCGCCGAAGGGCGGCCCGCGGGCGCCGCCGGCTGCCCACGCGGAGTGACTTCAGCGCTCGAGCAGGATACGCAGCATCCGCCGCAACGGCTCGGCGGCGCCCCACAGCAGCTGGTCGCCCACCGTGAAGGCACTGATGTATTGCGGTCCCATTGCAAGCTTGCGGATGCGTCCCACCGGAATGTGCAGCTTCCCGGTGACGGCGGCGGGCGTGAGCTCGCGCACGCTGTCCTCGCGCTTGTTGGGGACGAGCCGCACCCACTCGTTGGCCCCGGCGATCATCGCCTCGATCTCGAGCAGCGGGAGGTCGCGGCGCAACTTGATGGTGAGGGCCTGGCTGTGGCAGCGCATCGCGCCGATGCGCACGCAGAGCGAGTCGACGGGAATTGCAGTGCCCTCGCCGCGACCGAGGATCTTGTTGGTCTCCGCCCCGCCCTTCCACTCCTCGAGGCTCATGCCCGTGCCCATATCCTTGTCGATCCATGGGATGAGCGAGCCGGCGAGCGGCACGCCGAAGTGCTCCTTGGGGAAGCGCTCGTCGCGCAGGATCCCGGCAACCTCGCGGTCGATGTCGAGGATGGCCGACTTCGGATCGTCGAGGAGGCTCTTGGCGGCAAGGTGCGTCTCGCCCATCTGGGCCAGGAGCTCGCGCATGTTCTGCGCGCCCGCGCCCGACGCCGCCTGGTAGGTCATGCAGGTCATCCACTCGATGAGGTCGCGCTCGAAGAGGCCCGCCAGCGCCATCATCATGAGGCTGACCGTGCAGTTGCCGCCGGCGTAGTCGCGCACGCCCTTGGCGAGCGCGGCGTCGATGACCTTGCGATTGACCGGATCGAGGATGATGACCGCGTCATCCTTCATGCGCAGCGTCTTGGCGGCGTCGATGAAATAGCCGTTCCACCCGGCCGCGCGTAGCTGCGGATGCATCGCCGTGGTCCAGTCGCTGCCCTGGCACGTGATGATGACGTCGTTGCGCGCGAGCGCGGCGACATCGCCCGCATCCTGCAGCGGCGCCGCGCCCCGGCCCACGTCGGGCCCCTTCCCGCCCGCCGCCGACGTCGAGAAGAACGTGGAGTCGATGTGGTCGAAGTCCCGCTCTTCGGTCATGCGCTGCATGAGGACCGAGCCCACCATGCCGCGCCAGCCTACGATGCCTACTCTCATTGCCTGCTCCTGATTGGTCTTGCTGCTGTCGATCGTGTCGTGTGCCTTGGGGCGCCGTCGCCCGCCGCCGCCGCGCCGGGCGCGCGACGAGACATCGCGGGGCGCGCCTGGCCGACGCGCGATATCCATGCGGTGATCGCGTGCCTACGCGTGTTTTCGCGCCGTCTTGGTGGGTTTGCGCCCGCCTTTGCGGGCCGCGGGCAAGGCCGGTACGGCAGCGACGTCGCGCAGCCGCGCCATCGTGTAGACGTCCACGAACGCACCGTCGCGCAGCGCATACGCGCGCAGCGTGCCCTCGAACTCGAACCCGAACTTGCGATAGAGGGCGAGGGCCGCCGCGTTGTCGACGTAAACCGTGAGCTCGAGGCGCACGAAACCGAACCAGCGGTCGGCGATGGCCAGCCCCTCGCGCATCAACGCGGTGCCCACGCTCCGGCCCTGCCAGTCGTCGCGCACCGCGAGGCCGAGGGTGCCCACGTGCCGGCGCCGCGGCGAGCCCTGCGTGGCGTGCAGGCCGAGATTGCCCACCACCGCGCCGTCGGCCTCGCACACGAGCATGTAGTCGCCGCCAGGAAAGTCGGCCAGGCGCTTGCGCCACATCTCCACGGAGGGATACGGCATCTGCAGCGTGCCGGCTTGGGCGCCAGGCGACGCGTAGATCGCCTGCAACGCCTCGGCGTCGCGCGTCTCCGCGCGGCGCACGACCAGGACCGGTCGCCGCGCGACCATCACGAACCTCGCAAGGCGGCGACGACGGCGTCGCCCATGGCCCTCGTGCCGATCGCCGTCTCGCCCGGCAGGGCGATGTCTCCCGTGCGATGGCCCTGCGCCAGCACCTTGCGGACCGCGCCTTCGATTCGATCGGCGATGTCGGCGCGCGTGAGCGAGTAGCGGAAGAGCATCGCGAGCGACAGGATCGTCGCGAGCGGATTCGCCTTGTCCTGTCCCGCGATGTCCGGCGCAGAGCCGTGAATGGGCTCGTACAGACCCTTCTGCTTCGCATCGAGCGAGGCCGAGGGCAGCATGCCGATCGATCCCGCGAGCATCGAAGCCTCGTCGGAGAGGATGTCCCCGAACATATTGCCCGTCACGATCACGTCGAACTGCCTGGGGTTGCGCACGAGTTGCATCGCCGCGTTGTCGACGTACATGTGGGAAAGCGCCACGTCCGGGTATTGCGAAGCGAGTCTGGTGACGGTCTCGCGCCACAGGATGCTTGTGTCAAGCACGTTGGCCTTGTCCACCGAGCAGAGCTTCTTGCCGCGCTTGCGCGCCGCCTCGAAGCCCACCCGCGCGATGCGCTCGATCTCGGGCACGGCGTAATGCATCGTGTCGAAGCCCTCGTCGTCTCCCGCCGCGTTCTTGCGACGTCCGCGCGGCTGTCCGAAGTAGATGTCGCCCGTCAACTCGCGCACGATCACAATGTCCAGGCCGGACACGACCTCCGGCTTGAGCGTGGACGCCGCCGCGAGCTCGGGATAGAGGATCGCCGGGCGGAGGTTGGCGAACAGCGATAGCGACTTGCGGATGCGCAGCAGCCCTTGCTCCGGGCGCTTGTCACGCGGGAGCGTATCGTACTTGGGACCGCCGACCGCGCCCATCAGGATCGCATCCGCCGCCTGCGCGAGGGCAAGCGTGGCTTCCGGCAGAGGGTCGCCCGCAGCGTCGTAGCCCGCGCCGCCCATCGGCGCGGATTCGGTCGTGACCGCAAGGCCCTCGCTACGCAGCAGGTCGATCACGCGTTGAGCCTGACCCACGATCTCGGGACCGATGCCGTCACCCGGCAGGATTGCGATTTTCATTTTCGAAGCTCCAAAAGCAAAGAAGCGGCGCCGGTTGCCCCTGGCGCCGCCTCCCGTTCAAGGGAAGGTCAAAGCCAGGGATGCTCGGCCAGCCGTTTCGTTTCGAACGCCCGAATGGCCTCGGCGTGCTGCAGCGTGAGTCCAATCTCGTCCAAGCCGTTCAGCAGGCGATGCTTGCGCGACGGATCGATCTCGAAGGCGAACACGAGCGCGCCGTCGGGGGTCGAGATGGTCTGCCGCTCGAGGTCGATGGTGAGCTTGAAGCCCGGGAACGCGGCGGTGTCGGCGAAGAGGCGATCCACCTCGTTCTCGCGCAGCACGATCGGCAGGACCCCGTTCTTGTAGCAGTTATTGTGGAAGATATCGGCATACGACGGCGCCACGATGGCGTGGAAGCCGAAGTCTTGCAGCGCCCACGGGGCGTGCTCGCGCGAGCTCCCGCAGCCGAAATTGCGGCGCGCGAGGAGGATCGACGCGCCGGCGTAGCGCGGGTCGTTCAGCACGAACTGCGGATTGCGCGGCCGCCGCGCGTTGTCCATCCCGGGCTCGCCGTGGTCGAGGTAGCGCCACTCGTCGAAGAGATTGGGCCCGAAGCCCGACCGCTTGATGGACTTAAGGAACTGCTTGGGAATGATCGCATCGGTATCGACGTTCGCGCGGTCGAGCGGCGCGACGAGACCGGTATGCACGCGGAATGGCTGCATGGCGTACTCGCTAGTAGAGACGGCGCACGTCGACGAAATGACCTTCGACAGCCGCTGCCGCAGCCATCGCCGGGCTCACGAGATGCGTGCGCCCCCCAGCACCCTGCCGGCCCTCGAAGTTGCGATTCGAGGTGGAGGCGCAGCGCTCGCCCGGCTCGAGCCGGTCGTCGTTCATGGCGAGGCACATCGAGCAGCCGGGCTCGCGCCACTCGAAGCCGGCGTCGCGGAAGATGCGGTCGAGGCCCTCGGCCTCCGCCTGCGCCTTCACGAGCCCGGACCCCGGTACCACCATGGCAAGCTTCACGGTCTTGGCCACGCGCCTCCCGCGCGCCACGGCCGCGGCCTGGCGCAAGTCCTCAATGCGCGAGTTGGTGCACGAGCCGATGAACACCTTGTCGACGTGGATGTTCGTGAGCGGCGTGTTCGGTT
>CALFEY010000403.1 GCA_937958295.1 uncultured Pseudomonadota bacterium
CGCTGGACTCACAATCTTGAATCAAATCCAAGATACTGAAAGGATGTGCGTCCAAGCATCACGGACGTGCGCCATTTCGGAACAGATCCCGCCTTTGGAATGGCGGGTTGCCCCATAGCGGTCCGGAGGAAGTGAGATGCTCGCTCGTCGTCGCTGGTTGTCCATGCTGGCCCTTGTCCTGCTGCCCACCATCGCGGCCGCCCAGGACTATCCAAACAAGCAGGTGCGCGTGGTGGTGCCATGGGTCGTCGGGGGTGGCGCCGATGCGGTCGCGCGCATCCTCGGCCAGAAGTTGAACGAGATGTGGAGTCAGCCGGTGATCGTGGACAACCGTGGCGGGGCCACCGGCACGATCGGCACCGATGTCGTGGCCAAGGCTCCCGGCGACGGCTACACCCTGCTCCTCGGCAACAATTCCACCTACGTCTACGCCGTCACGCTCTACAAGAAGCTCCCTTACGACCCCGACAAGGACCTCACGCCAATCTCCCGCGTGGCCGAGGTGCCGCACGTGCTCTCCGTGCATCCGAGCGTGCCGGTCAAGACCGCAAAGGAGCTCGTGGAGTACATCAAGGCCAATCCCGGCAAGCTCTCGTTCGGGTCCTCGGGCACGGGCAGCACGCCGCACGTGGCGGGAGAGCTGTTCATGAACCTGACGGGTACCAAGCTGTTGCACGTGCCGTACAAGGGCGCCGGCCAATCGGTGGCGGACACCGTGTCGGGTCAGGTACAGGTTTCGTTCGATACGCTGCCGTCGGTGGTCTCCTTCATTCAGGCGGGACGCCTGCGTCCGCTGGCCGTGCTCGGCCCCAAGCGGGTGGCGTCGCTGCCGGACGTGCCCACGAGCGCCGAGGCGGGCTACCCCGGCGCGGAAGGCTCTACCTGGTACGGCCTGTACGGGCCTGCGAACATGCCGCCGGCGGTGGTCAAGAAGATCCACGACGACGTCGCGGTGGCGGTGAGGATGCCCGACGTCAAGTCCCGCCTCGACACGCTGGGGGCCGTCGAGACGGCTTCGATGTCGAGCGAGGAGCTCAAGGCCAACGTCAAGGCGGAAGTGGCGAAATACGCGACCGTCCTCAAGAACATGGGCGTGGAAGGCCAGTGACCGCATGAGGAGCCTCCGATGAAGGACACGCTGCGCGCGGGGCTGCGCCATGAGCACCGCTTCACGGTGACCGCCGGCAAGACGGTCCCGGCGCTCTACCCGGAGGCGGCCGAGTTTCGCGTCATGCCGGAGGTCTTCGCGACGGGCTTCATGGTGGGCCTGCTCGAGTGGGCCTGTATCGACGCGATCCGGCCCCACCTCGACGGTCCGCACGAGCAGTCGGTGGGCACCCGCATCGACGTCACGCACGAGGCGGCCACGCCGCCGGGGCTGACCGTGACGGTTGTCGTCGAGGTGGTGGCCGTCGAGGGCAAGAAGCTCGCATTCGATGTGTCCGCGCACGATGGCGTGGATACCATCGCGCGGGGCCGTCACGAGCGCTTCGTGATCGACCGCGCGAAGTTCGACGCGCGGCTGGCGGCGAAGGTGGCGCGGGTCGCGGGCGGGTGACCCGCCCGCGCTTGGCGACCGGCGGGCGCGGGCGCCCTAGCGATTCACGTCCACCACGAAGCGGCCGCGCACGCCGCCCTGCACGATCGTTTCGCCGGCCGCGATGGCCTCCGCAAGGCCGATCTCCTTCGTGATGGCATCGAGCTTGCGCAGGTCGAGGTCGCTTGCCAGCCGCGCCCACGCATCCTCGCGCACCGCCAGCGGCGCCATTACGCTGTCGATTCCGTAGAGCGTCACTCCGCGCAGGATGAACGGCGCGACCGAGGCGGGAAAGTCCATGCCGCCGGCCAAGCCGCACGCGGTGACCGCGCCGCGATAGCGCGTGGCGGCGCACGCATTGGCGAGCGTGGTCGAGCCCACGCTGTCCACCACGCCGGCCCAGCGCTCCTTGGCGAGCGGCTTGCCCGGTGCCGAGAGCGTCGCGCGATCGATGACATCGGTGGCGCCCAGGCTCTTCAGGAAGTCGGCCTCGGCGAGCTTGCCGGTGGAGGCGACCACGGTAAAGCCGAGGCTCGACAGCAGTGCGATGGCTACCGAGCCCACGCCGCCGCTTGCTCCCGTGACGAGGATCTCGCCGTGCCCAGGAGCCACGCCGTGCCGCTGCAACGCCTGCACGCAGAGCATGGCGGTATAGCCGGCGGTGCCGATGGCCATCGCGGCGCGCGAGGAGATCGCCGCCGGCGCGCGCACCAGCCACTTGGCCTTCACGCGCGCGAGCTGCGCGAGGCCGCCCCAGTGGCCTTCGCCCACGCCCCAGCCATTGAGGATCACGCGATCACCCGCCTTCCACGCGGGATCGGTGCTGTCTTCCACCACGCCCGCAAAGTCGATGCCGGGCACCATCGGGAAGCTGCGCACCACGGGGGCCTTGCCGGTGATGGCGAGGCCGTCCTTGTAGTTGACGGTGGAGTACTCCACGCGCACCGTCACCTCGCCGCCGTTGTCGGGGGCGGGCAGGCGATCGCGGGAGACCTCGGTCACCGCCACGCGCTGGGCGCCGTCGACCTTGTCGATGAGGATGGCTTTCATGCAGGACTCCTTCAGGCGCTTGCGGCCATGTGGCGCTGCGCGGAGGCATGGGCCATCGCGAGCAGCTGGGCTTCGGTGTAGGCGTCGCTGTTGCGAGCGCCGATGCGATCGGCGCGCCGTAGCGTCTCCTCGTCGTGCAGGATCGCCGACGGCTCGTCGAGCAGGTGGATGCGGCGCGTGACTTTGCGGAAGATCCACTGGTCCTTGAACACCGCCGGCATCACGGTGGTGAGGAAGTAACGGTAGCTGCCGGGCTCGCCGCGATCGCTCGCGGGCCGCTCGCCGTGCCACAGCTCCTGCCGCGCGGCATCCTCCAGCGTAGTGGCCTCGTAATAACGGCGGGCGTAGGCGTCGGCCTGCGCCTCGAAGGACGCCTGGCGCGCGCGCGGGTCGGCATGCGCCGCGAAGGCATCCGCGAGCACGAAGCCCAGGTGCATGGCGAAGCTCATGCCCCACCCATAGATCGGATTGGTGTGGAAGCGGGCGTCACCGATCACGTACAGGTCGTCGACCAGGGGCTTGCCGTCCACCGCGAAGCGCCGGTAGCGGTTCACGAGCCCGGCAAAGGGCTCCACTCGCCAGATCGGCTCGCTGATCGCGGGATCGATCCACTTGTTGGCGTCGGGCAACTGGCGCACGAAGTCCATGTACACGGCTTCGTGGCGGAGCGTCTTGAACTCGTCCCGCCAGGGAGCCACGCCGAGCATGAGGCTGAACGTGCGATGGTCCGTGCGATTCATCGTGAAGTGCACGGACGGCAGGCTCGCGCTCGGTCCCGA
The DNA here is from genome assembly GCA_937958295.1 of uncultured Pseudomonadota bacterium. Lineage (GTDB taxonomy): Bacteria > Pseudomonadota > Gammaproteobacteria > Burkholderiales > Casimicrobiaceae > VBCG01. The sequence continues at coordinate 3,367 of CALFEY010000403.1, forward strand.
GGGGTACAGCCCGCGCGGCACCTCCACGCCAGGGAGGAAGCGGAAGTAGCGGCTGTAATAGACGATGCCGCATTCGGAGGTCTCCTCGGCGGGGCGCGGAACACCTGCGGCGGCGAGCCAGTCGAGAATCTTCGAGCGGCGACCCGAGGCGTCGATCACCGTGTCGAAGCGCTGCACACCTGCGGCCGTCACGATGCCGGTGGCGCGTGCGCGCTCGCCCACCCTCTCCACGTGCACGCCCTTGACGGGCGTGCGCACGATGGTCACGCCGGGCGTGTTCTCCGTCACGCGCCGCAGGGGTACCTCCAGCGTAGGCCGCCGGCCCAGCATGCCCACGAGCTCGGGATCGTGCGGGACCTCGGGGTCCTGGATGGCGAGGAGGTGGAACTTCCACGGGGACATGCCCTCGTCGACCATCGCCTGCAAAAGCTCCGGATCTCGCTCCGAGAGCGCGCGGTAGATCGCCGCCCGTGCCGCGTGCGGCTGGCGAAACTGGGCAACGCCGTTGCGCTGCCAGTCGAGGAAGGTGCCGTTGGCGTCCTCGTCAGGGGGCGGGACATCGGCTTCGAAGAGGGTCACCTGGTGCCCGTTGCGCGCGAGCGCCCGAGCGACGAAGAGGCCGGACATGCCGGCACCGATGATTCCGATCATCTGGGATTCCTTTGGCGGGGCGCAATGGAGGTCATCGCAAGGGATCAGGTACTACAGGTCGAGGACGAGGCGCGCGCCGCGGGCCCGCGAGCAGCAGACCATCATGGATCTGCTCGCGGTCTTCTCGGCATCGCTCAAGACGAAGTCGCGATGCTCGACCTCGCCTTCGATCACCGCCGTCTCGCACGAGCCGCACACGCCTTCCTGGCAGGAGTACGGCAGGTCGAAGCCGGCATCGATGAGCGTGTCGAGGATCGAGCGGTTCGCTTCTACGCGCAGCGTCGAGCCTGTGCGCGCGAGCTCCACATCGAAGGCATGGTCGGCGACGGCCGCGGCCGCGGGATCGGGCGCCTTGGGCGCGAAGTACTCGACGTGGCCGAAACCCGGCCGCGCCTGCATCGCCGCCTCGAATGCGCCGAGCATCGGCGTGGGCCCGCAGCAATAGAAGTGGGTGCCTTCCGGCGCCTGCGCCACGAGCTCCGCCAGGTCGAGCATGCGGCCGCCGATCTCCTGGTCGAAGTTGAAGCGCACCCGCTCGCCGTAGACGGCAAGCGTGTCGCGGGCCGCGGCGTGGTCGCGGGTGCGGGCGCAGTACACGAGCTCCCACGAGCGACCGAGCGCGGCCAGCCGTGCGGCCATCGACAGGAGCGGCGTCACCCCGATGCCGCCGCCCACGAGCACCACGTGGGGGGCGTCCTCCACCAGCGGAAAGTGATTGCGCGGCGGGCTGATCGTCAACGTTGCGCCTTCCGGTACCGCATCGTGCACGTACGACGAGCCGCCGCGGCTACCGCGGTCGCGTTGCACGGCGATCACGTAGCGATGGGCCTCGGCCGGGTCGTTGAGGAGCGAGTATTGGCGAACGATCCCGTTGGCGAGGTGCACGTCGATGTGCGCGCCGGCGGTGAAGGCGGGCAACGTGCCTTCGACCGGCACGAGCTCCAGCGCCACGATGTCGATGGCCGTGAGGATGCGCGAGCGCACGCGCACGGCGAGCGTCGGTGCGCTCACTGCCGGCTCCAGGCGATAACGGACGCCATCGGCGTCACCGCGAGCCGAACCGCTCGATCTGCTCGAGGGCGATACGGTACTGGTGCACGGTGACCCACTTGCCATTGTCGCGCACGTAGGCGGCCTGGCCCTGGCGCTTTACTTCCTCGTACTTCGCCACGATGTCGCGGGCATCGGCGAGCTCCTCGGCGCTGGGCGTGAAGGCGGCATTGATGGCATCCACGTGCGGCGCGTAGAAGGTGGAGCACGACGTGAAGCCCATGCGCCGGGACGAGTCGATGTAGCGGCGCACGAGGTCCTGGTTCTTGAGGTCCGAAGGGAGGATCGTGTCGATGGAGTCGAGGCCCAGCGCGCGCGCCACGAGCACGGTCTGCTGCGCGGTGTAGAGCATCGTCTCGCGGTCGTCGGAGAGGGTGGCGCCGAGGTTCATCGCGAGGTCGCCTTGCGCGTGGCACAGCGTGGTCACGCGGCCGACCGAAGCGATCTCCTTCAGCTCGAGGAAGGCCTGCGTCATTTCGAGAAGCGCCACGATCTCGGCCTGCGAGCCGGCATCGTCCATTGTCTTCTGCACGATGCGCATCTCGTCGGCGCTGCGCACGTCGGGATAGTAAATGGCGGCCATCGGTAGGCCGGCCAGGGCGTCGAGATCTTCGCGGCCCCACTCGGTCCACAGGCTGTTGGGTTTGACGACCACCTGCTTGCCGGCGAACGGGCCGCCGCCGCCGCGCAGCCACTCCACGAGTTGCTTGCGCGCTTCGACCTTGCGATCCGGCACCACCGAGTCGGTGAGATCGAGGATCAGGACGTCGGCGTTGGACTGTGCGGCCTTCTCGACCTTGCGCGGATCGGTGAGCAGCGTGAGGAGCCAGGAGCGGCGGAGGAGACGGGACTTGCGGGCCATCGTGATCGTTCTTCGCTCGGGATTGAAGGGCTAGATGATGCCGGCGGCGTGGAGCGCGGCGAGGTCGGCTTCGCTCTTGCCCAGGAGCCGGCCGTACACCTCCTGGTTGTGCTCGCCGAGCCCGGGTCCGGGAAACTTTACGGCGCCCGGGGTGGCGGACAGGTGCGGCGTGGGCGCCTGCATGCGCAGCGTGCCGAGCTTGGCGTCGCGCACTTCGGCGATGCTGCCGCGCACCTTCACGTGCGGGTCGTTCACGACGTCGGCGACGCTCATCACGGGCATGGCCGCGGCTTCGGCGGCCACCATCTGCTCCATCGCTTGGTCGGCGGTATGCTCCGCGACCCATCCCGCGATGATGGCATCGAGTTCGGCATAGTTGACGCCGCGCGTGCGATTGTCGATGAAGCGCGGATCGGTGATGAGATCCGCGCGGCCGATCGCCTCCATCGTGCGCTCGAAAACGCTCTGTGCGCTGGAGGACATCGACAGGTAACGGCCATCCTGCGTGCGATAGACGTTGCGCGGCGCGGAAAAGGGCAGGCGGCTGCCCAGACGGCTTTGCACCACGCCGAGCTGGTCATACTCGATTACCTGCGGCCCCAGCAGAGTCAAGAGCGGCTCGTACAGCGAGGTGTCCACATGCTGGCCCACGCCGGTGGCTTGCCGGCTGATGATGGCCGCGAGCACGCCATAGGCGCCGTTCAGACCCGCGAGCCCATCGGCGAGCCCGAAGCTCGGCAAGGTGGGGGGACCATCCTCCTGGCCGTTGATGTGCGCGAAGCCGCTCATCGCTTCGGCAAGGGTGCCGAAGCCGGGACGCAGTGAGTAGGGGCCATCCTGGCCGAAGGCCGAGATGGACAGCATCACGAGGCGCGGATTGACCCTGGACAGCTCCGCGTAGTCGAGCTTCCACTTGGCCATCACGCCGGGCGTGAAGTTCTCCACGAGGATGTCGCTCATCTTCACGAGGTCCTTCAGGATGGCCTGGCCCTCGGGCTTGCTCATGTTGAGCGTCACGCACTGCTTGTTGCGCGACAGGATCTTCCAGAAGAGCGGATCGCCTTCGCGCGTGCGGCCCCAATGACGGAAGCCGTCGCCGCGCGGATGTTCGATCTTGATCACCTCGGCGCCGAAGTCGCCGAGGTACATGGCCGCGGTGGGGCCGGCCATGAAGTTGCTCACGTCCAGGACGCGCAATCCGGCCAACGCGCCGGCGGGTTTGCTTACTGCCATGCATCACTCCGAGGGTGGGGGTGCGCCGGGGCGGCTGGCGCGGCGACGCGCGCGGCACCGCCGGCGGGGAAGGCGCGCACGAGGGCTGCGGCGGCATCGCGCTGCGTCTCGAGGGCGTCAATGGTGGCGGCAAGGCGGGCGGCGTCCGCCGGGGATGCACCGCAGCCCAGCGCGAGGCACTCGTCGAACTTCGCCGCGAACTCGCGCGCGCTCATCGGCTTGTGCGGGCTGCCCTTCATCTGCTCGCTCGCGGCCTCGACGACGCGGCCGTCGCGCAGGTGCAGGCGAATGCGCGCGGGCTCGATCGCGTTGGCTGCGATCGCGTCGTCGGCCACCACGCTCGTGCGCCGCGCGAGCGCGGCCACGTCGGCATCGGCGATCGCCGGCAGGCGGAACGCGGCCAGGCCGGCGCCGCCATCGATCAGCGCGCGCGCGAAGCCGTAGGCGGCATTGAACTGCGCGTGGACCACTGAGCGGCGATCCGGATCGTAGGCACCGCCCACCGTCTGCACGTTCACGAGGCCCATGCGCACCTCCGCCTGCGCGACCTCGGCTGCGCGTATGCCCTGGTCGTGCAGGCCGATCGCGAGGTCGATCACGGTGTGGATGCAGCGGCAGCACGGATACGGCTTGAAGCTGTAAGCCGGCACCTCCCAGCGCTCGCCCAAGCCGTCGAAGAGCGCCTCCGGACGCGCGTCGGCGCCTTCGTACTGAGCGAAGAGGCCGGCATCACCCTCCAGCGCCCGCGTGGGACCGGTGAGGCCATCCTCGGCGAGCGCGGCGGCGAGCACTGCGTTGCGTGCCGCGAAGCCGGCGCCCAGCCGCTTCGAGAGGGCGCCGTCGCGAATGCTCTGCACGTTGCCGCACGCCTGGTGATAGGCGATGCCGAGCGCGTGATTGAGCCGCTCCGCGGGGAGGTTGCGCAGGAGGCCGCAGGCGATCGCTGCCGCGAGCGAGCCTTCGATCATGGTGGGATGCCAGCCCTTGGCCAGCGCATTGACGCACGCCAGTCCGAGTCGGGCGTGGAGCTCCGTGCCCGCGACGAGGGCCAACAGGAAACGCCGGCCGTCGACGTTGCCCACGTCCTGCGCCGTGGCGAGCAGCGCGGGCAGCACGACGCAATTGGTGTGCACGCGCGCGCCGTCGTGCAGATCGTCGTAGTCGAGCGCGTGCGCGGCGCTGCCGTTGAGGAGCGCGGCCGTGGTTGGCGAGTAGGCGCGGCCATCGAGCAGGGCGGTGGCGCTGCCGTCGCGTTCCCAGCGGGCGGCGCGCGCATGCAGGGCCGCGATCCCCGGCGCCTCGGCGGCACCGCCGATCACCCCGAGCGTGTCCTGGAGGAAGCGCTTGGCCGTGCCGATCACGTCGGTCGGCAAGCCCTCGAACCGCCAGCCGGCGACGGCCGCGCACAGCCGTGCGCTCGCCCCCGCGGCGGCGGGCGTGGGCGCGGGGGCGCAGTCCATGGCGGTTCGCGTGCTCATGCGGGCTCGATGCGCCGTCAGGCTGGCCGCGCGGGCCGTGCGAGGCCGAGCTCGGCCAGGATCTCGTCCGTGTGCTCGCCCAGGTCGGGCGGGCGCGGAGGACTCGCCGGAGGCTCGCCCGGCGTGACGAAGCGGATCGGATTGGCCGGGATCTTCGCGCTCTTGCCGTTCACGTCGACGTCGCGCATCGCTCCGATGGCCTGTGCCTGTTCGCTCACCAGCGACTCCTCGAGGCTTAAGATCGAGGCGAAGGGAATACGGATGCGCGCGAACTCGCGCTCCCAGTGCGCGCGTGGGTGCTGGCGAATGCGCTTGGCGATCTCGGCGCGCTCCCATGTGTACTCGATGCCGTGGTCCATCTCGCTGCGGCCCCACGTGCCGCGGGCGCGCCACTCGGCGGGCAGCTCCAGGAGGTCACAGAAGGCTTCCCAGAACACCTTCTCGATCGGGCACACCAGCACGATCTTGTCGTCGCTCGTCTGGTAGGTCGCGTAGCGGCCGCCGAAGCCACCGTAGCTGAACCAGGGCTCGTGCAGGTTGGCGTAGGCAGCCGCATGCCGCCAGTTCCACCAGATGGCGGCGCCAAGCATGGATACCGATAGGCGCTGCGCCTCGCCCGTGGCGTCGCGGCGGCGCAGCGCGGCCATCACGCCCAAGGCCGCGAACACGCCCGACAGCGGCGCGCCCGCCGATTGGTACATCTCCTGCGGAAAGGGTAGGCCATCCTTCCATTCGATGGGGACGATGCCGGCCATCGCATCGGGATTGAGGCCGTGCGACGGCGTGCCGCGCATCGGCCCCTCCTCGCCGTAGCCCGTGACGTTGCAATGCACGATGCGCGGATTGATCTTGCGGATGGACTCGAAGTCGATTCCCTGGCGCGCGAGGCCTTCCGGCAATCCGCCCACGAGGAACACGTCGGCCGTGCGCGCGAGCGCCTCGATGACCTTGGGCCACTCCGGCGACTTCGATTCGATCGCGAGGCTGCGCTTGCCCGGATTGAGGCAAACATGGAACAGGCCCTGCTCGTGAATGTACGGAGCGAAGCCGCGGGTGGCGTCGCCCGTGCGGGTATTCTCGACCTTGATCACGTCGGCGCCCAGGTCCGCCAGCAGGCGGCTTGCCACGGGGCCTGGCATGTAGCGGGTGAAGTCGATGACGCGGAAGCTGCCGGGACGGCCGCCGGGCTTGTCGGCCTGGCTTTCAGAATTATGGATGCGTGTCATAATACGGAATATTAGGGTGCGAAGAGCGGGTATGTCAACGCCGCGGCATGCGCTGCGCACGCTGCGAACCCGCCTCGCACGCAAGGCCCGGCAACGAGGAGCATCGATGGCCACCACGCTATACGACAAGCTATGGAGCGCGCATGTGGTCGCGCAGCGGCCGGGACATCCGGCCGTGCTGTACGTCGACCTGCATTTGCTGCACGACGGCACCTATCATCGCGCCTTCCGCATGCTCGACGAGCAGAGCCTGCGTGTGCGCGATCCCGCGCGGGCGGTGGGCACCACCGATCATTGTCTGCCCACCCGCACGTCGTTCACCGTGGCGCGCAGCGGACCCGCGCCGGCCGTGGACGTGGTAGCAGGGCTCGTCGCCGCCTGCGAGCGCCACGGCATCCGGGTGTACGGCCCGGACCACGAACACCAGGGCATCGTGCACGTGATCGGCCCCGAGCTCGGGCTCGTGCAGCCGGGGATGACGGTGGCGTGCGCCGACAGCCACACCACCACCCTCGGCGCCATGGGGGCCCTGCCGCTCGCCATCGGGACCACGCAGGTGTTGCATGCGCTGGCCACGCAATGCACCCTGCAGCGGCGCGCGAAGACGATGTTGGTGAGCATCGAAGGCACGCTGCGCCCCGGCGTCTGCGCCAAGGACGTGATCCTCGCGCTCATCGCCCGCCACGGCATCGACCTCGGCGTGGGCCACGCCGTGGAGTTCGGCGGTGCGGCCGTGCGCGCGATGTCGATGGAGGCCCGCCTCACGCTGTGCAACATGGGGGCCGAGATCGGCGCCCGCGCCGCGCTCGTCGCGCCCGACGACGTCACGTTCGAGTACCTGCGCGGCCGGCCGTTCGCGCCGTCGGGCGCTGCGTTCGAGGCCGCGTGCGTACGCTGGCGCGGCTTTGTCTCCGACGAGGGGGCGATCCACGACCGCGTGGTGCGCTTCGATGCCGGCGATGTGGCCCCGATGGTCACCTTCGGTACCACCCCTGCGATGGGCGTGGCAGTGACCGGGCGGGTGGGCGATCCGGCCGACAGCGCCACGCCGGAAGGCCAGCGGGAGCTCGCCGCCGCCCTCGACTACATGCAGCTCGCTCCGGGGCGCGCCGTGACATCGATCGCCGTGGGCACCGTCTTCATTGGCTCCTGCACCAACTCCCGGCTGGACGACCTCCGGGCCGCCGCGTCCGTGCTGCGCACCGGGCGCGTGCCGGCGAACGTGCGGCTGCTCGTGGTACCTGGCTCGCAGGCCGTACGCCGGGCGGCGGAGCGCGAGGGGATTGCCGACATCGTCCGCGCGGCGGGGGGCGAATGGGGCGTTCCAGGATGCAGCCTGTGCGTGGCGATGAACGATGAAGTCGCCCGCCCCGGCGAGTTCGTCGCCAGCACCAGCAATCGCAATTTCCAGGGTCGCCAGGGTCCCGGCACGCGCACGCTCCTCATGAGCCCGGTCACGGCTGCGGCCTCCGCGCTGGCGGGGCGCGTCGCCGACCCGCGGCCCTGTCTGGAACGTCAACACGCTGGAGGCTGAACAAAGCGATGCGCCCCTTTACGGTTCTCACCTCGGCGGTGGTGCCATTGCTCGCCGCCAACATCGACACCGACCAGATCATCCCCTCGCAGTACGTGAACGTGCAGGGCAACGCCGCGCTGGCGCGGGCGCTGTTCGCCAACCGGCGCGAGGATCCGTCGTTCGTGCTCAACGATCCGCGCATGAGCGGGCGCTCGATCCTGCTCGCCGGCCCCAACTTCGGCTGCGGCAGCTCGCGCGAGGCGGCGGCCTGGGCGCTCGACGCCGGAGGCTTCCGTGCGGTTGTGGCTGCCTCGTTCAACGAGACCTTCGCCAATAACTGCGCCAAGAACGGCATGCTCGCGCTGGCGGTGCCCGCACAGGTGCATACCCGGCTCGCCGCCGCGGTCGCTGCCGATCCAGAGGCTGCACTCACCATCGACTTGCCGGGGGACCGCGTGACGCTCGCGGGGACGGACATCGGCTTTGCGCCCGTTGTCGAGCCCTTCGTGCGCGATCTTCTCGTGCGCGGCATGGACGAGCTCGCCTACCTCTTGGACCATGGCGACGCCATCGCCGACTACGAGGCGCGCCGGCGCGCGCCGCAAGGAGAATCCGCATGAACGATCCGCTTCCGCCCGGCGGCGTGACGCAGGCGAGCCGCGAAGCGCTCGCCGCCCGCGCCTCCGCCCTCCCGCCGATCAGGATCACGCGCGTGGAGACCATTCCGATACGCGTTCCGTTCCGCGTGCCGTTCAAGATTGCCAGCGGCGGGGCCCGGCCCTCGTCGGAGAATCTCCTCGTGCGCCTGCACACCGACGCCGGCGTGACCGGTGTGGGCGAGACCCAGGCCTGGCGCCGCCTGGGCAGCAGCGAGACGATCGGCAGCCTCACCGCCGCCATCGACGGCCTGCTCGCGCCCCAGGTGGTGGGCCGGTCGCCCTTCGCGATCGCCGCGATCATGCACGACCTCGACGCGGCGCTGTATCACTCGTACTACGCGAAGGCGCCGATCGGCGACGCGCTCTACGACCTCGCCGGCAAGCTTCTTGGCGTACCGGTGCACACGTTGCTCGGGGGGCGCTGCCGCGACGAGCTCGGTGCGTGCGCGGTGCTCACGATCAAGCCCACGCTCGAGGAGACGGTCGCGGGCGCGGAGGAGTTCGCCGCCCGCGGCTTTACGAGCTTCACGATCAAGATCGGCATCGATCCGGGCAGCGAGGTCAAGCTCGTGCGCCGGCTGCGCGAGCGCTTTCCCGAGGCGATCCTGCGCGTGGATGCCAACGCGAGCCTGGGCTTCGATGCCGCCCTGGCGCTCTTGCGGCGGATCGAGCCATTCGACATCGATGCCGCCGAGCAGCCGGTGGCGCCCGACGACATCGAGGGCCTCGCCGAGCTCGCGCGGCGCGTGGCGATCCCGATCATGGCCGATGAATCGCTGTCCTCGCCGCAGGACCTGCTCGCGATCATCGCCCGCCGCGCCGCTACGGTGCTGCAGACGAAGGTGGCCAAGAACGGCGGCATCTTCAACATGCGCAAGCTGTGGACGATCGCCGACGCCGCCGGGATGCGCATCTACCCGGGCAATCATCCCAGCACCAGCGTGGCCACCGCCTCCGTGCTGCATCTCGCGGCGGCATGGCCCGGCGAGCTCCTGCACGGGCCCTTCGCGGTGGGCGTCACCGGCGCATTTGCGGCGGACGTTGTCGAAGCGCCGCTGCGCGTGGACAATGGCGCCGTTCGCGTTTCCGATCAGCCCGGGCTCGGCGTCACGCTCGACGAGGACGCGATAGCGACCCTGCGAATCGACCGTTGACCAAATCCTCCGCGAGCACTGCTAAGGCTGCCGCCGCCAAGGCGGCAGTCCCGTCCACACGTCCCGCTGCCGGCAAGGCGGACACGCCGGTCGCGCGCGGTAAGACCAAGCCCGCGGCAGCGGCGAGCGAGGGCGCGCGCACGGTGGGGCGGGTCCTCCGGGTGCTGGAGCTCATCGCCTCCCAGAGCGAGCCCATGCGCGGCATCGAGATCGCGCGCCAGCTCGGGGTGCCCACGAGCTCCGCGCATGCGCTGCTCCAGCAGCTCGTGAACTACGACTACGTAAGCGCGGTCGGGCCGGAGCGCCGCTACATCCAGGGCCCGGGCCTGGCGCTCCTCGCCGGGCGCGTGCGCGCGGGTCTGCAGCTCACGCGGGTCGCGCGGCCCGTGCTCGAGGAGCTCGCCGCGCAGACCGGCGAGAACGTCTACCTCGGGGTCTGCCAGGCCAAGGGGATCGCCTACGCCGATACGGTGGAGGCGGGTTTCGGCGTGATGACGCGCTTTCCGATGGGCACGCTGCGTCCCCTGCATTGCACGAGTCCCGGACGCATCTTCCTCGCCTTCAAGGTGCCCCCTTCGCAGCTCGACAGCGTGCTCGGTCCCGATGCGCTGCAGGCATTCACGGCGCACACGGTCACCGACCGCGCGCGCCTGCGCCGCCTCCTGGAGGACGTGCGCCGCGATGGCTACGCCGTGAACGAGGAGGAGATCGTCGACGACGCCTACGGTGTGGCCACGCCGATCTTCGGCGTCGACCGCTCGCTGCTCGGCTGCGTCACGGTGGGCATGCCCGGCGTGCGTTATCGCACGCGCAAGAAGGCCGCCATCGAACATGCGGTGGCCGCGGCCGAGAAGATCTCCCAGGGCATGGGCCTGCCGGACTGGCGCGAGGTCATCCGGTCGTTCCGGCCGTAGCCTTGTCGGCGGCGTTGCCCAAGAGGCGGGCCGCGCTGAAGCGGTCGACCGCAAGGCCGTGGGCTTCGCGGTCCCACATGGATTTGTAGGATGTCTTCGCCGTTTCGCGCAAGGGAACCTTGCTCACCTTTTCGGAGGGCGTCTTCGGCAGCTCCGTCACGAACTGCACATAGCGCGGCACCATGTAGTACGCCATGTTCGCGACCGCGTAGAGCACCACGTCGCGCTCGGTGAGTGCCGGATCGGCGCGCACCACGAACACCACCACCTCGTCTTCGCCGAGATCGCTCGGCGCGGGCACGGCCGCCACTTCGGTGATGCCGGCATGGCCCTTGAGGACCAACTCGATCTCGTAGGCGGAGATGTTCTCGCCGCGGCGGCGGATGGCGTCCTTGACCCGATCGACGAAGAAGAGGTAGCCGTCCGGATCGAGGTAGGCGCGGTCCCCGGTGTGGAACCACAGGTTGCGGAAGACGTTGGCCGTGGCCTCCGGCTTGTTGTAATAGCGCGTCATCATGGTCCACGGCTCGCGCGTGCGGATCACGACTTCGCCGGCGGCTCCGCGCGGGACCTCGATGTCGTTCTCATCCACGATCCGCAGCTCGATGTTGGGCGCCACGCGTCCCGACGTGCGCGGCTTGTCATAGGCCTCGCCCGCGCCCAGCACGGAGAGGGGGCAGGCCTCCGACATCGCGTACTGCGACAGGATCGACAGGCCCCAGCGGGCCTCCAGCTCGCGCCGGTTGGATGGTGGCGGCACCAGCACGGCGATGCGCACGGGGTTGTCGCGCTCGAGGTCCGTCACGGGTTGCTTCTCGAGGATGCTCGTGACGATCATCATCGCGTTGAACTGGGTGGCGCGATAGCGGTGGATGTCGGGCCAGAAGCGGCTTGCCGAGAAGCGCGTCTCCAACGCAATGGTGGAGCGACCCCATAGTGCGGTGAGGGTGGAGTAGTTGAGCGCGTTGCCGTGGAAGAGCGGCAGGCAGGTGTACATCCGGTCCTGCGGCGTCAGGTCCATGCGCGTGGCCTGCGTGCGGCCGATGGTGAGGGAGTGCGCCTGCGGGCACACGCTGCCCTTCGACGGTCCGGTGGTCCCGGAGGTGTAGAGGATGAGCCAAGGCTCCCAGGCTTGAGCCACGTGATCGACGCCGCCCTCGCGAGCGCGGTGGCCGTCGGCGAGCAGGTCGTCCCATGTGGCGCCGGCAGACGCGGCGGTGCCTTCGGAGCGGACCGTGGCCACGGGAATGGCCATCTCGGGCCAGGCCTCGGCGAGAACGCCGCGGTAGGTGTCCTGCACGACCGCGTGCGTGCATTCGGCATCGGTGAGGTAGTAACGCAGCAGGTCCCCGCGCGAGGCGGTGTTGATCGGCACGTTGAGCGCGCCGAGCTTGGCCACGGCGAACAGCGTCAGGATGTAACGGGGGCTATTGTCGAGGAGCAGGGCCACGCGCGAGCCCCGGGTGACGCCGAACCCCCGCAGGCCTGCGGCCAGGGCATTGGTCATCCGCTCGACGTCGGCGTAGGTGTACGTCTCGTCGCGATGGAGGATGAACGGATGGTCGGGCTGCGCCGTGGCGGCGGTGCGCAGAAGGTGGGCGAGCACGCGCTCTTCGAGCGGGAAGTGGATC
>CALFEY010000404.1 GCA_937958295.1 uncultured Pseudomonadota bacterium
CATCCTTGGGCGCTTCCTGCCGCCGCGCGTCGGCCATCCCCGCGGCCTCTTCCAGGAGCGCGACCTTTGCCTTGTCGGTCTTCTCGAGGTAGTGCGCGTAGACCACCTGCGCCTTGACGGCGGCGTTGCGGCCCGGGCCGCCCGCCGCCTTGCCGGCCTTGACCGCCTCGGCGAAATCGCCAGCGTGAAAGGCCTGCCACGCCGCGGCGACGGCAGCGTCCTTGGGGAACGGCTCGCCGTCGCCTTTGTGCAGCCGCGCCCATTTCTTCTTGAGCGCTGCTGCGTCGTAGACGTACGCCTTGTCCGCGTGCGGAAATTTCACCCAGTTGCCGGCCATGCTGTCCTCCTTCGGGTCCTAGGGTTGCGCGAGATAGCCTTCGCCGATGCGCTCGAGGAGCGCACGGTCCGTGCCTGCGAGGAACGGCGCGAACAGCGCGAGCACGTTATAGGCGGCACGGTCCGGATTGAGGCCATCGCCGTGGGCGCCTCCCACGCGCTGCCACGACATCCAGTAGCTGCACACGAGAGAGGCATTGGCGGCGAGCGCGCCGATTTCCCGCTCGCTTGCCGTCATGCGCCCGGCCTGCACGAGGCTGCGGCACAGGCCTAGCACCGCGCGCTCGAGCCGGCGCAGGAGGTCGGCGAAGCGGACCGCGAGCTTGCGGTTGCGCGACGTGATCTCGTCCAGGTCCCGATACAGGAACCGATAGTCCGCCATGCGCTCGAAGAGCACGTGCAGGAGGAACCACAGGTCCTCCACCTCGGGCGGGGCATCGGCCGGGACCGCGAGCAGTGGCGCGACCGTCGCCTCGTAGGCGTCGTACAGCTCGCCGATGATCTCGTCCTTGTTGCGGAAGTGGTAGTACAGGTTGCCAGGGCTGATGTTCATCTCGTCGGCGATGTCGGCCGTCGTGATGTGGGGCTCGCCTTCGCGATTGAAGAGCGCGAGGCTCGTCTCCAGGATGCGCTCGCGCGTCCGGCGCGGGGATTTGCGCTCCGCCATCGCCGAGACCGCCTGCCGCTTCAGCGCGCCGCCGCCACGGCGCGCTCGAGATGGTCCAGCGTATGCGTGAGCTCGCGCGCGGCCTGGCGCACGCTGCGCGGGGCGGGATCGTGGTGGAGCGGTCGCGGGTCGGTCAGCGCCGCCGCGATGTCGCGGTTGGGGTCGGCCAGCCGCTCGCGCCGCAGAGCGATGCCGTGGCGGCGCAGCAGCGGGCCGAGGACGTCGGCGCGGGCCAACAGGTTCCGCCGCGTAGTGGCAAAGGCAATGCTGCACAGGCGTCGCCGCTGGCGGTAGCTGAAGATGTTGGCGAAGAACATGTCGGCATCCTCGCGGGCCGGCTCGAAGAGCGCGAGGTCCGCGTGCGGATACTGCCGAGCGTAGCGCTCCATGCCGACCTGCATGCGCGAGTGGATCACGGCCCGGAACGTCTGGTTCAGGACGAGCGGCAGGCCGCCGCCCGTCACCCGGTCCACGCGCGGCATGCCGTGGTGCTGGGCGGCACTGGCGTCGAAGGGCACCAGCGGGTTCACGCACAGCAAGAGGCCGACACCTTCGTCGAGGGCGACGGAGGCATGCAGTGTCTTGTTGAGCGCACCGTCCACGTAGTGGCCGCCCTCGATCTCCACCGGCGGGAACAGGCCCGGCAGGGCGCTCGAGGCCTCGATCGCGCGGGAGATGGGCACGCGCTCGTGTGATCCCGGACCGAACGTGACCGACATGCCGGTATCGAGGTTGGTGGCCACGAGGAAGAGCTTTGCGCGCAGCTTGCGGAAGTCGTTCGAGCGCCCGGGGGCGGCGAAGAGGCGGGCGAGGAAGCGATCGATCGCGCGGTTGTCGAAGAGGCCGGTGGGCAGGGCCCTGGCGAGCGTGGCGAAGGATTGGGCCATGCCCCGGTGAAAGGGATCGCGCAGGTACTGGAACGTGGCGCGGGCGGCGAGGCCGGGAAAGGCGGTGAGGCAGCGCGCGAACTCGCCGAAGGCCGGCCGCAGGAAGATCTCGGGCTTGAGCGCGGCGTCGGCGCCGTCGTCGATGAACAGGCGGTACATCTGCGCGGGCGAGATGCCGTTGGCCAGCGCTGCGGCCACGAATCCGCCGCAGGACACGCCCACGTAGACGTCCAGATCGTTGAGGTCGAGTCCATCGAGCGAGTCGGCGAGCGCGAGCAAGGCGCCGACTTCGTAGATGCCGCCGAGGGGGCCGCCACCCGCAAGGGCGAGCCCGATCCTCGGCTTGGGATGGGCCCGGACACGCCCGCCGGTCCCGTGCGTGTGGCCCGGGAGGGCGGTTTCCGCGACGCGACGACGGGTTCGGCCGCGCGATGCGCGTCCGGACCGAGGCTGCTCCGGCATGTGGCTCCTCATTGGCGTTGCGAGGCGCCCTTGGAGCCGGGCGCCCGTCGACGGGACTTTGACGTTTGCAGGACCGTCCCGTTCGCGCGCAATGGTAGCCGAGAACTACTTGGCGGCGCGAGCCTTGCCGCGAACGCTCCGCTTAGCCGTGCGCGCGGTCCGTGCCTTGGTCACGGTCTTGACGGTGCGCTTGCTTGCCGTCTTGCGCGCGGGCGCGCTGCCCGGCATCGCCGGCAGCTTAACGCTCGGCAGCGACTTCGGCAGGGTGTTCTGCACAAGCGCCACCGCCGAGCCCGCCGCCTCGCGCACGCCCGACTGCACGGCCGCACGCGCGCGGCGCCACGCCGAGTTGGCCTTGGTGAACGAGGTCTCGAAGCGATCGCCCACCTGGCGGATCGTGCGGGCTTCGACGAGGGTGCCTTCCTTCACGAGGGCGCGGAACATCGGCGCCGCGCCGGATTCGGCCCAGTCGCGAGTCATCGCTGCGGCGCCCAGTCCGGCGAGCCAGATCTGACGCGAAGCCTGGCGCACGGCGCCGGCCACGGGAAGGTTGCGGATATCGGTGTTGCGCATGATGTCTCCTTAGCAGGGATGGCACGACCGCGACGCGGTCCCGCCTCGATTTCCAATGTACGGGCGCATCCCTAGAGCAGTCACACTAAAGCGCGATGGCGAGGCCGCTCGCGATCCGCGCTGCGAAGCCGTAGATCGACAGCTGCGGATTCGCGCCGATCGACGTGGGGAAGATCGAGCCGTCGCACACGAAGAGATTGCGCAGGTGATGGTGGCGACCGTGGACGTCGACGACGGACCGGCGCGGGTCGGGGCCGAACGGGGCGCCGCCCATCACATGCGCGGATACCACCCGCGTGACGAGCGGGCGCAGGTCGAGCGCGGCGATGCCGGACTTCGCCTGCGCGAGCGTGGTGAAGGGGACGGGCGAGCCGTGACCGGGCGACACCTGTAGCGCGCCGGCCGCGAACTGGATCTCGGCCATCGCCACGAAGGCGCGTCGCACGCCGTCGAACAGATACGACGTCAACGGGTAGTCGAGCACGGGCGTGCCATCGTCGCGCAGGTGGACCTGCCCGCCGGGGCTGTCGGGATGGAAGCCGTCGCGCAGCAGGGCGATGACTACTTGCAGGCGGCGATAGTCGTGCATCCAGCGGGCATGGCGGACACCGTCGCTCGTGAGCGTCACCGCGGTCAGGAGCGGTTGCTGCGGCGGCACCTCGAGCTTGAAGCCCACCGGGCCATCGAGCGGCTGCGTGTCCTGGAAGTGATCGGAGAAGAGCGATTGCGGCGCGCCGGCGAAGCCGTCGATGATCTCGGGCATCGCAGCGGCGGAGAGCACCACGGGGTGCAGGAATGTGCGCTTGCCCGCCAGCGCGTGCGGATCGGGCAGCGCGCTGCGCAGGAGCAGCGCCGGTGTGCCGATGGCACCCGCCGCGCTCACGAAGGCGCGCGCGCGCACGCTCACCTTGCGCTGCGACGGCACGCTTCCGCTCGCGTCCATGGCGCGGCCCTCGATCGCCTTCACCTCGTCCCCCGCGAGCACGAAGCGGTCGGCGCGCACGCGCGTGACGAGCGTCGCATGGCGATCGAGCGCCGCGGGGATCGTGGTGACGAGCATGGACTGCTTGGCATTGGTGGGGCACCCCAACCCGCAGTAGCCCAGGTTCCAGCAACCCTTCACGTTACGCGGTATCGTCTGCGCGACGATGCCGAGCCTGGCGGCACCGCGACCCAGCGCCGCGTTGTTGGCGTTGGGCGCGACCGGCCAGGGCGCGATCGACAGCCGCTGCTCCATGCGCTCGAACCATGGTGCCATCGAGTCTTCGGACACGTCGGCGAGGCCGTACTCGCGCTGCCAGAACGCGAGCGTCGCGGGCGGCGTGCGGAACGAGCTCGTCCAGTTGACGGTGGTGCCGCCCCCTACGCAGCGTCCCTGGAGGATCGTGATAGCGTGGTCGCGCGTCTTGCGTGCGGCCGACTCCTGGTACAGGTCAGGATAGGTGGTGGCCTCGCGCAGGTTGAAGTCGCGCGAGGAGCGCAGCGGCCCTTCCTCGAGCAGCACCACCGACAGGCCCGAGGCGGTGAGGAGCTCCGCCGCGGTACCGCCGCCCGCTCCGGTGCCCACGATCGCGACGTCGGCCTCGAGGACGAGGTCGCGCTCCGCACGCGAGGCATCGATCACCTTCCAGCCGCGGGCGAGCCCGGCGGCGATCGGATCGGGGATCGTGGTCGCGTCGCTCATGAC
>CALFEY010000405.1 GCA_937958295.1 uncultured Pseudomonadota bacterium
AAGAACTCCATCGTGATGAAGCGCAGCATGGCGTCGGGCTACGCCGGAGTGGACAACCCGCTTTTCTACAAGGACAACAACCGGATGCTGTTCGGCGATGCCAAGAAGATGCTCGACGAGGTCCTCGTTGCGCTGAAGTCGTAAGGCGTGGCACGCGGCGGGGAGGCGCGGTCGTGAGCGGGTGGGACCGACGCCCGGCGTTCTGGATCGTCTTCGCCGCGCTCGCGCTCGCGTGCGCCGTCGCGGCGTGGAAGCTCTTCGCGCAGGCGATGCCCATCGTGAATCTGGAGATCACGCTGACCCGCGACGCCGCCATCGCCAAGGCGCGCGAGCTCGCGGCGAGCCGTGGGCTGGTCCTCCCGGGGGGGCGTCAGGCCACGGTCTTCAACCAGGACACGCAGGCGCAAAGCTATGTCGAGCTCGAAGGGGGCGGCAAGGAGGCCTTCGCGCGGCTCGTCACCGGTGGTCTGTACGCACCGTACTGGTGGGAAGTGCGGCTGTTCCATCCGGGCGTGATCGAGGAGGCCTCGATTGCCTTCCGCCCCGACGGCACGGTGAACGGCTTCGTGCGCCGCCTCCCGGACACCTACGTGCGCGACCCCAAGACGATGGCGCTCGATGCCACCGCCGCCCTTGCGCTGGCCAAGGATCGCGCGACGCGCGACTGGGGCGTGGACCTTACGCCCTACACCTTGCAGGACCAGGCGCAGCAGACACGCCCGGCGGGGCGCGTGGATCACCAGTTCGTCTTCGAGCGCGGGGACAAGCTCGGCGAGGCGCGCATCCGCCTCGAGCTCGTGGTGAGCGGCGACGAGCTCACCGCCGTGGACCCGGTCTTCCATGTCCCGGAGTCGTTCGAGCGGCGCTATCGGGAGATGCGCAGCACCAACAACACCATCGCGGAAGTCGCGAGCGTCGTCGCGGGGATCGTGTACGGACTCTTCGGCTGCGTGATAGGGGCGCTGTGGCTGCTGCGCAAGGGGCAGCTCGCGGTGCGTCCGGCCCTCAAGGCGGGCTTCGTCGTCGCGGGGCTGGGGGCGCTGTCCATGCTTGCGCAGATCCCCACGGCCTGGTTCGGCTTCAATACGGCGCACGACGCGTCGAGCTTCTGGGTGGAGCAGTTCGGCATGGCCGCCTTCGCGCTCGTGGGCGGCGGTCTGGCGCTGGGGTTGGTGTTCATGGCCGCGGAAGGGCTGTCGCGCCAGGCCTTCGCAGAGCATCCGCAGCTGTGGCGCGTGTGGTCGCGCGAGGCGGCGGGCACGCGCGCAGTGGCGGGTCGCACGCTCGGCGGCTATCTCTTCGTCCCGCTCGAGCTGGCCTTCGTCGCGGCTTTCTACTACGCCACCAATCGCTGGCTGGGATGGTGGCAGCCCTCCGAGCAGCTCACCGATCCGAACATCCTCGCTTCGTGGTTCCCGGCGATCGGCCCCATCGCCTCGGCGCTGCAGGCGGGCATGATGGAGGAATGCCTGTTCCGTGCGATCCCGCTCGCGCTCGGCGCGCTCGTGGGGGCGCGCTTCGGCCATCGCAATGCCGGCATCGCAGTGGCGTTCGTCCTGCAGGCCGTGGTGTTCGGCGCGGCGCACGCGAATTATCCGGGCTTTCCCGCCTACTCGCGGCTCGTCGAGCTCATCCTGCCCTCGCTCGTGTGGGCCGCGATCTTCCTCCGCTACGGTCTCGTGCCCACGATGATCCTGCATGCGGTGTTCGACCTGGTGCTGATGTCGATCCCGGTCTTCCTCATGGACACGCCCTACGCCGCCGTGCAGCGGGGCGTGGTGTTCGTCGCAGGGTTGCTGCCGCTCGGCATCGTGCTGCTGCGTCGCGTGCAGGTCGGCGCCTTCGGCGAGTTGCCCGCGGCGTTGCGCAACGCCGCGTGGTGGTCAGGCGCGGCGATTGCGTCCGCGCCGGTGGCTGCTGCCGTGGCCGCCCCCAGGCGCGATCCGGCGCAACGGTACGCGCCGGCGCTGCAGCGCGCGCTGCCGGTGCTCGGTGTGCTAGGGCTCGTCGCATGGGGCCTCATGACGCCGTTGCGGGCGGACGCGCCGCCGCTGTCGCTGTCGCGGGCAGAGGCCATCGCCGCGGCCGAGCAGGCGCTGGCGGCCCGGGGCATCACTCTCGCCCCGGAATGGCGGCGGCTCGCCCATCCCCGCTCGGCGCTGGAGGACGGCACCCAGCGCCGCTGGCACGAATTCGTGTGGACGGAGGCCGGCCCCGAAGCCTATCGCGGGCTTGTGGGCAACGCGCTGGCACCTCCGCTGTGGGATGTGCGCTTCGCGCGCTTCGAGGGCACCGTGGCCGAGCGCGCGGAGGAGTGGCGCGTCACGGTGGCAGGCGACGGCAAGGTGCGGCAGGTGGTGCACCGCCTGCCGGAGGATCGCGCGGGCGCACGCCTAGATCGTGCCGCGGCGCAGGTGATCGCCGATGCCACCCTTGCCGCGCAATTTGGCGACACCGCGGTCGGGCTCGTCGCGCGCGGTGCCGACCAGAGCGAGCGGCCGGCGCGTCGCGACTGGGTGTTTGCGTATGCCGATCCGCGTGTGAACGTGGGCAAGGGTGGGGAAGCCCGCGTGCAGGTGGCCCTCGCCGGAGACGAAGTGGTCTCCTCTGGCCGCTCGCTCTACGTACCGGAGGCCTGGCTGCGCGCGGAAGAGGAGCGCGACGGCCTGCGCCAGCTCGCGCGACTCGTCGCGGGCGGCATCGTGGCGGCACTCGCGGTCGGCGTGCTCGTCTACGCCGGGGTGGCATGGAGCCGGCGGCGCTACGACGCGCGCGCATTCAAATCGATGGCGGCGCTCGCCTTTGTCGCCGTGCTCGGCACCACCCTCAACACGTTGCCGTCGCGGGCGTTCGCGTTGAGTACCGCGGAGCCGCTCGCCAACCAGGTGGCGACCGCGCTCCTCGGCGTGGCCGCGGCAGGGGTGATCGTCGCGCTGCTTCTCGGGCTCGTCACGGGTATCGGCGTTCACTATGCGCGGCTGGCGCCGCGGGGCACGCTCGCTGGCCGCCTGCCCGCGTGGGCCTGCGGCGTGATGGCCGCGCTCGCCACGGCCGGCATCGCGGCGTTCCTCGGGGCGCTGGCGGCGCCAGCGATGCCGATCTGGCCCGACGTGAGCGACGCCGCCCCCGCGTGGCCATGGCTGCGCGTGATGTTTACCGGGCTCACCGTGATTCCGGCCTCCGCCCTCACGCTCTTCTTCCTCGCCCTGCTCACGCAGGCCACGGCCGGGTGGACGCGCCGCCTCGCCCTCGTGTGCGCGGTACTCGTGCTCGCAAGCGCGGCCCCCGGCGTGCTCGCAGGCTCCGATCTCGCGCAGTCGCTTGCGAAGGGTGCCATCGAAGGCGCGTCTACCTTTGCCTTCGGCTGGCTCCTGTTGCGCTACGACCTGCGTACGGTGCCGGCCTTCGTGGCCACCGGCCTCGTGCTGGAGGCCGTGCGCGGCGCCTGCCTCGCGCCTTCCTCGACGCAGTGGCTCATGCTGGCGCTCGTCGTGGGAGTGAGCATCGTGGTGGCCGCCTGGGCCACACGCTACGTGGGGTCGCTCTCGCCGCGCAGCGCGTGACCTCGTTGGCAGCTGCGCACTGGCCAACGCCTTCACCATCTGCGATGCGTATCACTGCTCGGTGATGGGCCCCACCGATTCCAATCCCCTCTACTGGCTGTCGGCAACGCTCGATCCCGCCGGCACGCAGGGCGGCCCGCTGCTCGCGACGATGAGCAGCTCCTGCCTGCAGGGATGCGCACCCGTGGGCGACAGCTGCCTCGAGGGCGCTTTCACGTGGCCGACCATGCCCGATGTGCTCGAGGCCGCCGGCGTGTCGTGGAAGTTCTATGGCACCAATACCTTCGCGCCTTACGGCTCCACGCCGTACTTCAAGTCGTATGCCAACACGCCCGGCAACCCGATGTATGCCAAGGGCGTCGCGCCAACGTTCGACGATTTCCTGAACGATGCGGCCAACGGCACGTTGCCCGCGGTGTCGTGGGTGCTCACCGATTTCGCGAGCAGCGAGCACGCCACGAACTCGCCGCAGGCCGGGATGAACCGGCCTCGTGCTGGAGGCCGTGCGCGGCGCCTGCCTCGCGCCTTCCTCGACGCAGTGGCTCATGCTGGCGCTCGTCGTGGGAGTGAGCATCGTGGTGGCCGCCTGGGCCACACGCTACGTGGGGTCGCTCTCGCCGCGCAGCGCGTGACCTCGTTGGCAGCTGCGCACTGGCCAACGCCTTCACCATCTGCGATGCGTATCACTGCTCGGTGATGGGCCCCACCGATTCCAATCCCCTCTACTGGCTGTCGGCAACGCTCGATCCCGCCGGCACGCAGGGCGGCCCGCTGCTCGCGACGATGAGCAGCTCCTGCCTGCAGGGATGCGCACCCGTGGGCGACAGCTGCCTCGAGGGCGCTTTCACGTGGCCGACCATGCCCGATGTGCTCGAGGCCGCCGGCGTGTCGTGGAAGTTCTATGGCACCAATACCTTCGCGCCTTACGGCTCCACGCCGTACTTCAAGTCGTATGCCAACACGCCCGGCAACCCGATGTATGCCAAGGGCGTCGCGCCAACGTTCGACGATTTCCTGAACGATGCGGCCAACGGCACGTTGCCCGCGGTGTCGTGGGTGCTCACCGATTTCGCGAGCAGCGAGCACGCCACGAACTCGCCGCAGGCCGGGATGAAGCAGATGGCGCGGGTGCTCGCCGCGCTCACGGCGCAGCCGGACAAGTGGGCTTCCACGGTGCTCTTCCTGACCTACGACGAGAACGGTGCATTCTTCGATCACGTCGCACCGCCGGGGCCGCCTCCCGGCACGCCCGGCGAATTCATTACCTCGACGAAGCCGGCGAGCGCCTGCCTGCCGCTGCCGTCGGCGGACCAGGCCGACAAGCCGATAGGTCTCGGCTTTCGCGTCCCCATGCTCGTGATCTCACCGTACAGCCGCGGCGGCTTCGTATGCTTGGACACGTTCGACCACACCTCGATGCTGCGCTTCATCGAGACGCGCTTCGCGGGTCAGGGGGTGCAGGTGCCCAATCTCACGGCATGGCGGCGCAGCGTGACCGGCGACATGACCTCCGCGCTCAGCGTCAAGGTCCCCAATCCGACGGTGCCGACGCTGCCGGTCACCCATGTCCTGAGTTGCACGTCGTATGACCTGGCCATTCCCGATCCGCAGGTGATGCCGGTGCCGCCGGACAAGGCCTGATCCGCGTGAATCCGCGCGATGCACCAAGCAAAAAGGGGCCGCGGTGGCGGCCCCTTTTTCTCGCGCGCGCGACGCGGCTACTTGAGGGTGGTCCAGTTAGGCGTGACGTTGTTGTCCGCGCGATGGACCGTGGTGACGCTGCTGCGCGACGCCCACGGGATCACCTGCCGGTGCAACGGGATGAGGTTGACCTCGTCGTTCTGCGCCTGAAGGGCCCCGTGGATGGCCTCGAGCCGCTTCTTCGGATCCATCTCGACCTTGACCTTGGCCGTGAGCTCGTCGAGCTTGGGATTGCTGTAGCGGCCGTAGTTGAAGTCGCCGTCGCCTTTGCCGTTCCACGTGGACAGCACGGGCTGCAGGGTGAAGATGGCGTCGGTGGAGGCGCCGCCCCAGCCCAGCATGTAGGCGCTGGTGTCCGTCTTCTCGAGCTTGGGGAAATAGAGCGCGCGCGGCATGGCGTTGACCTTGGTGGCCACGCCGATCTGCGACCACATCGCGGCCACCGCCTGGCAGATGCGCTCGTCGTTGACGTAGCGGTTGTTGGGGCAGTCGAGCGTGATCTCGAAGCCGTTGGGGTAGCCCGCGTCGGCGAGGAGCTTCTTGGCGGCGTCGCGGTTGTACGGCAGGCGTTTCTCGATGGCGGGGGTGGAGGTCAGCGGCGACGGCAGGATGGCTCCCGTGACCTGCGACAGGCCGCGCATGGTGTTCTTGTGGATCGTCTCGATGTCGATCGCCTGGTACAGCGCCTGACGCACGCGCTTGTCCTTCAGCGGATTCTTGCCCTTGACGCTCGAGTAGAGGAGCTCGTCGCGCGCCTGGTCGAGGCCGAGGAACACGATGCGCTGCTCCACGCCCTCGATGACCTTGATGTTCGGCGTTTGCGAAAGGCGCGGCACGTCCTGCGGCGGCGGGTCGTTGATGATGTCGACCTCGCCGGAGATGAGCGCTGCCACGCGCGTGGCGTCGGAGACGATGGGTGTGTACACGACGTCGTCGATGTTGCCGTCGAACAGGCCCGCCTTGATGCCCCACCAGTTGGGATTCTTCTTTAGCACCGTCTTCACGTCGGGCTGGCGCGATACCAGCGAGTAGGGACCGGTGCCGTTGGCCTCGCGCGCCGTGATCATGTCCTCCTTGCCCGCGAAGTTCTGCGGCTTCTGGCACTTGTTCTTCTCGCACCAGGCCTTCGACATGATGTTGATCGTGGCCACGTGCTCCAGCATGATCGGGTTGGGGCCGTTGGTGACGAATTCCACGGTGAGGTCGTCGATCTTCTTCACCGCGCCGGCGGCGTTGGCGTAGGCCCGCAGCTGCGACGTGTCGGCCTTGGCGCGCTCGTAGCTGAATACCACGTCGTCGGCGGTGAACGGTGTGCCATCGTGGAACTTCACGCCCGGGCGCAGCTTGAAGCGCCACGTCGTGGGATTGACCTGGGTCCACGATTCGGCGAGCGAGGGCGTGAGGCCGAGCTTCTTGTCCCGCTGCACGAGGAATTCGTAGACGAGGCTGTTGATGTTGTTGGTGAGGTTCTCGTTCTGCGAATGCGGGTCGGTGGTCTGCATGTCGCCGCGCCCCGCCCAGCGGAGCGTGACGGCGTCGGCGGCGGGCGCCAGCGCCCCCAGCGTGGCGGCCACCGCCACGGCCACGACCAGGCGCGTCGCACCGGGGAAGT
>CALFEY010000406.1 GCA_937958295.1 uncultured Pseudomonadota bacterium
GGTCTTTCGCATTTGCCCTTTGGCTTATAGCGTCGCGTGGAGCCGGACAAAGCCGGCGTCGCGCGAACAAGACTCGACAGACCTTGAACTGAGTTTCACCTTGATGACGATCGCATCATCGGAGGCGACCTCCGTGTGGGACAGGCGTGGCCGTCCGGATGTGCTATCGGAGCATTCCTACAACCGGTTCGCCGCCACGCATCTCGCGGCGCAGGTCGACCGGCCAGATGGCGGGGGCCGGCGCGCGTACGCCGAGTCCCCCCTCGGCGCCATCGACGATCTGCAGGCCGTGGCGGCCAGGCTCGGCGGGGGCGGCAGGCATGCTCTCGGGTGCCACGGGCTCCGACTCCGCCATGGGATGCGCCGGCATCGACGTCGCGCCTTCGTCGACATGGATCGTCATCGAGGCGGTGAACGCATCGTGGGGCGCGGCGGCGAAGACGGCGCCACCCGCCACGAGCGCGACGAGGGCGGTGGCGAGGTAGACGCGGCGATCAAGACTCATGGGATCTCCTGCAGGGGGAATGTCGGGATGGAACGGATGCTAGGGCCGGTCACGCGGCGAGGCTGTAGGCCAAAGCCGGCGGCGGCGATAGGACAGGCCGCATGACATAGAATGATTTCCTCTTACGAAGGGAGCATCGATGTCGGTTTCCAGGTCCGCTGGGTGCGATAGCGCGCCGTTGCGTGGCGTGATTCACCCGGAGTGGCAGCGATGAGCGCAGCGGCCGAGGTCAATCGCCTCGACCGGCCGGTCGACACCGCCTCCGACCACGTGCTGGGCGGGAGCACGGGCGACATCACGCTCGTCGAGTACGGCAGCTATGCCTGCCCGTATTGCCGGGCCGCCAACGAAGAGATCGCCCGCCTGCGCGACCGCTTCGGCGACCGCCTTCGCTACGTATTCCGGCAGCGCCCCATCACCGGCAGCGATATCGCGCGCCGGGCGGCCGACATCGCCGAATCGGCGGCCGACGAGGAGGCCTTCTGGGAGGCACACGTCAAGCTCATGACGCGCTCCGCCTCACTCACCGAGGATGATCTCGCCGCGGTCGCGAAGGAGCTCGGCGTGGACGGCGAGGATGGCGTGGAGCGCGGACGCGCGCGGGTGGACGCCGACGTGGCGAGCTCGCGGGCGAGCGGCGTGCGCGTCACGCCCACGTTCTTCATCAACGGCCGTCGCTACGACGGCCCCTGGGACGTGTCCTCGCTGTCGGAAGCGATGCTGGGCTCTCTCGGCCATCGCGTGCACTCCGCGGCGATCGACTTCGCGAGCTGGGCGCCGTCCACCGGCGTGCTGTTGCTGTTCATGTCGCTCGTGGCGGTCGCGCTCGTCAATTCGCCGGCCGGCCCGGCCTTCACCGCCTTCTGGGAGCTGCCGCTCGGGATCGGCTTCGCCGATGCCTTCTTCCGCATGTCGCTCACGCACTGGGTGAACGACGGTCTCCTTACGATCTTCTTCCTGCTCGTGGGGCTCGAGATCAAGCGCGAGTTCACGGTGGGGCGCCTCGCCAACAAGCGGTCCGCAGCGTTCCCCATCGCGGCGGCACTGGGTGGCATGGTGGTGCCGGCCGGGCTATACGCCCTCGTGATGCCGCCCGGGCCCTGGAGCCACGGCTGGGGGATCCCCATGGCCACCGACACTGCCTTCGCGGTGGCACTGATCGTGATGCTAGGCCGGCGCGTGCCGGTCGAGCTGCGCGTGTTCCTCACTGCGGCTTCGATCGTCGACGACATCGGCTCCATCGTGGTGGTCGCGCTCTTCTACTCCGGCGCGCTCAACTGGGCCTATCTCGCCGCAGCCGTGGGGATCGTGGTCGCGCTCGCCCTGCTCAATCGCGCGGGCGTGTACCGCGCCATGCCCTACGCGCTGCTCGGGCTCGCGCTGTGGATCTGCGTGCACGCCGGCGGCCTGCACGCCACGCTCGCGGGCGTGCTGCTCGCGCTCTTCATTCCCACGCGACCCCCGCCTAACCTCAGTGCATTGATGGCGCAGGCCAATGCGGTGCTCAGCTCCGAAACGGGACGTGGCCAGGAGGTGCTGCGCCACGGGCCATCGGAGCCTGCGTTGCGGGCCTTGGACGCCATTCACGACCGCCTGGAGTCCCCCGCCGATCGCACGCTGCGTGCCATCGAGCCGTGGTCGAGCTTCGTGGTGCTGCCCATCTTCGCGCTCTGCAACGCCGGGGTGGCGCTGACCATGGGCGTGATCGCCGGCCACGAATCGCTGCTGGCCGCGATTGCGCTCGGCCTCGTGATCGGCAAGCCGCTGGGCTTCGTGGTCCTGCCGGCCCTCGCGGTGTGGGCCGGCATCGCGGTCAAGCCCGCGGGTTACAACTGGCGCCAGCTCCTCGGGGCGGGCGCGCTCGCGGGCATCGGCTTCACCATGTCGCTCTTCATCGCGGGTCAGGCCATGCCCACGCCGGAGGATTTCTCCGCGGCGAAGATCGCCGTGTTCGCGGCGTCGATCGTCTCCGCGGTCTTGGGTGTGGCGCTGCTGTGGAATCCACTGCCGGTGAAGGAGGACAGCGCCGCCGACGACGGCATGCCCTACGGCCACACCCCCGCGGCCGACGCCGCACCGCGTCACGCCGCCGGCGCCTGACCCTCGCGCCGCCCGGTGCACTGGCCTTGCCGGTGCACCGGAGGTGCTAGTGGTTGAGGGCCGAGATGAACTGCGCGAGCTCGGGCGTCTTGGGATGCGCGAAGAGCTCGTCCGGCGGCCCGATCTCGTGGATGCGCCCGGCATGCATGAACACGAGCCGGTCCGATACCTTGCGCGCGAAGTTCATCTCGTGCGTGACCATCATGAGCGTCATGCCCTCCGCGGCGAGCGACTCCACCACGCGCAGCACCTCGCCCACGAGCTCGGGGTCGAGGGCGGAGGTGATCTCGTCGCAGAGCAGGACGGCCGGCTCCATGGCGAGCGCGCGGGCAATCGCGACCCGCTGCTGCTGACCGCCCGAGAGCTGGTCGGGCCACGCATCGAATTTCTCGCCCAGCCCCACGCGCGTGAGCAGCATGCTCGCCCGCTGCGCGCCGGCCGGCTGCCCGATCTTCTTCACGAGCTCGGGGGCCAGCATCACGTTGCGGCCCACGGTGAGATGCGGAAACAGGTTGAAGCTCTGAAAGATCATGCCCACGCGCTGGCGCAGCGCGCGCATCGCCGCGCGGTCGTCGTGCAGCAGCGGCTTGCCGTCGACCGCGAGCGTGCCCTCGTCGAACTGCTCGAGGCCGTTGACGCAGCGCAGGAGCGTGCTCTTGCCGGAGCCACTCTTGCCGATGATGGCGATCACCTCGCCCGGCTCCACCGAGAGGTCGATGCCCTTCAACACCTCGTTCTGCCCGAAGCGCTTGCGCAGTCCCTTGATCTCAACGACCGGCATGGAGTTTCCTTTCGAGGCGATGGCTCCACCAGGAGATCGGGAAGCACAGGCAGAAGTAGAGCAGGGCCACCATGCCGTAGACGGTGAACGGCCGGAAGGTGGCGTTGGTGATCATGGTGGCCGCCTTGGTCAGCTCGATGAAGCCGATCACGGAGGCGAGCGCCGTGCCCTTCACCACCTGCACGAGAAAGCCCACGGTCGGCGGCACCGAGATCTTCAGCGCCTGCGGCAGCACCACGTGGCGCAGCTTCTCGGAGAAGCTCATCGCGAGGCTGTCCGCGGCTTCCCACTGTCCCTTGGGAATGGACGCCACGCAGCCGCGCCAGATCTCGGTGAGGTAGGCGCTCGTGTAGAGCGTGAGGGCGAGCGCGGCCGCGATCCATGGCGTAGTCGGCATCCCCAGGAGGGCGAGGCCGAAGTACGCGAGGAAGAGCTGCATGAGCAGCGGCGTGCCCTGGAACACCTGCACGTAAGCGGCGATGAGCCGGTCGCCCACCGCATGCCCGCGCAGTCGCGCAAAGAGCAGCGCGAGGCCCACGAGGCCTCCGCCCACGAAGGCGACGATCGACAGCGTGATGGTCCAGCGCGCGGCCAGCAGCAGGTTGCGCAGGATGTCCCACAAGGTGAAGTCGACCATCACGGCCTCCCGAAGATGAAGCGGGGCCCGATCCAGTTCAGCGCGCGGCGCACGCCGATGGCGAGCGCGAGGTAGATCGCGGTGGCCACGAGATACGCCTCGAACGCGCGGAAGTTGCGGCTCTGGATCAGGTTGGCGGCATAGGACAGCTCTTCGGTGGAGATCTGTCCGCACACCGCGGAGCCCAGCATCACGATCACGATCTGGCTGGTGAGCGCGGGCCACACCTTGCGCAGCGCCGGGGGCAGCACTACCCGGGTGAAGATCTGGAAGCGATTGAGGGCGAGGCTCTCCGCCGCCTCGATCTGCCCCCGCGGAGTGGCGAGGATGCCGGCGCGGATGATCTCGGTGGCGTACGCGCCGAGATTCACCACCATGGCCAGCACCGACGCCATCTCGGGCGATAGCTTCACGCCGAGCATCGGCAGCCCGAAGAAGATGAAGAAAAGCTGGACGATGAAGGGCGTGTTGCGGATGAGCTCAACGTAGGTGCCGGCGACGTAGCGCAACCACAGCGGACCCTGTGCCCGAGCCCACGCGCAGGCCGCGCCCAGGGCGCCGCCTACCACGGCGGAGAGCGCGGTAAGGAGGAGCGTGTTGGCCACGCCCGTGGCAAGCAGCGGCCACTGCGAGAGGATGGCGCCGAAGTCGAGCGTCATGACGGGCTCGCGCGTCGCGCCGGCTACTGCGGCAGGTCGCCGGCGGGGCGGCCCAGCCACTTCTGCGACAGCTTGTCGAGGTCGCCGCTCTTCTTGCCGGCCACGAGGATGTCGTTGACCTTGGTGCGCAGCTTGTCCTCGCCCTTGGCCACGCCGATGAAGTTGGGCGAGTCCTTGAGCAGGATCTTGTACTCCGCATCGAAATTGGGATTGCGGGCCATCATGTTGCCCGCCACGGAGGCGCCGGTGGCCATGAGCTGGGTTTGGCCGGCGAGGAACGCCGACACGGTCGCGTTGTTGTCCTCGAAGCGCTTGATCTCGGTGCCCGGCGGGGCGATCTTGGTGAGTTCCTGGTCCTCGATGGCCCCGCGCGTGACCGCGATGCTCTTGCCGGCGAGATCCGCAGGCGTCTTCACGGTGATCGTCTTGGGTCCGAAGATCGCCTGGAAGAAGGGCGAGTAGGCCACCGTGAAGTCGATCACCTTCTCGCGCTCGGGGTTCTTGCCGAGCGTGGAGATCACGAGGTCGGCCTTCTTCGTTTGCAGGTACGCGATGCGGTTGGCGCTCGTGACGGGCACGAGCTCCGTCTTCACGCCGAGCTTGTCGCCGATGTAGGTGGCCATGTCGATGTCCAGGCCCTTGGGGGCCATGTCGGTACCGACGAAGCCGTAGGGCGGAAAGTCGGTGGGAATGGCGATCACGATGACCTTCTTGGCCATCACGTCATCGAGGACGGCCTGCGCGTGCGCACCGCTGGCGAGAACGGCAAGGGCGAGCGGAGCGAGGAGGCGGAACAGAGGCTTCATGGGCTTCTCCAGAGGGGGCGAGGACACTTTCAGCGCGTCGGGCCGGGGGACCGACGCGGACTGCGGGGCGCGGAGCGGGGCGGGGTGGACGGTGCTGCGGCGGGCGGCGCGGCGGCGCCTTTGGCCACGGGCGCGAGGGCATCGCGCAGGTGGGCGAGCGCGTCCTGCGCGGGAGCGCGCTTCAGCCCCGACTCCACGTTGCCGATGTGCGTGGACATGAGCGTCTCCGCCGCGGCGAAGTCGCCCTTCTCGAGTGCTGCCACGATCTGTACATGGTCGTCGCAGCTCTCCTGCGCATCGTGCGAGGACTGGTAGAGCATCGAGATGAGCGTGGTGCGCGCCGTGAGGTCACGCAGCGTGTCGGCGAGCAGGCCGTTGCCGATGCACTCGGCGAGGCATACGTGGAAGTCGCCCAGCAGGTAGCTGCGCGCGCCGACGTCCTCGGCGCGCAGCGCCTGGCGCTCGCGGGCGAGGTGCGCCTTGAGCTTGCGCACGGTGGAAGCGTCCACTTGCGCGACGTGCCGGATGAGACCGAGCTCGATCACCCGCCGCGCGGCGAAAGCCTCCTGCGCCTCGACGAGCGAAGGCTCGATCACGTACCAGCCGCGACGCGCATTCACGGTGACCACGCCGCGCTCGGACAGCCGCGTGAGCGCCTCGCGGACGACCGTGCGGCTCACGTTGAAGATCGCCGCGAGCTGCGCCTCGCCGAGCCGTGTGCCGGGCGACAGGCGCTGCGCGAGGATGGACTCGACGATGCGGTCGGCGATTTCGGAGGAAGTGGCCACGCCATGCCATTCGCACGTGGCGTGCCAGGCTGCCATGCAGGCGTGATGCACCAAGTCGGGCGCTGGCGCGGGGTGACTACGGGGCACCTCCGTACACGGGCAGTTGCCGTGCTGCTGCCATACCAATCAAACGGTTGCAGGATGCCGTCGCCTGCGTCGATGGCGCCTGCATGGCGGGGGTGCATGGCACATGCGCCGATTTCGTGCGGCCGCGTGAGTGTGTCAGGGACCTCGGCGGCGCACCGCCGCGGTTCGGGTGCACCACATGGTGCACCGGGGCAAGGCGTCGGTCAGGCGCGCTGACCCGACTTGCCGAGGATCACCAGGCGTTGCCGCTGTGCATTGGCGAGATGCCGCTTCATCGCGCGCCGCGCCGCCGCGCTGTCGTGGCGGCGGATCGCAACGAGAATGGCCTCGTGCTCGCCGATGTTGTCGCGGCGGCGCCCGGCGGAGACGAAGAGCTCCTCCATGCGGGTGTTCAACGGGCGTTCCCCTTCTGCCCAGAGTCGCTCGATGACGTCGGCCAGCGCCGTATTGCCGCTTGCCCTCGCGATGCAAAGATGGAACTCGCGATCCGCCGCCGGGCGTGCCCGGTTCGTGCGCATTTGCCGGGCGAGGCGCTCGAAGGCCCTCGCGAGCGCTTCGATCTGCCGTGCGGTCGCATGCTTGGCCGCGAGCGCCGCAGCCTCGGCTTCGACGAGCCGGCGAACGTGCATCACGTCCATCGGCGAGGCCTCGCTGGGCACGCCGTCGCGCGCGCGCTGCGGCGCAGTCCGCCGGCGTGCGGGCCGGGCGGTGACGTACGCGCCGGCGCCCACGCGGATCTCGATGAGCCCATCGAGCTCGAGCAGGCTCAGCGCCTCGCGCAGCGAGCTGCGCGAGACGGCGAGCGATTGTGCCAGCGACCGCTCCGGCGGAAGCCGCGAGCCCGGACGGAAGGTGCCTTCCGCGATCAGGCGCGCGAGCTCGCCCGCAATACGCTGGTATAGGCGTGGCTCGGCAATGGGCTTGATCGGCACGGCGCGAGAGTCTGCGGTGGTGCGGCACGCGGGTCAACCCACGCCTACGGTTGACGCCGACCGCGCCCGGGGCTACATTGGTCTGAAAAAAATACCAACGTTCCGCGGTCACCGCGGCTTAGCGTAGACCTTGGAGGGCACTTGAAAGAGTTGAGCTTCTACCGCGAAGGCACGGCCTTCACGGGCAAGATCGGCCGCACCGCAGCCACGTCCGAGCCTGCCTGGCCGCAACCGGTCAAGGCTCGCCCTGGCGCGCCGAACGTGCTCGTGTTCCTGTTGGATGACGTGGGCTTCGCCCAGCTTGGGTGCTTTGGCTCCGACATCCGCACGCCGACGTTCGACCGCCTTGCGGCCGGCGGGCTGCGCTACCGCGATTTCCACACCACCGCCATCTGCTCGCCCACGCGCGCGTGCCTGCTGACCGGGCGCAACCATCACAGCAACGGCGTGGGCATCATCCAGGAGATGGCCACGGGCTTCCCTGGCTACAACGGGATGGTGCCCAAAGAGAATGGGTTCCTCTCGGAGATCCTGCTGGCGCAGGGCTACGCCACGCTCGGGATCGGCAAGTGGCATCTCACGCTGGCAAGCGAGTATGCCTCGGGCGCCTCCAAGGCTCGCTGGCCGCTGTCTCGCGGCTTCGAGCGGTTCTATGGCTTCATCGGCGGCAAGACCAACCAGTGGGTGCCAACCCTCGTCCACGATAGCCACTACATCGATCCTCCGCAGCGGCCGGAGGAGGGCTATCACCTCAACGCCGACCTTGCCGACCATGCGATCGAGTTCATCACCGACCTGCGCACGGTGGCGCCCGCCAAGCCCTTCTTCATGTACTACTGCCTGGGAGCGGGGCACGCGCCGCACCACGTCGAGCCGGAGTGGATCGAGAAGTATCGCGGCAAGTTCGACCAAGGCTGGGACCGCTGGCGCGAGGAGGTATTCGCCCGCCAGCTCTCGATGGGCATCGTGCCGCCGGGCACCCGGTTGTCGGAGCGTCCGGAGTGGGTCAAGGCGTGGGACACCCTCGCCCCCGACGCGCAGAAGCTCTACGCGCGCCAGATGGAGGTCTATGCCGCCTTCCTCGAGCAGACCGATCATCACATCGGGCGCGTGATCGCCTTCCTGGAGCAGCTGGGCGAGCTCGACAACACGCTGATCCTGCTCGCCTCCGACAACGGCGCCTCGGCCGAGGGCGGTGAGCACGGCTCCTTCAACGAAAACCAGTTCGTGAACCGGGTGGAGCCCACCGTCGAGGAGAACCTCAAGCATCTCGACGACTGGGGCTCGGTGCGCTCGTTCCCCAACTACTCGTGGGGCTGGGCCTGGGCGGGCAACACGCCGCTGCGGCGCTGGAAGCGCTACCTGCACCAGGGGGGCATGAGCGATCCGCTGATCGTCCACTGGCCCAAGGGCATCGCGGCGCGCGGCGAGGTGCGCGACCAGTACACCCACGTCGTGGACTTCACGCCGACAATCCTCGAGGCTCTCGGGCTGGAGGCGCCGCCGGTGCTCAACGGGATTGCGCAGCGTCCGCTCGAAGGCGTGAGCTTTGCGCACACTTTCAACGCACCGGAGGCCCCCACGCGCAAGAAGGTGCAGTACTACGAGATGATCGCTTCGCGCGCGTTGTGGGCCGACGGCTGGAAGGCGGTGGTCGAGCAGCCGCAAGGCAGTCCGCTTACCGAGGAGATGCTGGCCAGCCAGAAGTGGGAGCTCTACCACGTGGCCACCGACTTCTCCGAGTGCGAGAACCTGGCGGATCGCCATCCGGAAAAGCTCGCCGAGCTCGTCGAGTTATGGTGGGTGGAGGCCGGCAAGTACAACGTACTTCCACTCGACTCGCGCATGCAGCTGCGCATGGGCGAGAGCAAGCCGGGCACGGTGCCGCGGGGCAATCGGCGCGTGTTCTATCCCGGCGGCGCGCCTCAGTTCGAGTACACGGCGGTGAATGTGAAGGACCGCTCGCACACGATCACGGCGGAGGTCGAGATTCCGACGGATGGGGCCGAGGGCGTGCTGCTTGCCCACGGCAGCTGGTTTGCGGGGTACTCCTTCTACGTCAAGGACCGTCGCCTCGCCTACGTGCACAACTGCATGGGGCTCGCGGAGTATCGCATCGACAGCCACGAGCCGGTCCCGGCCGGGAAGCACACCCTCGTCTTCCACTTCGACCGCACGGGACCCCATCAAGGTCACGGCACGCTGTCCATCGACGGCCGCGTGGTGGGAGAAGGCGACATCCCGCGTACCGTGCCGCACGTCATCGAGACCTCGGGCGAAGGGCTTTGCTGCGGCTACGACAGCGGACTGCCCGTCACGCCCGATTACCGGGCGCCGTTCCGCTTCACCGGACGCATCGAGCAGGTGGTGGTGGACCTTCACGACCCCCCGCCCCCTGCCGACGGCGAGGCGAAGCTGCGCGACGCACTGACCGATCAATAGCTACCGGAGGACGAATCATGACCGCACGTTGGCACGCGCTGCTCGCAGGGTTGCTCTTCGCCGTGCTGTCCGTGGGGGCGGCGGCGCAGCAGCCCTACCCCTCGAAGCCCATCCGCTTCATCGTGCCGTATCCGCCCGGAGGCAACACCGACATCGTGGCTCGCCTTTATGCGCAGAAGCTCGCGGAGCGTCTCGGCCAGCCCGTGGTGATCGACAATCGCGGCGGCGCGGCGGGCACGCTCGGCGTGGGCCTCGCGGTCAAGGCCCCCAACGACGGCTACAACATCGTCGTGGGAGATCTCGGCTCGCTCGTGATCGGACCGCTCGCCAATCCGGCGGTCGGATACACCTACAAGGACCTGGCGCCCGTCGGACTCATGGCCACGGTGTCGATCATCGTGTCCGCCAATCCCAAGTCGCCGGATGCCTCGCTCGCAGACTTCCTCGCGCGGGCCAAGGCGAATCCGGGCAAGCTCACCTATGGCACCGGCGGCGTGGGCGGCCCGGGGCACCTGGCCTTCGAGATGCTGCGCTCTATGACGGGCGTGGACATCCTGCACGTGCCCTTCAAGGGCGGGGCCCAGGCGATCACGGGCCTCCTGGGCGAGCAGGTGGACGTCGTGATCGACGGCACGGCGATGGCCAACGTGAAGGGCGGCAAGCTGAGGGCCATCGCCGTCACGGGACCCCGCCTGCCAGCCCTGCCCGAGGTTCCGGGCATCGGCGAAACGGTGAAGGGCTACAGCTTCACCAACTGGTGGGGCGTGCTCGCGCCGCTCGGCACCCCGCCCGACGCGATCAAGCGCCTGAACGACGAGCTCGTGGTGATCGCCGCAATGCCCGAGGTGAAGGACAAGCTGCGCGACCTTGGCCTCGCGGCCCAGGGCAACTCGCCGCAACAATTCGGCGAATGGATCGCCGCCGAGGCGGAGAAGATCGCGCGCATCGTCAAGGACGCGAACATCAAGCTCGAGTAGGGGGGGACGGCCGCCCCGCAGGAAGGCGGTGAACGCCGCGGCGAGCTGCCGCGTCCCCAGGGCGGCTCGACCGCCAGGTGCCGGCTTCGTCGTCGCTTGCGCAGGTTCGTCGCATCGGCATTGCGCCGGCGCATGGCGGCGTCCAGGCTGGCGCGTGCGCATGTGGCGCGTTCCACGCGCCTGACGCGAAGCCAGGAATCACGATGCATCGAGCCACGACAGACGAGCCAGGGGCGGCGGCGCCCGCAGCCGCGGGCACGGATATCCGCGGGAAGGGCCAGTCGCCTCCTCCGACCCTCGTGCGTCGGTGCTGGTCGGTCCTCGGCGTCGCGGTCATCCTCGCGGCGGGAGCGGCGTGCACCCGCGTGCACGCGGCGGACGCGCCTCCCGCGGCACCCTCGCCGCAGCAGCAGTTGCTGAATGCGCTCGCCGCAGTCGTGGCGAAGCAACCCCGGCACGTGGGGGCGCTCTACGTCGCGGCGCGCACGGCCGCGTCGATGGGGGACGAGGCCGCGGCGATCCAGTGGCTCGACCGGCTGGCCGACATCGGCATGGACGACGAGCTCGACCCCGATGACTTCGGCGCCTTTGCGGACACGCCGGCGTATCGTGCGCGGGCTGCCCGCTTTGCCGCCAAGGCGCCGCCGATCGGATCGCCGCTCCGCGAGCGCGAGACGAAGTGCGCGGGCCTTTTGCCCGAAGGCACTGCCTGGGACGCGAAGCGAAGCGAGCTCCTCGTGTCGAGCGGACGTCGACGCACGGTGGTGGCCGTCGACGCCAACGGCCGCTGTCGCGACGTCGTGCCTCCGCGAGACGGCGGCCTGCTGGCGGTGCTGGGCATGACCGTCGATCCGGCGGCCGACGCCCTGTGGGTGGCGAGCACCGCCGCGCCCTTCATGATCGATCGGCGCCCCGAGGAAGCGGGCCGGGCGATGCTCGCGCGCATCGACCTTGCCCGCGGCGGCGTGTCCCATGTCTATCCACTGCCGGAACCGGGGATGCTCAACGATCTAGCGCTTGCCGCCGATGGCTCGGTCTACGTCACCGAGTCGCAGGGCGGGACCGTGTGGAGCTTGCGGGCCGGCGCCACCGCGCTCGCGCGTGTGTTGCCGCCTGCGACGTTCGAAAGCCCCAACGGGATCGTCTGGCTTGCGCCTTCCCATTTGCTGGTCGCCGACTTCGACGGACTTGCGCTCGTGAGCCTCCCCGACGCCGCCGGTGCCGCGCCGCGGGTTCGCCGTCTCGCCACGCCCGGCGACGTCTACCTCGGCGGCATCGACGGCCTGGCACGATCAGAGCGCGGTGTGATCGGCATCCAGAACCTCGTGGGGCGTACGCGGGTGTGGTTCCTGGCGATCGACCTCGCGCACGCCCGCGTGAGCCATGCCGAGGTAATCCTTCGAGGTCACGCGGACTTTCGCAATCCCACGACAGGCGTGGTGATCGGCGACCGCCTGGTGTTCGTGGCCGATACGAAGCTGCAGGCGCCCACGGGCCAGGGCGAGGTCACGCCATTGCCCGCGGGGAGGACCGGACATCGTGTGCTGGAAGTGCGGGTGCGCTGACGGCGTCGTCGCCACCCGCGTGGGGTCCTGCACGATCCGACCACGTCGCCAGGTCGTCCGCCCCCCCGCTGGTCCCGCGCGGCGCGCGGCGCTTGTCGTCAGCCCGCGCCGTAGTCGAGCCGTGCCCGCTCCGGCGTGACGAACCCCATCGCCACGTCGTGTGCGAGCGCGTCGGCCGAGCGCGCCGCCGGGTCGCCGTAGCCGCCGCCGCCTGCTTCGAGCGTGGTGAGGCGGTCGCCCGGAGCAAGGATGTAGCGGCCCTTGGGGTCGGCTGTCTGCCCGTTCACGTGCACCTCGCGCAGGCCGCCCGGGCGCCCCCCGCGCACGCCAAGCGGCGGAAACTCGGTGCGCCCCGCGAGAAAGGCGATCGACATCTCGGCGCCGCTGTCGTTGACGAACTCGATGCGCTGGCCCAGGCCGCCGCGGAATTCGCCGGGGCCGCCGCTATCCGGCAGGAGCGCCTTCGACTCGATGAACATGCCCGTCAAGTCTTCCCAGATCTCGATCGAGCTGCCGGTCATGTTCGACGGCGAGGGTGTGGTCGGCGCGCCGTCCTGCCCCGCGAGCGCGCCGAAACCGCCGGAGGCGAAGAAGATGCTCGACACGCCGCGGCCGTCGCGGGTGGTGCCCTGCAGGTTGATGAGATTGAGCATGCCGGAGTCGGCCTGCACGCGATCGGGGACGATGTCGGCGAGCGCGCCGAAGATGAGGGGCACCACGAAGTGCCCCACGATGTGGCGCCCGCCGGTGGGCGAGGGCGACAGCGCATTGAGGAGGCATCCTGGCGGTGCGGTGAGCGTGATCGGGCGCACGCTGCCCTCGTTGTTGGGAATGCGCGGGGTGGTGAGGCACTTGATCGCGTAGCAGGTCATCGCCCGCGTGTAGCACAGCGGCACGTTGATGGCGTACTTGATGGCGTCGCTCGTGCCGGTGAAGTCGGCCATGACCTCGCCGTTGGCGATGGTCACCGCCACGGCCAGCGTGAGCGGGCCTTCCTGGCCTTCGATCCGGATCGAATTGCGATAGGTCCCGGGCGGGAGCAGCGCGATCTCCTGCCGGATCGCACGCTCGGACTGCTCGAGGATCGCGTCGGCCAGCGGGTCGATCGAATCAAGACCGTATTCGTCCATGAACTCGTTCAGCATGCGCGCACCCACGGTCGTGCAGGCCACGTTGGCGAGGAGGTCGCCGATCGTCTGCTCGGGCACGCGCACGTTCACCCGCACGAGCTCCAGCAACGCTTCGTCCAGTTGTCCCTCGCGGGCGAAGAGGCACAGCGGCAGGCGCAACCCCTCTTCGTAGACCTCCCGCGCCGCCGCCGAGTAGCCGGCGCCGCCGATGTCGGGCAGGTGCGTGATGCTCATCGAGTAGCCCACGATGCGGCCCTGGCGGAACACGGGCTGCATCACGTTGATGTCGAAGAGATGTCCGGTGCCGATCCACGGATCGTTGGTCATCACGACGTCCCCGGGCTTGAGCGTCGCGGGCGGGAAGCGCTCGAGCATCCGGGCGAGGGTGGCCGGGGCGGTGCCGGTGAACGACGGCACGCTATACGCCCCCTGCGCGATGGCATGGCCGCGGCTGTCGAAGACCACGCAGGAGAGATCGTAGCTCTCGCGCACGTTGGTGGAGAAGGAGGAGCGCACGAGCGAGTTGATGATCTCGTCGGCGATCGAGATGAGGCGATCCCACTGGATGCCGAGGGTGATGGGGTCGATGGCCATGGTCGTGGTGGGTTCAGGCTTCCTGGCGGGCGGTGGAGACGGCGGACGCGGAGGCCGCGGTGACGTCCTGGCGCGCGACGCCGATGTCGATCACGAGGTGGCCGGCGGCGTCGAGGTGCGCGCGGTCGCCGGGTCCGATCACGCACGTGGACTCGGCTTCCTCGACGAGGGCGGGCCCCTCGATCACCGCGCCGGACGGGATCTTGTAGCGGTCGTACACGGGGCAGGCGACCTTGCCGCGCAGATCGGGGAAATAGGCGGGGCGGTGCCCGCGCAACGCCGCGCCGGCGCCTTCGGGCGTGCGCAGGCGATAGGACTTGTCGCCGCCGGGTACGGCGCCCTGCACCTCCACCTTCCACGCCACGATCTCCACTTCGCGATCGGTGAAGCTCATGCCGAAGATCGCGGCGTACGCCGCCGCGAAGCGCGCGCCGAGGCCGGCAAGCGCCGCGGCGGGGTCGTCTTCGGGCACGGCGACCTCCACCTCGTAGCCCTGTCCGGCGTAGCGCATGTCGAGGCGCACGAGCACGCGCGAGGCGGCGGCGTCGCCGCCGGCGGACACGAGCTGCTCGCGCACGCGCGTCTCGAGGTCGCCCACGATCTCGGCGAAGCGCGTGGCCGTCATGGTGGACAGCGAGATGCGCAGCGACTGCACGAGCTCGAAGCCCACGGGGCTTGCGAGGAGCCCGAACGCGGACATCACGCCCGCGCCGCTCGGGCAGATCACGCGCGGGATGCGCAGCTTGCGCGCGATGCGCGCGCCATGGATCGGCCCCGAGCCGCCGAACACGATCATCGAGCAGCGGCGATAGTCCACGCCGCGCTCGGAGGCGTGCACGCGGAAGGCCTTGGCGACGTCCTCGTTGATGACCTCGTGCACGCCCCAGGCGGCACGCTCGGTATCCACGCCGAGGGCGCTGCCCAGCCGATCGGCCAGCGCCCGTTGCGCGGCCGCAACGTCCAGGCGCATCTTGCCGCCCAGGAACGACGCCGAGTCGAGGTATCCCAGCACGAGGTTGGCGTCGGTCAGTGTGGGCTCGCGGCCGCCGCGGCCGTAGCACGCCGGTCCCGGATCGGCGCCGGCGCTGCGTGGCCCCACCCGCACCACCCCGCGCGGATCGAGGTCGGCGAGGCTGCCACCGCCCGAGCCGATCTCGATCATGTCGATCACGGGAATCTTGATCGGCAGGCCACTGCCGCGCTTGAACTCGTGCACGCGCGCCACTTCGAACTCGTAGCGCTTGAGCGGCACGTGATCGCGCACCACGCAGCCCTTGGCGGTGGTGCCGCCCATGTCGAACGACAGCACTTGGGGGGCATGCAGGCTCGCGCTGTGCCGCGCCGACATGAGCGCGCCGGCGGCCGGCCCCGATTCCAGCAGGCGCACCGGATAGCGTCGCGCCATCTCGGGCGTGAGTGTGCTGCCCGACGAGCTCATGATGAGGAAGCGGCCGCGGAAGCCAGCGGCCTCGAGGCCGCGCTCGAGGCGGTCGACGTAGGCGTCGACGAGCGGCTGCACGTAGGCATTGAGGCAAGCGGTGGTCCACCGCTGGTACTCGCGGGCGAAGGGGAACACCACCGACGAGGCCGACACGTGCAAGGCCGGAAAGCGCTCGCGCAGCCACTGCACCACGGCGAGCTCGTGCGCGGGATTGACGTAGGAGTGCAGGAGGCACACCGCCACCGCGCGCACCCCGTGTTCCTCCACGGCGCGGGCGAGCTCGGGGGCGAGCGCCTCGAGCGCCGCACCGGTGAGGGGTACATGCACCGAGCCGTCGATCTTCACGCGCTCGGGAACCTCGAAGCGCAGAGGCCGAGGCACGAGCGGCGGCGGAAACTTGATGCGCAGGTCGAAGAGGTCGTAGCGTTGCTCCATCGCGATGTCCAGCACGTCGCGAAAGCCCTGTGTGACGATCATCGCCGTGGGCGTGCCGCGACGCTCGATCACGGCATTGGTCACGAGCGTGGTGCCGTGCACGATCATGGAGACGTCGGCCGCGGCGATGCCTGCCTGCCGTGTGACGGCGGTCACGCCGTCGAGCACCGCCTGCTCCGGCGCCTTGGGCGTGGTGAGCGCCTTGTGCGTGACGATCTCCCGGCGGTCGTCGTCGAAAAGAGCGAAATCGGTGAACGTGCCGCCGATGTCGATCCCGATGCGATAAGCCATTGCGGTCTCTTGCCTTTCCTGTGTGGCGCGTTCGCAGCGCGCGCTAGCCCGAGGGGCCGCGCAGGATCGCCTGCAGGCGCGCGATGGTGACGTCGATGTCGTCGTCGGTGATGCCGCGATAGGTCACGAAGCGCACGCGATCCGCGGCGAAGGGGAGCGCGAGGACGCCGTCCAGCGCGAGGCGATCGCACAAGGCCGCCGCGGTCCAGGGGCGGGTGAGGCTCGCGAGCACGATGTTGGTCTGCTCCGGCGGGCGTTCCGGCGCCACGCAGGGCATCCGGGCGAGGGCGTCGGCGAGACGGGCGGCATGCGCGAGGCTCGTCGCGACGTGGCTTACGTCTTCGAGCCCGGCGAGCGTCGCGGCAGCGGCGGACCCGATGGGCCGCAGGCCGCCCCCCAAGCGCTGGCGCACGGGAAGCGCCCGTTCGATCGCCTCGGCGCTGCCCGCCAGCGCCGCCGCGACAGGCGCGCCGAAGGTCTTGTTGAGGCTCACCGACACGGTGTCGAAGCCCGCCGCGAGATCGGCTGGCGCGGTGCGCAGCGCCGCGGCGGCGTAGAAGATCCGCGATCCATCGAGGTGTGCACGTGCGCCGCGCGAGCGGGCGAGCGCCACGACTTCGCCGCAGTACGCGGCCGGCAATGCCACGCCGCCGGTACGGTTGTGTGTGTTCTCGAGCGCGACGAGCGCCACGGGGGCGCGCTGCGCGTCGGCCGTGGTCGCAAGCGCCTGCTGCCACGCGGCGAGCGGCGGGCGCGCCCCCTCGCCGTCGACGGCCGTCATCCACAGCCCGCCGATGGCAGCGCCCGCGTTGGCCTCGGACGTAAGCATGTGCGCGCCTTGCTGCATCACCACCGTGGAGCCCGGCACTGCCTGCAGCAGCAGCGCGGTGGTGTTGGCCATCGTGCACGTTGGGAAGACGAGCGCGTCCTCCTTGCCGAGCAAGGCGGCAAGGCGCGCCTCGACCTTGCGCTGCCACGGGTCCTCGCGCAGGCCGAACAGGCGCGAGCCCGCCGCGACGCGCGCGGCCTCGTCCATGGCCGGCGTGGCATGGGCGAGGAAATCGCTGCGCAGATCGATGGTGCCCACGCCGTTAGTCCTTCATCGTGGCCACGAGCCACAGGGCGAGGTCGGGGAAGAAGAAGAGCAGGTACGACAGCATGCACAGCATCAATGCGTAGGGCAGCGAGGCCCAGGCGATGGTCGACAGCGACACGTCCTTGGCGATCGACTGCACGGCGAACAGGTTGAGCCCGATCGGGGGGGAAAGCTGGGCGAGCTCGGCCTGGATCACTAGGATCACGCCGAACCACACCTCCGAGAAGCCCATCGCTTTCAGCGTGGGATAGAGCACCGGCACCGTCAGCATCATCATGGAGATGCCGTCGAGAAAGGTGCCGAGGATGATGTAGAGGACGAAGAGCGTGGTGAAGAACAGGAACGGGGACAGGTTCTGCGCCGCGAGGTAGGCCGCCATCTCACGGCCGATCCCCGCCTGCACCACGGTGAAGTTGAGGACCTGTCCCGCGACGATGATGAACATCACCACGCTCGACACCGCGATGCTCGTCAGGAGTGACGTGCGGAACTTGGCCCAGGTGAGCTCACGATAGAACGCCCCCAGGATCAACGCTACCACGCAGCCGAATCCCGCGGCCTCGGTCGGCGTGACCACGCCGAAGTACATGCCGCCGATGATGCAGAGGATCAGCATCGTCACCGGCACGCATTGCCACAGCGCAACCAACACTTGCTTGCCCGTGTGGCGCGGCGCGCGCGCGGGCACGAGCGAGGGATCGCGCAGCGCACGCCAGCCCACGTAGCCCATGAACATCACGACCGCGATGGCGCCGGGGATGATGGTGGCTACGAAGAGGTCGATCACCGATTCCTGCACGACGGCGGCATACACGAGCAGGAAGATCGACGGCGGGATGAGATTGCCGAGTGCGCCGCCGCCGGTGAGCGTGCCGAGGGTCAGCGCGTCGTTGTAGCCGCGCTTGCGCATCTCCGGCAGCGCCACCGTGCCGATGGTCAGCGCCGTGGCCGTCGACGAGCCCGAGATCGCGGAGAACAGCGCGCACGCCATGATGTTGGCCTGCGCGAGCTTGCCTGGCAGGCGCGAGAGCAGCACCGACACGCCCTGGTAGAAGCGGCTCGAGGCCCCGCTGCGCAGGATGATCTCGCCCATCAGCACGAACAGCGGCACCGCGGTCAGCGTGAAGGAATTGATCGTGTTCCACACGATGTCGCCGAGGCTCGGCCACAGTTGCGTTCCTGAGACGATCGTGATGCCCACGAGGCCCACGAGGCTCATGGTGGCGACGACCGGCACGCCGCAGACGAGGCAGACGATCAGGAGGACGCAGTAGAGCGTGAGCGAGAGTTGCCAAGTCATGACAGGCTCACGTCGATGTCGTCCTGCTCGCCCCGCGGCGGCAGGCCGCGCAGGCGGCGCGCGATTTCCTCCACGTACGCGAGGCACAGCAGCGCGTAGCCTGCGGGCATGATGAGCTGCGGCCACATGAGCGGCGTGGCCGACGGCTGGATCGAGCGCGTGCCGAAGCGCATGGTGTTGCCCACCAACACCCACGTGGCGTAGAGCAGCACGGCGCTGACCGCGAGGCCGATGATCGCGGCGACGATTCCGGCGATATTGCGGCCGCGCGGGGAGAGCCGGTCCACCACGGCGGTCATGGTGAGGTGACGGTCGGCCCGCAGGATGTGGACGGCACCCAGCATCGTGATCCACGCCATGAGGTAACCACCGTATTCATCGGCGATGAGCGTGGACGTGTTGAATACGTAGCGCGCGACCACCTCCACGTTGATGAGCACGAGAAGGCAGATCAGAAGAAATCCTGCGAGGCGGCCGAGCGCGGACTCGATCGCCGCGAAGAAGCGGCCGATGCGTTGCATTGGAGGTGGCCGGCGCCCGCCGGAGGGGAAGGCGGGCGCGCCGGCGAGTGGGTGGAAGGCCTAGACGGCCCCGCAGGCCTTGGCCACGCTATCGAGCAGCGTCTTGCCGGTGGCGCCGTTCTTGGCCGCCCACTGGTCCCAGCTCGTGCGCATGAGCTGCTGCGCCTTCTTGAGGTCGGCGGGGGTGGGGTCGACGAGCGTCACCTTGTTGGCGGCGAGGTTGGCGCGCGCTTCCTTGTCGCCGCCTTCGGACATCGCGCGATACTTGGGTGCGTACTCCGCGGCCTTGGCGAGCAGCGCCTGGCGCACGTCGGGGGCGAGCTTGGCGAGCGCTTCGCCATTGACCATCATCACCTGGTGGCCCATCGTCATGTTGAGCATGTAGCCGGTCTTGACGATCTCGTAGGCGCGCCAGTCGTTGGCCGACAGGGCCGACGTGATCGCGCCGTCGATGACCTTGCGCTCGAGCGAGGGGACCACCTCGGCCGAGGTGATGCTTACCGCCGAGCCGCCCAGCGCCTTCATCATGTCGACCTGCTCTGGATTCCACGCCCGGACCTTCATGCCCTTCAGGTCCTCGATGGCCTTGACCGGCTTGTTGGCCCAAAGGTTCTGCGGCGGCATCGTCCAGTGGATCACCGTGTCGACGTTGAACTTCTTCTTGAGCACGTCGTTGGCCACCGGCGCGACCGCGGGGATCGCCTTGTCGAACTGCGCGTAGGACGTGCACAGGAAGGGGAGGCCCAGAACGTTGAGCTCGGGCACGTCGCCGGCGGCGAAGCCCACCGCCACGTCGCCCATCTGCACCTGGTTCGTGGCCACTGCCTTGACGACGTCCGCGGCCTTGTACGGCAGCTCGCCCGCCGCCAGCACGGTGATCTTGAGCTTGCCGCCCGTGGCCTTGGCCACGTCCTCGGCAAACGCCTTGTTGAGCAGGGCGGGCTTGTCGTTGGGCGGGAAGTAGGTGAAGAACTTCCAGTCGGTGACCTGACCGAACGCAGTGCCGGCGGTCAGGGTCAGCGCGAGGACAGTCCCGCGCAACAAAGTGGTGCGGAGATGTGTGGCGTCGTGCATGCGGTTCGCTCCCGTCGATCGCTGTGTGGGGTGCAGCGGCGAGGGCGATCCTAAGAGCGAACGCGATCCGATCGCAATCGCGCAAATTGCCGGCGATTCGCGATCATCGCCGGATACAAGCGACAGCGCGGGGCGCTACGTGCCGCGGCGGACCCGCTCCACCGCCTGCTCGAGCGACGGCCAGCGAACGGTCATCACGAGCGACTCCTCCTCTGCTCGGAACGAATGCGCGATGCCCGGCCCGAAGAGCACGAAGTCGCCCTCCTTCGCGAGCAGCACCTCATGGTCCGGAAAGAGAAGCACGAAGCGACCACGGATCAGGATGTTCAGCGTGCGCGCCGTGCCCGGCGGCGACCACTCGGGGCGCGTTTCGCCCTTGGCGTGCGTGAACCACTTCACCTCGAGGTCGCGGCTCTTCAGCGGGTTGTCCTCGCCGGGCATGAACTGGCCGACGAACCAACCGCGCGTGTCCTGCGAGGCGTCGGCGGCATTGCCGGTGAGGGGGCG
The DNA here is from genome assembly GCA_937958295.1 of uncultured Pseudomonadota bacterium. Lineage (GTDB taxonomy): Bacteria > Pseudomonadota > Gammaproteobacteria > Burkholderiales > Casimicrobiaceae > VBCG01. The sequence continues at coordinate 20,669 of CALFEY010000406.1, forward strand.
AGGCACGGGTGGCGTCATGGCGGGGGGCTGTCGATGCGGGCGGGTCATCTTGCCACCCTTCGGTGGCGCATGCGTCGATCGGTTCTGCCGCGGCTCACCGCTTCGTATGCACGGGTGGCGCCTTCGGTCGCGCAGCGGTGGCTGCCGTCGCGAAGCGTCCCGCCTGATCGTAGAGGGCCGTCATCATGCGCAGGAAACCGGCCGCTTCGGTAACCGCGCCGTCGCGGCCGCTTACCCACGTGAGGCTGGGCACGAGGAAGCTCTCGCGCACCTTGCGGTACTCGAGGCATGCGGCCTCGCCCGCCGCGGTGGTCTCGAAGTGCCGCTCGCGGCCCTGCGGGGTAACGAGCACCAGCTCCGCCGCAGCGAGCTTCTTGAGCGCGTAGGTCACAAGATGCGTGTCGTCGATGTTGAGCACCATGCAGATCTCCGCGAGGCGCTTGCCGCGCGCGCGATGGTTCACCGCGTGCAGCACGAGGATGTCGAGCGCATTGAGCCCGTGCACGTTGGCCGCGCCCATGCAGTTCTGCACCCAGCGCTGGAAGCCGTAGGTCAGGATGATGAGCCCGTACTCGAATTCGCTTAAGTCCTGGCTCGGCGCACTCGGCGCGAATGGCGCAGCGGGATCCGCCGGCTCCGGCTTAGGGTACATGGCCGGCAGGGGCGCAGCGACGGGGGCGGGGGACGGGCGGGGGCGGCGCGGCATGGCTCTTCCGAAGGCGGGGGGCGAAGGCGGCTGCCAGGACCGACGCGCCGCCACCTGCCGATTCTAGCGGTGCGGGCGCCGGCTCCGGCGGGGCCGCGCGTGCCCGTTCACGCCGAGCCGCGCAGCCGCGCTTTGGCGCTCTCCAGCGCGCTCGAGTGCGCGCGGCATTCCGGGCCGCTGAAGGTTGCCTCGAGGGCATCGAGAAACACCCGCGTGCGCGCGGGCATCAGGCGGCGCCCTGGAAACACGGCCCAGGCCTCCACGGCCGGCACGTGCCAGTCCGGAAGCACCTGAACGAGCTCGCCCCGTTCCAGGTACGGCATGGCGAAGTGATCGTTCACTATCGATATTCCTGCGCCTTCGCGGGCCATCCGCAGGAGCAACTCCGGGGAGTTGGCGACGGCGCGCGGTGGCGGCGAACCGTCCCAGCGCTGCTCCCCCCGCAACAGCGTCCACGGCATGGCATCGCCGCTACGGCCCAGCACCCGCAGCGTGTCGTGCTCGAGCAGCGCCTCCGGCTCCGGCGGCGGATCACGGCGGGCGAGGTAGGCCGGCGCGGCATACAGCGAGCCGCTGAAGGAGGCGATCCTGCGCGCGGCCAGGGTGGCATCGTCGCGCAGCGGGCCCATGCGGACGGCAACGTCGAAATTCTCCGCCACGAGGTCCACGAAGCGCGCCGACAGGTCGAGGTCGAGCGTGATCCGCGGATAACGCTGGGAGAAGGCCGCGAGCAGCGGACCGAGCACGAGGTTGGCAAGGTCGTTGGGCATCGTCACCCGCAGCCGGCCGGACGGCTCTGCCTGTCGGTTCTGGGCGAGCGACTCGGCGGCGTCCACGTCCTCGGCCACGTGGCGGGCGTGGCGCAGCACCTCGTGGCCGAAGTCGGTCACCGTGAGGCGGCGCGTGGTCCGCAGGATGAGGCGCTCGCCCAGGTGCGCCTCCATGGCCGCGAGGCGCCGGGAGACGGTCGACTTAGGCAGGCCGAGGCGCTCTGCGGCGAGCGAGAAGATG
>CALFEY010000407.1 GCA_937958295.1 uncultured Pseudomonadota bacterium
CAGCACGTCCGCCACGAAGAACAGCACGAGCGTGGCCGGGATCGCCGCTGCGATGCCGTTGGCGACGAAAGCCGCGAGGAGACGGCGGAACGCACCGTCGCGCAGTGGCGCGAGCAGGCCTGCCACCATGGCGCGCCCGCCCGTCCGGGTTGCCAGGCGGGGCGTGGGCGCGGGCGGGGCGAGAGCCAGCGACACCAGTGCGCAGCCTGCCACCGTGAGCGCAAAGAGCCACGAGAAGCGTTGCAGTCCCGTGGCCTCGCTGTCCCCGAGCACGCTCGGGGCGAGGCTCGCGATCACCACGCCGACGAGCGCGAGCATCTCGCGCGTGGCCGTCGTGCGGGTCCTTTCGACCGGATCGGGCGAGAGCTCGGCCCCCCACGCTCCGTGCGCGATCGTGGCGAGGCTGAACGCCGCGTAGACGAGGGCCAGCGCCACGCCCAGCCACACCACGAGCGCGGTGGGATCCCGCAGCGGCGGCGCGAAGAGGGCCACCATGCCCACCGCGAGCACGGGGGTGGCGATGGCGATCGGCAGCTTGCGCGAGGGCAGGCGGTCGCACCAGGCGCCGAGCAGCGGGTCGACGATCCCGTCGGCCAGGCGCAGCACGAACAGCAGCGCACCGAGCGTGGCGAGCGGCATGCCGAGGTCGTTGCCATAGAAGGCGGGCAGGTGGACATAGAGCGGGAGCGCCGCCATGGCGAGCGGCAGTCCGAGGATGCCATAAGCGCCCAGAGTGCGGGCGGGCAGGCGCCTCCGGCCGCCCCCGGACGCCGGCGCGGCGGCAGGCCTCACGGGGTGCCGAGCAGCTTCTGCCGGAAATCCGCGCGGGAGGACTTAGGATCGAGCCAGATGCCGAAGAAGGCTTGTGCGAAGCCGGGATCTTCGATCGCGCCGATGAACCGGCCGTTGTGGAAGTAGCGCACGGTGCCCCTGGCGGCATGCACGCCGGTAAGACGATCGCCTTTGCGGACGTCCGGGAAAAGTCCCGCCATGAGCTTGCCCCATGTGGCGCGCTGCTCGGGCGTGCCGTAGTCGAGCTGGGTGATCTCGTCCACGCTGCGCTGCGCGATCTTGTTGCCCTCCAGATCGCGGTGGTACACGAGGTCCAGCGCGTAGTCGCCGTGCGGCCAGCCCTGCGCCGCGGCCCAGTACCAGCCGTCGTATACGGCAATGCCGAAGAAGGTCATGAGGCCGCCGCCGCGCACCGCAAGCCCCGGCGCGATGTCCTGCACGCTGCGCGGCAGGGCGGGCGCGCCGGTCGCCGTGCCCGTGGGCGTGGCCGTCGCCGTGGGGGTGGCGGGAACGGGGCTCACCGCGAGCACGCCCGCGATCGCGAGCGCCGCAGCAAGATGGCGGCCGTCAAGCCGCCGCGAACGTGTATTGGCCGACATCGATGGTTCCGGTATCGAAGCCCGCGGCGCAGTACGCGAGGTAGAAGCGCCAGCAGAGGATGAAGCGCTCGTCGAAGCCCTGCGCGCGGATCGCGGGCGCGGCGTCGTCGAAGGCCGCGAGCCAGCGCTTCAGGGTCTCGGCGTAATCGGCGCCGAAGGTGTGCGAGGCCACGAGCGACAGACCCGCCCGCGCCGCCTCGTCGCGCAGGCGCGTGGGCGAGGCGAGCATGCCGCCGGGAAAGATGTACTGCTGGATGAAGTCCGACTGCGTGCGGTAGCGCTCGAAGCGCTCGTCGGTGATGGTGATCGCCTGGATCGCGGCGCGCGCCCCCGGCGCCAGCGCGGCCCGCACCGCGCGGAAGTACGCCGGCCAGTAGCGTTCGCCCACGGCCTCGAACATCTCGATGGAGGCGACGCCGTCGAAGGTGCCGCAGACATCCCGGTAGTCCTGCACGCGCAGGTCAGCGGTAAGTCCCGCGGAGGCGAGGCGCGCCCGTGCGAACGCCGTCTGCGCGTCCGAAAGCGACAGGCCGGTCACATGATGGCCCGCCCGCGCGGCACGCTCCGCGAAGCCGCCCCAGCCGCAGCCGATCTCGAGCAGGCGCGCGCCTGGGCGCAGGTCCAGTGTGGCGAGCATGTGGTCGTACTTCGCATGCTGGGCCTCCGCCAGGGGCCGGGTAAAGTCACCGTCGAACAGCGCCGACGAATAGGTCATCGACGAATCGAGCCACAGCGCGAAGAAGTCGTTGCCGAGGTCGTAGTGCGCCACGATGTTGCGCCGTGCCTGCTGGCGCGTATTGGCGCGCAAGCCATGCTTGACGCGCAGGAGGGTGCGCATCCACCAGCGGCCGTAGAACGCGCGCTCGAGGGCCGGCTGGTTGGCGGCCATGACGGTGAGGAGCTGTGTGAGGTCCGGGGTGGTCCAGTGCCCCTGCATGTAGCCTTCCGCGAATCCCACATCGCCGCCCTTGAGCGCCGAGCTCACGGTGCGCCAGTCCCGGATGCGCAGCAAACCGGGGGAGGCCTTGGCGCCCGGGGCGGGCGCACCGCCGGCGCCGAAGCGCTGGCGCCCGCCCTTGGGCGTGACGACTTCGAGCGTCCCCACGGGCAGCCGGTGCAGCAGACTCCACAGCACCCGTGCGAACGCCGGCATGCGCTCCTGGTTGCGGCGAAACGGGAAGTCGAGCGGGATCATGGGCTGCGGGTGAGGCTCACGGCCGGGGGGGCAGGCTTGTGGAACCACGGCACCCGCCGCCACCACAGCCTCGCCGCCTGCAGGTGGATGCGCGCCATCACGCCGAGCGTGAACCACCGGTAGCGCAGGAAGAGCGGCCAGGCCGATGCGGGCAGGGGCTCGGCCGTGCCCGAGATGGAGGTCTCGAGCAGCGGGGTGGCAGTGGCGTCATCGAAGTAGTCCACGCGTGCGAGCCAGCGGTCGCCCTCGAAGTGGAAGCGGAAGGCGTAGTGCCCGCGCACTTCGCAAAACGGTGACACATGGAAGTGCTTGGCGGCAAGCAGCGTTTCACCGGAGGCCAGCGGGCGCCCGTCCGCATGCGCGAGCAGGTAGCGGTGGGTCTCGCCGAAGGTGTTGTTCACTTCCGCGAGTACGGCGTGCACGGCACCGGCGGCGTCGTGGCAGACCCAGAAGGTGACGGGATTGAACGCGAAGCCCAGCATGCGGGGAAAGGCGTACAGCACGATTTCGCCCCCGGCGGCGATGCCCTCGCGTGCCAGGAGCGCGCGCGCCCATGCATCGAGCGGGCTGCCATCGCGTGGTCCGTGATCGCGCGCATGGAAGCTCACGAGCCCGGGCCGGTCGAGGCGCACACCGGCGCCTTCGAGGTCGGCCAGCCGCGACAGCGGCAAGCGCAGGCAGAACGCCGGATAGCGGAATGCGTTGCCGCGCGGCCGGGTGCGCCGGTGCAGCACCTGGCCCGCCACGAGCGCGACACCTTGCCTCATGCGGCGATCGCCTCCGGTTGCATGCGCTCGGCCCGTCCGATGGCATCGGCCACGGCGTGCGCGGAGGCGAGCCCGTCCTCGTGGAAACCGTAGCCCAGCCACGCGCCGGCGAACCACACGCGGTGCAGTCCCTGCAGGGCGGCCATGCCGCGTTGCGCGGCCACGGCCCGGCTGTCGAGCAACGGGTGGTGGTATTCGAAGCTTTGCAGCACGTGCTCCGGTGCGGGCTCGAACGGCGGATTGAGCGTGACGATCACCGGCGCGCGACAGGGTAGCGGCTGCAGGCGGTTGATGAGGTAGGACACGGCCACGGGCGCGTCGTCGCCGGCCTCGCTCGCGAGATAGTTCCACGCGGACCACGCCGCGCGGCGGCGCGGGAGGAGGGACGGATCGGTATGCAGCACCACCCGGTTGGCCTGGTAGCGAACGTCGCCCAGGAGGCGATCCTCGGCGGGGGAGCGATCGACGAGGATCGCCCGCGCCTGGTCGCTGTGGCAGGCGAGCACCACTTCATCGAAGCGTTCGCCGGGGCGGCCCGCGGTGTCCACCAGCACGTGATCCGCGCGGCGCATCACCCGCGACACCGGCGTGGCGCAGCGCACGTCGGGGAGGTCGGCCACGATGCGCTCGACGTAGGTGCGTGCGCCGCCGGCGATCGTGCGCCACTGCGGACGATCGGTGATCGACAGGAGGCCATGGTTGCGGCAGAAGCGCGCGAACGTCTGCACCGGGAAGTCGAGGATGTCGCGCTTGGGAGAGGACCAGATCGCCGCGGCCATCGGCAGCAGGTACCACTCTCGAAAGGCCTTCCCGTAGCGATTCGCCGCGAGGTACTCGCCCAGGGCCGGGTCCCGCTCGTTGTGCATGTCGGCCGTGAGCGCTGTGGCTTCACGGTTGAAGCGCACGATGTCCGCGAGCATTCCCCAGAACGCGGGCCGCAGCGCGTTCGAGGGCTGGGCGAAGAGCGTGCGTGCATTGGTGCCGGCCCATTCCACGCCGGCGCTGTCGATGCGGCAGGCAAAGGACATGTCGCTTGCCACCGTGGCCACGTCGAGCTCGCGCAGCAGGGCGGTGAAGCGCGGGTACGTGCGCTCGTTGTACACGAGGAAGCCCGTGTCGACCGCGAAGCGGTGTCCCTCGAGCGTCACGTCCACGGTGGCGGTGTGACCGCCCGGGCGCGCGCCCGCTTCGAAGAGCGCGACGTCGTGGCCGCTGCGTTGCAGGAGCCAGGCCGTTCCAAGGCCGGCGATGCCGGCGCCCACTACCGCGATGCGCACGAGGAGATCTCCGTCGAATCCATGTTCACGCCGCCGGCGGCTATTGGCGCCGGCACGCGCTCCCGGAGGCGCGTCCCGCGGGACGCCGCCCCTTGCACAGGTACATACGGGAAAGCGCGCTTACCGGACGCGCAGCGCCAAAGAAGCTCTGGTCAGGCGGCCGGCTTGCTGGCGAGCAGACGCTCGATCACCGCGGTGAGCTCGCGCGAGTCGGGCGTGACGTCGCTCTTGAAGCTCGCCACGGGCTTGCCATCGCGGTCGACGACGTACTTGTAGAAGTTCCACTTGGGCGCCTGCCCGGTGGCCTTGGTGAGCTCGACATAGAACGGATTGACCGCGAGAGACCCGCCGGCCCCACGCTCGAACAGCGGGAACTTCACGCCGTAGGTCGTGCGGCAGAACTCGGCGATCTCCTGGTTGGAGGCGAGCTCCTGCCCGAAGTCGTTGGAGGGAAAGCCGATCACCACGAGACCCCGCTCCTTGTACTTGCCGTACATGGCCTCGAGCGCCTCGAACTGCTTGGTGTAGCCGCACTTGCTCGCCGTATTGACGACGAGCAGCACCTTTCCGCGGTACTGGCAAAGGGATTGCGGCTGGCCGTCCTGAAGCTGGTTGAACGTGTGCCGCAGCAGGGACGGACACGACGCGTCGGCTGCGGCGGGTGCCTGCCGGGTGTGCCCCGCGTGCCCGGCGTGCCCGCCCGACTGGGCGAGCGACGGCGTCATGAAGGCGAGTGCGGCGGCGGTAACGGCGACGGTCTGGCACCAGGTGTTGCGCATGTCGAACCTCCGATGTTTGTCTTGGACGTTTGATGCATTGGGGGCTACAATAGGGCTCAGATCCCGACTTGTCAAACGTTTCGCCCTGGACATCATGGCATCTCCCGAAGGCCTTGCCTTCAACATCAGTGCGGCTGAGCGCGAGACCGGCCTGTCCAAGGACGTCCTGCGCATGTGGGAGCGCCGCTACGGCTTTCCGCAGCCCACCCGCGATGCCAATGGCGAGCGGGTGTACGCGTCCGCCGAGGTGGCCAAGCTCCGTGCGATGAAGCGCCTCATGGACGCTGGCGTGCGGCCGGGCAAGATCATCGGGCTCGACCTCGCGGCCCTCAACGCCATGGCGGAGGCGCGGGCGCCATTGCGGCGCGAGGCCCCGGCGCTGGAGCGGGAAGTGCTCGCGCTGCTCAAGGCGCACGACGTCGTGGCGCTGTCCACCACGCTCACCACGCTCCTGGTGCGGCAGGGGTTGCAGCACTTCGTCACGGACACCATCGCCCCGCTGAACCGGGCCGTGGGCGAGGCCTGGATGCGTGGTGAGGTCGAGGTGTTCGAGGAGCACCTGTACACTGAGCAGATCCAGGTGGCCCTGCGCGGGGCGATCAATGCATTTCCTCGCCATGCCGGAAGCCCGCGCATCCTCCTGACCACGTTGCCGGGCGAGTTGCATGCGCTCGGCCTTCTCATGGTGGAGGCCCTCATCGTGCCGGAAGGGGCCCAGTGCATCTCGCTGGGGCCGCAAACGCCGACGGAAGACATCCGTGACGCCGCTCTCGCCCACAAGGCGCAGATCGTGGCCCTGTCTTTTTCGGCAGGGTTTCCCTTACGTCAGGCCACGGAGGGCCTGGCGAGCTTGCGTCGGGAGCTGCCCCCGGCGATCATGCTCTGGGCGGGCGGGGAGTTGACCCGCCGCGTGCGGCGCACGATGGCAGGCATCGTGCTCCTGCCGGACCTGACGTCTGCCCTTACCGCCCTGCGCAGCTATCGCGCCCACCACGTCTCACAGGCGGCCTGAACCGTTATCCGCGGGAGGCCGACAGGCCGCAACCCGATCATGCTTTATCCCGAGCTCTTCAAGTCTTTCGAAGCGGTGCGCTGGTGTCTCGAGGACGACGTGCCGTGGTCCACGTTCGACGCCTCGCGTCTCACCGACGAGCAGGCGCGCACTATCAAGATGAACGCCATCACGGAGTGGGCGGCGCTGCCGGCCACCGAGATGTTCCTGCGCGACAACCGTAACGACAGCGACTTCTGCGCGTTCATGTCGATCTGGTTCTACGAGGAGCAAAAGCACGCCGCGGCGCTCATCGAGTACCTGCACCGCTTCCGTCCCGACCTCGTCCCCACCGAAGAGGAGTTGCACGCGGTGCGCTTCGACTTCGACCCGGCCCCGCCGGCGGAAACCCTCATGCTGCACTTCTGCGGCGAAGTGCGCCTTAATCACTGGTACCGGTGTGCGGCGCAGTGGCACACCGAGCCGGTGATCCGCCGCATCTACGAGCTCATCTCGCGCGACGAGGCGCGGCACGCCGGCGCCTACCTGCGGTTCATGAAGCGCGCGGTGGAGCGCGGCGGCGACGAGATCCGCCGTGCCTTCGCCAAGATCGGCCTCCTGATGGCGAGCTCCAGCCGCTCGCGCAAGCCCCTCCATCCCACCAATCTGCACGTGGCCCGGGAGCACTTCCCGCAGGACACCGTGCAGAGCCGCTTGCCCGATCCGGAGTGGCTCGGCCACTGGCTCGACGAGCAGATCCGCTTCGACGCCGGCTGGGAAAAGCGCGTCGTGACGATGCTGCTGCGCAATCTGTCGTCGCTCCTGGGCGAGACCTTCCACTCGGTGCAGGACCTCAACCGCTACCGCAAGGCCATCCCCACGGCCTGACGGGCGGCAGCAAAGCTTGCGGCCTGCGGCCGCAGCGGTTTGTATGATGGCGGTCCATGTGGATCGCCATCTACTTCGCCACTGCCTTGTGCATCGGCACCGTGGGGTACATCGCGTGGGCCGCGCACGCCGTGGGAACGGGTGCGGCGTGGTGGCCGTGGGTGGTGGGCTATCCGTTCGCCTATCTCCTCTTCCCGCTGTTCTTCACCACCCTGTGGATGTTCTTCGGTTGGCGCTGGCGCACCGTGCGGCCGGCCGCGGTAGAGCTCCGCTTCGCGGCGCGCGCGCGGATGTTCTTTCATGAGTTCGTGAGCCTCGCCCAGGCCCCGAAGATGATCCTGTACGCCCTGCTCATGCCCGACCCGCCGCCGGCACCGGCGGCCCTGCCGGTGCTGCTGCTGCACGGCATCGGCTGCAATGCCGCCGTGTGGACGACGATGCGCCGTCACCTCCAGGCCCAGAGGCTGGGCCCGGTCTACGCCCTCTCCTACGGCCCACCCTTCGCGCCCATCGAGACGTTCGCCGCGCAGGTGGCGGACAAGATCACGCAGATCCGGCGCGACACCGGTGCCGCGCAGGTCGTGATCGTGGGCCACAGCATGGGCGGCCTCGTTGCGCGCTCCTATCTGCGCGAGTTCGGACCGGCGCACGTGTGTCGCCTCGTGACCATCGGCACGCCGTTCGCGGGCAGCCGTCATGCCTGGCTCATGAGCGGTGCCCCGCTCGCGCAGATGCGTCCGGGCAGCACCTATCTGGCTGCGCTCACCGCCTTGCACGACCACGAGCGCGGAGTGCCCATCGTGTCGATCTGGTCGTGGCACGATTCGATGGTCACGCCGCAGACGTCGTCGCGGATGGGTGACACCGACATCGTGCTCGCCGGTGTCGCGCACAACGCGCTCCTGGGCGATGCGCAGGTAATCGCGCTCGTGGCCGAGCAGATCCGCCTCGCGCGGGCGGACACCGCGATCGCTGCCTGATCTCCCGCGGCGGCCCGACCGCCGCGGCGCGTTACCAGTGGATCCCTTGCGTGAGCTGCGCGAAGGCCATCTGCTCGGGCGAGAGCTCCTGCCGGACCGCCTCCTCGCCCTTCTTGCCCTGCGCCGCGGCGGAGTCGGGGAACATGTTGAAGGCGGTGTTGAGCATGATCTGGGTCAGCTTGGGCGCGATCGCATGGCATACCGCGCCGAAGACCCCGAGGCGCGTGGCAATGCGCACCGGCTTGTGCACGATGGCCTCCACCACGAGGTCGGCCGCCTCCTCCGGCGAGAGCGTGGGCACGTTCTCGTAGATCTTGGTGGGCGCGATCATCGGCGTGCGCACCAGCGGCATGTTGATGGTGGTGAAGTTGATGTTCTTGTCCGCGAGCTCGCTCGACGCGCACGCCGAGAAGGAGTCGAGCGCGGCCTTCGATGCCACGTACGCCGAGAAGCGCGGCGCATTGGACAGCACCCCGATCGACGAGATGTTGATGATGTGCCCGCGCTTCTGCGCGAGCATGGTGGGCAGGAAGCCCATGATGAGGCGCAGCGAGCCGAAGTAATTGAGCTGCATCGTCCGCTCGAAATCGTGGAAGCGGTCGAAGGAGTTGACCACGCCGCGGCGGATGCTGCGTCCCGCATTGTTCACGAGGTAGTGGCAGGTGCCGTGCTCCTTCAGCACGCGCGCGACGAGCGCGTCGCACGAGGCGAGGTCGGCGACGTCGGCGGTGTACATCCAGCAGGTGCCTCCCGCGGCATCGATCTCCTGCTTCGTCTCCACGAGCTTCTCCTCGCCCCGTGCGACCAGGATCACCTTGGCGCCGGCGCCCGCGAGCTTCAGCGCCGTGGCCTTGCCGATGCCCGACGACGCGCCGGTCACCACCACCACCTTGCCCTTGACGCGACCGGAGAGGCTGCGGTCGATGAAGAGGTCGGGATCGAGGTTGCGCTCCCAGTAGTCCCAGAGCTTGGGGGCATAGCTTGGCAGCGACGGCACGCTGATGCCCGAGCCCTTGAGCGCCTTTGCCGCCTCGCGGTTGTCGTAGCGCGTGGGCCAGTTGATGAACTGGAACACGTCCTTGGGGATGCCGAGGTCGGTCAGCACCGCACGGGTCATGCGCTTCACGGGCGAGAGAGAGCCGATGCCGTACAGCACCGGCGCCGGGATGAAGCCGAACATGCGCGCATTGAGGCGCATCGTCATCTGCGGCGCATGTCCGGCCTTGGCGAAGATGTTGAGGACCTCGCCGATGCGATGGGGATGCGGGTCGGTCAGGTGGAAGCACTTGCCGTCGAGGCCCTTCTTGTGCGCGATGTGATCGAGCGCATCGGCCACGAAGTCCACCGGGACGATGTTGATGCGCCCGCCCTCGATGCCGATGGTGGGGACCCACGGCGGGAGGATGCTGCGCATCTTCTGGAGCAGCTTGAAGAAGTAATAGGGCCCGTCGACCTTGTCGATGTAGCCGGTCCTGGAGTCGCCGACCACGAATCCGGGACGGTAGATGCGGAACGGGATCGAGCAGTCGCGGCGCACCACCGCCTCGGAATCGTGCTTGGTGCGGAAGTAAGGGTGGTCGAGGTCCTCGGCCTCCTCGAACATGTCCTCGCGGAACACGCCGTCGTACAGGCCGGCCGCGGCGATCGAGCTCACATGATGGAAGCACCCGGCGTCGATGGCCTCGGCGAGCTCCACGGCGTTGCGCGTGCCGTCGACATTGGCCGCCTGCTGCGCCTCCGTCGATGCGTTGAGGTCGTAGATCGCGGCGAGGTGGAACACATGCGCGACCTTGCCCTTGAGCTTCTTCTGGTCGGCAGCGGACACGCCGAGGTGGGCCTTCGCGATGTCGCCCACGATGGGCATCACGTGCCGGGCGCCCTCGCCCCACTCCTCGCGCAGCGCATCGAGCTTGCCCTGCGATTCCTTGCGCACGAGCACGTACACGGTCTTGCCGCGGGCTACGAGCTTGCGGACGAGAAATCGACCGATGAAGCCGGTCGCGCCGGTGACGAGATAGGCCATCGCTTCCTCCTTGCGTCCACCGTGCCGGCACGCGGGCTCCGCGGGGGCGCGGCAGGCGCGGCCGGGGTGCGTTGGCGTGATGGAGTTGATCGGTTCGCCGGCCTGGTACCGTCGGGCCGGCGCTGTGCGAAACGCGAGGCGATTGTACGCTCCGCGTTGCGCATTCGCGCGGGTCGGCGGGCGGCGCGCGCTTTAGTATGATTGCTCTACGAGGCGCCCCCTAGAATCGGCGGTCGCCGACAGGCGCGACTCAAGCGAGGAGACGAGCATGCTCAAGAAGGCGCGGGCCGCGATGGCCGACAACGACGGTGCGGAGGAATCCGCCGACAAGGCCAAGGACGTCTCGCAGCAGGTGCTCGATTCGTCGCGCAGCATCTGGCTCGCCGGGCTCGGGGCCTTCTCGCGCGCTCAGGCTGAAGGCATGCGGATGTTCGAAGGCCTCGTCAAGCAAGGCGAGGCGCTCGAGTCGAAAACCAGGCGGGCGGCGGTGGACACGGCGGCAGCCGCGTCCGGCGCGGCCAAGGCCAAGGTCAAGGAAATGAAGAGCGGCGTGGGCGGCACGTGGGACAAGCTCGAGCAGGTGTTCGAGGCACGCGTGGCACGCGCCCTGGCCAAGCTGGGCGTGCACACCCAAAGCGACGTCGAGCGGCTGACCGAGCGCGTGGACGCGCTGTCCGACGCCGTCAACGCGCTCATCAAGACGAAGGGCGGTGGCAAGGTCGCCGCCCCGGCGAAGCGGGCGGCCAAGCGCCGCAAGGCTGCCGTCGCCAAGCCCCAGGCGACGCCTGCCAAGCGCGCGCCGCGCAAGAAGGCCGCGGCGGCCTGACGTCGGCGCCGTTGCAGCGAAAAGCCCGCCGAGTGGCGGGCTTTGTCGTTTCGAGCCACCCGTGCGGGCAGCCCCTCACTCGCGGTTGAGCTTGTCCACCTGCTTGATGTATTGGGTCATGGCCTCTTCCCGGCTCATGCCCTTCAGCTTGCCCCAGGCATCGTGCTTGGCGCCGCCCACGAAGTCGAAGCCGCCAGGACGCGCGCCCTTCACGTCGCCCTCGGTGGCCTGCTTGTAGTACGAATACAGCTTGAGCAGCGTGGCGTTGTCGGGCTTCTTCTTGGTCTGTTTGGCGGCTGCAGCGGCGGCTTCGAACTTGCTCGCGAGATCGTCCTTCTTCGCGGTGGCCATGCGGGGTTCCTCCGAGGGCGGCAGGCGGCGCTTTTCGCGCGCGGGTTTCGTGCTACTTTAGCGCGATTGCAAAGCCGCGCGCAACGAACGCGAGCGCAATCTCACCCGCACTCCGCACAGACCTCGATGGCAGCCCCACGTCGCGTCAAGATGTCCGCGGTGGACACCGCGTGGCTGCGCATGGACCGTCCGCAGAATCTCATGATGATCTGCGGCATCC
>CALFEY010000408.1 GCA_937958295.1 uncultured Pseudomonadota bacterium
CGTAGTTCTCAGGCAGGCCTTGGTTCTTCTTGGCCGATTCGGCCTCCTCGGGCGAGAGGTTGAAGGCGCGCTGGATGTCCTGGGTGAGCTGATTGCCGCCGAAGGCCTGGTCGCGGGAGAACAGAAACTGATTGTTGCGCAGAACGTAGAAGTGGGTGATATGCGCGCCGATATCCACCAGAGCGATGTTCTGGTCGCGTCCGTTCGCCGGCAGGGACGGCGCGATGAGGTTGAACACCTCCTGCGTGGCATAGGACTCGACGTCCATCACTCGGGGCTTCAACCCGGCGGATTCGGCGATGGCGACGCGGTCCTCGACCTTCTCCTTGCGGGAGGCCGCGATCAGGACCTCCACCTCTTCCGGATTGTTGGGCGCCGGGCCGAGCGTCTGGAAATCGAGGTTGACCTCGTCCAGGGCGAACGGGATGTACTGGTTGGCCTCGGCCTCGACGGTGAGCTCGAGCTCGTCGTCCTTCTGGCCCGAGGGAACGATGATTTTCTTGGTGATGACCATGGCCGCCGGCAGGGCCATGGCAATATTGCGATTGCGGCTGCCGAGGCGCTTCCACCCCCGCTTGAGGGCGTCGCTCACCTGGTCGAGGTTCGCGATGTTGCCGTCGGTCACGGTGTCCTTGGGCAGGGGCTCGATGGCGTAGCGCTCGAGCCGGAACGTGCCTTTCCCCACCTGCGAAAGCTCGATGAGCTTAATTGAGGTCGAAGCGATATCCACCCCGATCAGCGACGGGGACTTGGTTTTGAAGATGTCGAGGGCACTACCGAACTTTTCGGAGAGCATGACGCACCCGGGCAAAGTGCTGACAAACTACATTAAACTCTGGCAGCAAGTATGTACCTTGTCAATTTGTTCCCTTGTAGGACACGTCGTCCTACGGGCTTTGTTACAACAAACGGCCTATCGCCGTTCTGACGCAAGTTTTATTCCTACGTGCTAAAACGCTGGCTGCTCTATCTCCTCTCCGTGTCGCTGGGCCTCGCCGTGGTAGGGGCGCTGCTGGGCGCTTTTGTGCTGGCGTTGTTGTGGCCTACGCTGCCCTCCCTCGACGTCCTCACCCAGTATCAGCCTAAGATTCCCCTACGCGTTGTTTCGGCGGAAGGTGACCTTTTGGGCGAGTTCGGCGAGGAACGCCGCGCCGTGGTGACCATGCGCGAAGTCCCGGATGTCATGAAACAGGCCATTTTGGCGGCGGAGGACGAGCGTTTCTACCAACACGGGGGTGTCGACTATTTGAGCGTGGCCCGCGCCGCGCTGGCCAACCTGGCGTCGGGCACCCAGCAGGGCGCCGGCACCATCACGATGCAGGTGGCGCGCAATTTCTTCCTCACCCGCGAGAAGACGGTCACCCGCAAGCTGAGGGAGGTACTCCTGGCCTGGAAGATCGAGGCAAACTTGTCCAAGGACGAGATCCTCGAGCTGTACATCAACCAGATCTTTCTCGGCCAGCGCGCCTACGGCTTCGCCGCGGCGTCACAAATCTATTTCGGCAAGCCGCTCAAGGACATCTCGGTGGCCGAGGCGGCCATGCTCGCGGGGCTGCCCAAGGCGCCGTCCACCTTCAACCCGGTCACCAATCCCAAGCGGGCCAAGACCCGGCAACTGTACGTCCTGCGCCGGATGCACGAGCTCCGGTACGTCTCCGACGCCGCCTTCGAAGAAGCGCAGAACGCGCCCCTGGTCGTGCGCCAGGGTGTGCGCGACACCCTGCCCACCCACGCGGAGTGGGTCGCGGAAATGGCGCGCCAAGTCGTCTTCGACGCCTACGGGGAGGAGGCCTACACGCGCGGTATCACCGTCTGGACCACGGTCCGGCGCGCCGACCAGGACGCCGCCTACGCTGCCGTTCGCCGGGGCGTGCTGGACTACGACCGCCGGCACGGATACCGCGGTCCCGAGGCCTACGTGAACCTGCCCGCCGATGCCGCCGCGCAGGACCAGGCCCTCGACCGCCTCTTCCAGGAAACCCCCGACGCCGACAACCTCGTCGCGGCCGTGGTGCAGGAAGCCTCGGCCAACGAGATCCGGGCGGTGCTCGCCTCCGGCGACGCCGTGGTGCTCACCGGCGACGCCCTCAGGTTCGCCGCCCGCAACCTCACGGACAAGGTGCCCGCCGCGCAGCGCATCCGGCGCGGGGCGGTCATCCGCCTCTCCCGCGACGACAAGTCGCGTTGGGCGGTCAGCCAGGTGCCGCAGGCCGAGGCCGCGTTCCTCTCGATCTCGCCGCTGGACGGCGCCATCCTGGCTCTCGTGGGCGGCTTCGACTACGACCGCAGCAAATTCAACCACGTCACCCAGGCGCAGCGGCAGCCGGGATCCTCGTTCAAGCCCTTCATCTACTCGGCCGCGCTCGAGAAGGGCTTCTCGCCCGCCACCGTGGTCAACGACGCCCCCTTCTTCGTGCCCGGCGACAAGACCGGCGGCGAGGATTGGGAGCCCAAGAACTACGACGGCAAGTTCGACGGCCCCATGCGGCTGCGCACGGCGGTGGCCAAGTCGAAGAACCTCGTGCTGGTGCGCGTGCTGCAAGCCATTGGGCCGCAGTACGCGCAGGACTACATCACGCGCTTCGGCTTCGATCCCAAGCAGCACCCGCCCTACCTCACCATGGGGCTCGGCGCGGGCTCCGCCACCCCGCTGCAGATGGCCTCCGCCTACTCGATCCTCGCCAACGGCGGCTACCGCATCGCGCCCTACCTCATCGGGCGCGTGACGGACGCGAAGGGCAATGTCCTGTCCGAGGCCAGGCCCGTGGTGGCCGGCGAGAATGCCGAGCGCGCCATCGATCCCCGCAACGCCTTCGTGATGACGTCCATGCTGCGCGACGTGATCACCTCGGGCACCGCCAGCCGCGCGCTGTCGCTCGGCCGCAAGGACTTGGCCGGCAAGACCGGCACCACCAACGAGAACGTCGACGCCTGGTTCTGCGGCTACAACGCCTCCGTGGTGGGCGTAGCCTGGATCGGCTTCGACCAGCCAAGGACGCTCGGCGCCAACGAAACCGGCGGCGTGGCCGCGCTTCCCATCTGGATCAGCTTCATGCAGCGGGCACTGAAGGGCGTGCCCGAGAAGCCCCTCGTGCCGCCGGAAGGCGTGGTCGCCGTGCGCGTCAATGCGGACACCGGGCTGCGTGACGACGCCGGCATCAGCGAGTATTTCTTCGCCGAGTTCGTGCCCGCCGCCGGCGGCCACGGACTCGCACCGCAGGTTCCCGGACGCACCGCCCAGGACGTGCGTGACCAGATCTTCTGACGTGAGCGCCGACAGCCGCGACCGCCTGCGCATCGCTCAGGTCGCCGCTCGCCTCATCGCCTTGCACGGCATCCGCGACTGGTCGCAGGCCAAGCGCAAGGCGGCGCGCGAGCTCATGCTGGGCGAGCGCGAGCCGATGCCCGGGGACGACGAGGTCGAGGACGCACTCGTGGAATATCACGCGATCTTCGGCGGTGAGGCCCACGCGGAGCAATTGCGCGGGCAACGCGAGGAAGCGCTGCGGTGGATGCGCCGTCTCGCGGCCTTTCGACCGCAGCTGACGGGCGGGGTCGCCGCCGGCTGGGCCACCCGTTACAGCGACATCCGCCTGGAGCTCGAAGCCGAGGACGCGAAGCTCGTGGAGATCGCGCTGCTGGGCGAGGACGTGCCCTATCGCTCGTTGCACTCGGATCGCGACGGCGCCTCCGACCTGTACATCGACACACCCCGCGGCGGCGTGCGGCTGTCCATCGGCACGCCCGAGGATGCCCGCCAGCGGCCCCGTCGCAAGGCGCATGGCCGTGTCGTCGTGCGCCTGGACACTGCCGCCGTCGCTGCGCTCCTCGACGCCTGACGCTATCCTCCGGCCGCAAGCCAGCGCCCCTGCCGGCCCAGGCGCGCCAGGGCCGCGAAGCCGCGGACCCCCTGCGCGGCAGCCCGGGCCCGCAACCGCAACAGGAGCTCAGCCGCCGCGAGGGCATCGGCCGCGGCGTTGTGCCGCGCCGACACATCGATGGCGAACACGGTGAGCCAGTCGTCGAGGCTGCGCCGACCCGACGCCGATGCCAGCGCCGCCGCCAGCGGCTCGAGATCGAGCCAGCGGGACGGCAGCGCACCGGCGCCGGCCTGCGCGAACGCGCGGGCGAGCACTGCCCGATCGAAGGCGCTGTGAAAGCCGACGCAAGGTGCGCCGCCGAGGTAAGCCTCGAAGGCGCGCAGCGCCGCGGCCGCCGGCATGCCGCCCCGCTGCGCCTCGTGCCCGATCCCGTGCACCACGACGTTGTCCGGCGTGCCCACGCCCTCCGTCTGCACGACCGTCTCGAAGCTGTCCCCCAGCCGGATGCCCTGCCCGTCCACCGCCACCGCGCCGATGGCGAGGAGCCGGTCGCGCTGCGGGTCGAGCCCGGAGGTCTCGGTGTCGAGGACGACCCACCGCCCCTCCTGACCGGGGTCGGGCTCGGCGCCGACCAGGCGTTGCCACCACGTCCGCCCGGCGCTCACGGGTAGTCGAGGGCGAGGCGCTGCTGCACCTTGCGGGCCTGCCGCAACGCTTCCTGCAGGATGCGCCGGTCCAGGCTCGACAGGCTGGTGAGCGGGACGAAGTTGGGATTGTCGGCGCCGGCCCGCGGCCCCTGGGCCTGCCGGTGCTGGGTTCGCAAGCGAAGGAGCTGGAGATAGTCGAAGGCATCGCACCAGCTCGCCACGTCGTCCTGCGCGATGCCCAGCCGCCGCCCCGCCTCGCGCAGCCGGGCCGTGGTGCCTGTCCCTTCCACGCCCGAAGCGAGTGCAAGGATGCGCGCGCTGTCGGTGATCGGCATGCTGCCAGCCCGCTTCAGATCGACGCCCTCGAGGCCCCCGACATCCTCGTGAGCCGCGATCGTGCCGCGCCAGGACAGGGGCGGTCGGTTGCGCAGCGCGTTGTCGGTCATCTGCTTCAGAAAGCGCGGGGTGGCTGCGGCCCGCACGGCGATGTCGTGGCGCAACGCCTGCGCCAAGTCGCCGTAGCCCCATAGCGCGCGGAAGTCGAAGAAGATGCTCGCGGCGAGCAGGCTCTCCGGATCGCCGCTGTCGATCCATCCGCCGAAGGTGGCCTGCCACTCGGTGAAGGAGAGGCACCACTGCGGATTGCTGGCCATCACGCCGCCCTTGCACAGGGGATAGCCGCAGCGGTCGAGCCCCTGGTTTACGGCAAGGGCGAAGGGGACGAGCCGCTCGCGAACGAGCGCCGGCGACAGCCGCGCATCGTTGGTGACGAACAGCAGCCCGTTGTCCTGATCGGTGGCGATGGTCTGCTCTTCGCGCCCCTCGGAGCCCATGCCGAGCCAGCACAGCGCGACGCCCTCCACGTCGAAGGCGGGCCGCACGAGCTCGATCACGCGCACCGTGAGGCGGTCGTTGAGACTCGAGATGAGCCGCGTGAGCGTGGCGCTGCCGGTGCCTTGGGCCACGAGCGAGAGCGACAGCGAGCGCACGTCCGCGGCGCACTGCACGAGGGTGGGCAGGTCGGGCGCACGCCGGATCGCCGAGGCGATCTCGCGCACCGACAACCGCTGCAGGGCGAACAGATCGCGCTCCGAGACCACGCCCGCCACGCGCGCATCGGGGGCAGTGACGATCACGTGGCGGATGCCGTGGCGGGCCATCGCGAGCGCAGCATCGCCGGCCGTGGCCGCCCCGTCGAGGAAGACGGGAGGTGCGCTCATCACGGCAGCGATGGGCGTGTGGAGTGGACGCTGCGGCAGCACGATGCGCGCGACCACGTCCTGGCGGGTGAAGATGCCCACGGGGCGCCCTTGCGCATCGACGACGGGGAGCGAGCCGATGCGGCGTTCCTCCATCGCGGCGAGCGCGGAACCCAAGGGCTCGTGCTCGGGCATCACCACGGCGGGGGTGCGCAACAAGTCGCGCAGCGGCGTGGAGAAGCTGCGCTGCTCCGACACCTCCGCGGCGTACTCCGCCTGCACCTGCGCCCGCAACAGATCGAGAAGGTGCGCGAGTCGCCGAGTGCACATGTCGCGGAACACCGCGGAGCGCGCGATCAGCGCATCGAATTCGGCCGCCGGAAAGACGAGGCAGAAGGTGTCGCGTACGGCGCGGTACACCGAGGTGGCCCCGCGGTGCCCGAGCAGCGCGCCGAGCGGAAACATGTCGCCGGGTCCTAGCTCCCAGAGGCCCACGCGATCACCTGAGGCGCCGGGACGCTCGCCGCGCACGATGCCCTGCTTGACCACGTAGCAGTGCGCCGGCCGCTCGGGCGCCGGCTCCAGCACCATCTCCCCCGGCGCGAAGTACGAGAGCCGAGCGCTGCGCACGAGGCGATCGAGATCGACATCGTCCATCGCCCCGAAGGGGGCGTGCGGGCGCAACGCCGCTTTGAGGCCCGTCAACACGGTGGGGGCGGGGACGGGATCGGTCATGGTGGGTGGCAGCAGGGGAGGCCGAAGATGCGGAACGAGATCACGGAACTCGCGCGCAGCCGCCCGGTCTCAATGTACAGACGGTGATCGTCTCCCGCTACCCTCCCTGAGCGGGTGCCCGTCCGGATGCTTGCATCCGGACGGGTGTTTCAAGGCCCCGCGTCACTCCCCTTGACGGCGGGGCCTTTCTTTGTCCGCGTGCGCTGCCCGTTCCCATCGGTCAGGGGACAGGGGCGCACATCACCACGCGATCGAAGACGCTCCCCGCGACGCCAGTGTTGGCGACGTAGGCGAACGTGCCGGACGGATCGAGCGCAATGGATTGCGAATCCCCTCCGGATGCGAAGGGCGACCCCGGCACCGGCGCAAGCACTCGAGCAACCGGGTCGAACGCGAATGCGCAGACATTCCCGAAGGCCCCCGCCGCCGTTGCGAGATAGCGGTAGCGCCCGTTCGGATGGAACGCGCCTCCTGCCGACGGGCACCCGGCATGGGTACCGGGTATGCCGACCAGGGCTCCGTCGCCGGGAGGAGTCGACTTCGGCATGAAGTCAGCCGCCAGCAGGTTGCCGATGACCATGATGCCGCGGCCAGGGCTATGGCATCGCCACCGATGCCGGCGCTGCGGCAAGGGCGCGCGTCACCGCGCGGGGGACGGCGCGACGGCCGGCACCGGCGGCAGCCACCCATCGATGATCCGCTCGGCCTCGGCCACGCCCAGGCGGGTGACGGCAGAGAAGAGCAGCACCTGCACGTTGGGGCTTCCCAACGGGAACGCCGCCTGCACCGCCGCCTGGATGGTCCGCAGCGCCTCCCGCTGCGCCGCGGTGCCGAGCTTGTCCGCCTTGGTCGCGAGCACGAGCACCGGCCGGCCCGAGGGCACGAAGGCCGCGAGGACGGTGTGGTCCAGATCGGTGATGCCCTGGCGCGAATCCACGAGCACCACGAGCGCGATCAGGTTCTGGCGCGTGGTGAGGTACTGCCACAGAAACTCCTGCCAGTTGCGCTTGAGCGACTTGGCCACGGCGGCGTAGCCGTAGCCGGGCAGGTCGCACACGAGCGCCCCGCCCCGCAGCGCGAACACGTTGATCTGCTGGGTGCGCCCGGGCGTGCGGCTCGAGAAGGCGAGTCGCGAGTGATTTGCGAGCGCATTGATCGCGCTCGACTTGCCGGCGTTGGAGCGTCCTGCGAAGGCGATCTCGGAAACGCCCTCGTCGGGGAGCTGCCACGCCTCGGCTGCGCCGATAACGAAGCGGGCGCCCACGAGAGGATGCGGGCCGGCCTGCATGGGTTCCTTCGCCGGCCGATGCGTTGCGCCTTTGGCCGGGGCGCCCGAGTCCGCTACAATGGCGTGTTTTTTCATGACGGCCTCGGGTGAACGGTTAAGCCGCGGTCGCGCCATTGCAATCGGGGAGTGGAGAGAATGAATCGCACGTTGTTGCTGGCCGCCATGGCGCTCGCGGGGCTCGTCACGGGCATCGCGCCCGCCGCCGCGCAACAGGGTGGGGCGGCCAAGCCGGACCTCGCGAAGGCCAAGCAGATCGCCGAGACGGTATGCGCCGCGTGCCACGGAGCCGACGGCAACAGCGCGGTTCCTGCCAATCCGAACCTGGCCGGGCAGGGCGCGGAGTATATCAGCCGCCAGCTCGACCACTTCAAATCCGGGGTCCGCCCCAACGCCATCATGCAACCGATGGCCGCCACGCTGACGCCCGCCGACATGGTCGCACTCGGCATCTTCTACTCGCAGCAGAAGCCCAAGCCCGGCGCGGCCCGCGATCCCAAGCTCGTCGCGGCCGGCCAGTCGCTCTTCCGCGGCGGCGATGCGGCCACGGGCGTGCCCGCGTGTTCGGCGTGCCACCTGCCCACGGGGGCCGGGATCCCGGTCAATTTCCCCCGCCTGGCCGGCCAGCATGCCGAGTACACGGCGGCCCAGCTCAAGGCGTTCAAGTCCGGCGAGCGCGCCAACGACCCCGGCAACAAGGACACGCAAGGCCGGATCATGACGACCATCGCCCAACGCATGACCGAGGCACAGATGAAGGCCGTCGCCGACTTCGCCGCCGGTCTTCGCTAAACGCGCGATCGAGGGACGCGCCGGCGCATGCGTCCCGCGCCTACCGCACGAGATCGCGCCACCGACCCGCAAGGAGCCCATCCGCCATGAGCGAGGCCGCGGTCGAGTCGCTGCATCTATATCCCGTCAAGGGTTGCGCCGGGATCGACCTCGCCGCTGCCGATGTCACCGTCACCGGCCTTTGCATCGATGGGGCCGCCGATCGCGAGTGGATGGTGGTCGACGAGACCGGCCGCTTCCTCACCCAGCGCGAGTTCCCGCGACTTGCCCTCGTGCGCACCTCCGTCGCGGACGGCCATCTCTGCCTCGCCGCGCCACATATGCCCGACCTCATCGTCGCGCGCCGCCGCGACGGCCCATCCGCCGAGGTGGTGGTGTGGCGCAGCGAGGTGCGTGGTTTCGATGCCGGCGACCGTGCCGCGCAGTGGCTATCCGACTGGCTCGCGCACGACGCCCGCTTGGTGCTCTTCGATTCCACCCGGCCGCGCGCGTGCAATCCCGACTACGTCGGCGACTCCGGCGCGCACACCTACTTCGCCGATGGCTACCCCGTGCTGGTGGCGGGAACCGCGGCGCTCGACGACCTCAACCGGCGGCTCGCGCAACGTCGAGAGTCCCCGCTGCCGATGAACCGCTTCCGGCCCAACGTCGTGCTGCGGGGCCTCGTCGCCTTTGACGAGGACCACGTGGACACGCTCACGATCGGCGACGTCATGCTGCGGCTCGTAAAGCCGTGCACCCGCTGCCAGGTCACCACCACCGACCAGGCCACGGCGCACGTGGGCGTGGAGCCACTGCGCACCCTCGGCGAGTACCGCATGGACGAAAAGCTCGGCGGCATCACCTTCGGCATGAACGCCATCGTGGTGCGCAGCGGCACGATCGCCAACGGCATGCCGGCCACCCTCGACTACCGGTTCTGACCCGCGCGCTCCGCGCCTACTGCACCACCGCGCACATCGCGGGATACGACGGCCCCGGGCCATACCCTTCGGCAGTCCATGCGGCGGACGTGCGCAGCTGCTCGTTGATGACCCGGTCGGCCGTGTAGCGGTGATTGGTGGTGGACGCGTTGAAGTAGCGATACACGGGGGTGGTCCCCGCGGCGCACGTCCCCGACGTGACGTTCGGCAGCGCCACGTAGAACACCGACGGACTTTCGTAGATCCAGTCCACCGGGTGTGCCGCGGCCGTCTGCGCGCACTCCTCCGGGCTCGCCGAATAGAAGTGCGAGTCGCCGTACTCGGGCGCACGGTAGAAGCGGCACACCGGATTGGTGCCCGCCACCTGGGTCGGATACGCGAGAAAGCGCAGGCCGGTGCGCACCCATCCCACGGTGCGTCCGCTGTCGAGGTTGTCGATCTCCGCCGGGTTGGTGGACAGGAAGTAGTGATCGAGCTTGGCGTTGTAGAACTCCACCGCCACCACCGCCCCGCCCGGATTGGCCACGCCGGGCGTGAGGTACTGGCGCATGAGCGGCAGCGCGGTCTCCAGGCGCGAGAAATAGTCGGGGGCGGTGGTACGGCTGCACACCGACAACCCGCCGTACAGACTGCCGCGAACCTCGTAGTCCGTGCCGTTGCGCGTGGCGAGCAGCCCGCCGCTGCTGCCGCCCTCGGTGACGCCGACGCTCCACACGACCTGCGTGAAGTCGGCGTTCACGAGGTCGTCTTCCAGGCGCAGCGAGCCCGTGACGCTGCCCTGGCTCACCTTCAAGAGATCGCCCGAGGGGTGATGCAGGGATACCACCGCGGTGCCATTGGCGATCGACTCCGCGCGCCATGGCGCGAGCCGGGTGCCGGCCGGCGGCGTGGCATTGAGGCGCAGGATCGACCAGTCGTTGTCCTGGCTGCGCCCGAGCAGCGCGCCGCCGCCCGTGAGCTGCACGAACGGGGGCGTCGATTTGCTGTTGCAGGCCACCGCCGAATAGAACCAGAACGTGGACACCGTGCGCGCGACGGTCGCCGAGTCGATGCAGTGATCGGCCGTGAAGAGGTACGGCGTGTTGGTGCCCGCCGTGTCGTTGAGGAGGGTACCGCTGCACACGTAGGAGATCCCGTCGTCACCCACGAAAACCAGCTTGGCCACCGACCGGGCGAGGTCCTGCAGGGCGGAGTCGCCGGGAAGCGTGCAGGCGGCATCGACGTTGCAGGCGGCCGCGGAGCCGATGCCAGACGCGCGCATTGCCGGTGCTTCGGGCGCGAGGAGCTCGCCGCCGCCCACCACGAGGTGCGCAAGGCGAGGGATGCGCAGCGTGACCGCCGCGAGATCCGCGTCACCGGGCGCCTCGATCTCCACGACCACCGTGTCGCCGTCGACCACCGGGGTCCAGAAGGCGCCGGACGGGCCGACATCCCGCGCCAGGTCGGCAGACGTGTAGGCGCCGAAGGCGGCCCCGCCGTCGAGGGAGGCGACGCGGATCCGCAAGCCGACGTTCGCGGCGGACGGCTGGTCGAGCGCGAGAGCCACGCGCAGCGCCCGCGCGCCCGCGGAGGAAACCTCGACGCGCGCGACCCGCATGCCGCCGTCGGTGGGCGTCCAGGCGAGGTCGCGCAGCGGGATCGTCCGCGCGACGGCCCGTGGGTAGCCGATCGCAAGCGGCTGGCCGCGACCGCTACCCGGTTCGCGGGCCATCGCCATCCGGCGGTTGCGTACGGTCATGAGCTCGGCCTCCGCGCCGGAGGGAATGCCGAGAGCGATGCGCCGGCTGGCCGGCACGCCCGTCGCGCGTAGCGAGGTGCGCCGCGGATCGGGGGCGGTGCGCACCTGCGCACCCGGAGCCGCGACCGGCGGTGGGCCGGCTTCGGAGGCCACCGGGAGCGCAGCCAGGGCCGGGAAGGCGGCGAGTCCGGCGACGAACAGCCATGCGAGGGAGCGAAGGAGGCGGGGCACGGGGGGCAGCAATGAGGACTCTCAGAATCCGGCGGGGCTCACGGCAACCGGGGCACCGCGCGGCGAGGGGCAGCGCGAGCGCGGCGAACCTCCGTCCGCGCAAGGCCCCGGTTGGACCCGCCTGGCTGTGGATTGGTTCAGGCGGCCCGGCGAGCGGCGGCGCCCCGCCGCGAACGGGGTCCGGGGCTTCCCGGAAAGGGCCTCAAGGGGGAGCACCCGGGCTACGCCCGAGACAGTCGGCAAGCGCCGCCTGCCACGACCGCAACGAGACGCCGAAGGTGTCGCGCAGCCGCGCGGTCTCGAGCACGCCATAGGGCGGTCGCCGGGCGGGCGTGGGGTACTCGGCGGTGGCAATAGGCACCACGCGCGGCGTGCCCACCGGCCCCACGATGGCCTGGGCGAAGCCATGCCATGTGGTGGCGCCCGCGGCGGAGAGATGGAAAAGGCCCGCGCGCTCCGCGAGCTGCGGCAACCCTTTGCCCACCAGCTCGCCCGTGGCCACCGCAAGGTCGTGCGACCAGTTGGGCGTGCCCGTCTGGTCCGCCACGATGCGCAGCTCGTCGCGCTCGGCAGCCAGGCGCCGGATCGTCAGCAGGAAATTCTTGCCGGTAAGTCCATACACCCAGCTCGTGCGCAGGACGAGTGCATGCGCGCCGCTGGCCGCCACCGCGGCCTCGCCGGCGAGCTTGCTCGCGCCGTACACGTTGAGGGGACCGGTGGCGCTCTCCTCGGTGTAGGGGGCGTGCGCCTGGCCGTCGAAGACGTAGTCGGTCGAGTAGTGGATGAGCACGGCGCCGCGGCGCCGTGCCTCCTCGGCGAGGATTCCCGGCGCGCGCGCATTCACGGCAAAGGCCGCGTCGCGCTCGCGCTCGGCGAGGTCCACGGCGGTGTACGCGCCGGCGTTGACCACGAGATCCGGAGCCACCTCGCGCATCACGCGCACGATGGCATCGGCATCAGCGAGGTCAAGCGTGGACCGGTCCATGGCCACGACGTCGCCGTGTGCCGGCAAGAGCCCGGCGAGCGCTGCGCCGAGCTGCCCGCGGGCACCGGTGAGGAGGATGCGCAGGCGCATGGCGCGTGCCTCTATGGATAGGTGGCGGCCGTGGCCAGCGGGACGCCCGCGGCGTCCTTGGCGGCCAGCGTGGGCTCACTCGCGAGCGGCCACGCGATGCGCAGCGCCGGATCGCTCCACAGCAGCGTGCGCTCGTGCTCGGGATACCAGTAGTCGGTGGTCTTGTAGAGGAACTCGGCCTCCTCGGACACCACCACGAAGCCGTGCGCGAAGCCAGGCGGCACCCACAGCATGTGCTTGTTGGCCGCCGACAGCGTCACGGCGACGTGGCGTCCGAAATTGGGCGAGCTGCGGCGCATGTCAACCACCACGTCGAAGACCTCGCCGACCGTCGCGCGCACGAGCTTCCCTTGCGCGTGCTCGATCTGGTAGTGCAGCCCGCGCAGAACACCGCGGCGCGAGCGGGAGTGGTTGTCCTGCACGAAGTTGACGTCGAGGCCGGCGGCGGCAAGCGCGCGCCGGTTCCAGCTTTCATAGAAGAAGCCGCGGTCATCGCCGAACACGCGCGGCTCGACCAGCAGCACCTCGGGAAGGGCGAGCGGCGTGAGACGCATCGCTATGGGCCTAGCGCACCGCGCCGTCGCGCAACAGCGCGAGCAGGTACTGGCCGTAGCCGCTCTTGGTGAGCGAGCGGCCGAGGGTCTCGAAGGCGGCGTCGTCGATGTAGCCAAGGCGCCACGCGATCTCTTCGGGGCAGGCGATCTTGAGGCCCTGCCGCTTCTCGAGCGTGGCGATGTACTGCGCGGCTTCCAGCAGCGATTCATTGGTGCCGGTGTCGAGCCAGGCCATGCCGCGCCCGAGGACTTCGCATGACAGGGCGTCTTGCGCGAGGTAAGCGCGATTCACGTCGGTGATCTCGAGCTCGCCCCGCGCGGAGGGCTTCAAGTCGCGCGCGATGTCGAGCACGCGGTTGTCGTAGAAGTACAGGCCCGTCACCGCGTAGCGCGACTTGGGGCGCGCCGGCTTCTCCTCGAGGGACAGCACGCGGCCCTGCGCGTCGAACTCGGCCACGCCGTAGCGCTCGGGGTCGGCCACGGGATAGGCGAACACCGTAGCGCCGTCGCCGGCGCCATTGGCACGCTCGAGCTGCGCCTGCATGTCGTGGCCGTGGAAGATGTTGTCGCCGAGCACGAGCGCACTGGAGTCAGAGCCCACGAAGTCGCGGCCGATGATGAAGGCCTGCGCGAGGCCCTCCGGGGCCGGCTGGATCGCATAGGAAAGAGAAAGGCCCCAGCGCCGGCCGTCGCCCAGGAGCTGGCGGAAGCGCGGCGTGTCCTCGGGGGTGGAAATGAGGAGGATGTCGCGGATGCCTGCCAGCATCAATGTGGACAGCGGGTAGTAGATCATCGGCTTGTCGTACACCGGCAGGAGCTGCTTGCTCACGACCTGTGTGACCGGATGCAGGCGGGTGCCCGAGCCGCCCGCGAGGATGATGCCTTTGCGCGTCATGTGCATGGCCTTTAGGTGGCAGGGCAGCGTTTCAGGCCGCGGCGTAGTGCAGCGTGATCCACTTCTGGTAATCCTTGCTCGCCACGCTCTGCAGCCACTCGCCGTTGTCGAGATACCAGCGGATCGTGCGCCGCAGCCCGGTGGCGAAGGTTTCCGCGGGCTCCCAGTGGAGCTCGGTGCGGATGCGGGTGGGGTCGATCGCGTAGCGGCGGTCGTGCCCCGGGCGATCCTTCACGAAGGTCACGAGCGAGGCATAGTCGCGACCCGGATGCTCCTCGCCGAGGATCGCGCACAGCGTGTGCACGACGTCGAGGTTGGCCATCTCCGCATTGCCGCCGACGTTGTAGGTCTCGCCCACCCGCCCCCTGGCGAGCACGGTGCGGATCGCCGCGCAATGGTCGCCCACGTAGAGCCAGTCGCGCACGTTCTGGCCGTCGCCGTACACGGGCAGCGGCTTGCCGGCGATCGCATTCACGATCATGAGCGGGATGAGCTTCTCGGGGAACTGCCGCGGACCGTAGTTGTTCGAGCAGTTGGTGGTCAGCGTGGGCAGGCCGTAAGTGTGGTGATAAGCGCGCACGAGGTGATCCGAGCTCGCCTTGGACGCGGAGTACGGGCTGTTCGGGGCGTAGGGCGTGGTCTCGGCGAAGCCGGCCGCTTCCGGGGCGAGCGAGCCGTACACCTCGTCGGTGGATACGTGCAGGAAGCGGAAGGCGGTCCGCTCGTGCTCGGGCAGCGCGGCCCACCACGCCCGCGTGGCTTCGAGAAGCTTGAAGGTCCCCACGACGTTGGTCTCGATGAACGCCGCCGGACCGTGGATCGAGCGATCGACGTGCGACTCGGCCGCGAAATTCACGATTGCCCGCGGCTTGTGCTCGCGCAGCAGGGCGGCCACCGCCGCGGAATCCCCGATGTCCCCGCGGACGAAACGGTGCCGCGCATCGCCCGCCAGCGAGGCGAGATTGCCAAGGTTGCCGGCGTAGGTGAGCTTGTCGAGGTTGACCACCGGCTCGCCGGTAGCGGCGATCCAGTCGAGCACGAAGTTGGCGCCGATGAAGCCGGCGCCGCCGGTGACGAGAATCATGGGGAAAGCGGCAGCGCCGCCCGACGTTGACGGGGCCGCATTTTACCAGTGCCCTCCCCCCATCCCGCCGGCGGCGTGCTCGCCGGTGGCGCCCGCTAGGCGGAGCCGTAGAAAGCGCGATACCAGGCCGCGAAGCGGGCGAGTCCGGTGGCGAGCGGCGTGCGGGGCGCAAAGCCGGTGGCCGCCCGCAGGCGGTCGATCGACGCATAAGTGGCCGCCATGTCCCCCGGCTGCATGGGCAGGAGCTCGCATACCGGCTCGCGGCCCAGCACCCGGGCGAGGGTGGCGATGAAATCGGTGAGCAGCACCGCCTCGCTGTTGCCGATGTTGAACAGGGCCGCAGGGGGGCCGTCGCCACCTGCCGGCGGACGGGCCAGCACGCGCACGACCCCCTCGACGATGTCGTCGACGTAGGTGAAGTCGCGCTGCATGCGCCCTTCGTTGAAGACCTTGATGGGACTGCCGGCAAGGATCGCCTTCGTGAAGAGCATCGGCGCCTGGTCGGGGCGGCCCCACGGCCCGTACACGGTGAAGAAGCGCAGGCCGGTGACCGGCAGGCCGAAGAGGTGGGCGTAACTGTGCGCCATCAGCTCGTTGGCACACTTGGTGGCGGCGTACAGGCTCACCGGGCGGTCGACGCGCTGGTCCTCGGAGAACGGGAGCGTGTGCGAGGTGCCGTACACGGACGAGCTCGACGCATACACGAGGTGGGCGATCCGCGCGTGCCGGCAGCCTTCGAGCACGTGTCCGAAGGCGGTGAGGTTGTTGCGCACGTAGGACTCGGGGTGCGTGAGCGAGTGCCGCACGCCGGGTTGGGCCGCAAGGTGGACGACGTGCGTGAAGGCGCCTTCGCGGAAGAGCCGCGCGGTGGCGTCGGGCTCGGCGAGATCGTGGCGAAGCAGCGTGAAGCTCGGCGCACCGGCCAGCGTGGCGAGGCGCGCTTCCTTGAGCGAGACGTCGTAATACGGGTCGAGGTTGTCCACGCCGGTGACCTGCGCCCCGTCGGCGAGGAGCGCCCGCGCGGTGTGCATGCCGATGAAGCCGGCCACGCCGGTGACGAGGACGTGCATCACACGCCCTCCCTGCGCGACCCGCTCATCGGTGCTTGTCCGCCGAGAGCGCGCGCAGCTTCGCGTATTTGAGGAAGCTCGCGAAGGCGCCGATGGCGATGTGAGCGAATCCCGCCACGCCGTCAAGGAAGCCGAGCTTCACGACGTAGAAGCGGAAGAAGCGTGTGAACGGCGAGAAGGCGATCCGCCACCCGCTTGCCCGCTCGCCCGCGGCATGCATGGCCTCGGCCTGCAGGGTCGTGTAGCGATTCTGCTTGGCCACGTAGGCATCGAGCGATTCCGCGGAATAGTGGAGAAGGTCGCCGCCGAGGCGGTCCACCTCGCCTTGCGCGAGCACGCTCTCGTGCACGGGATCGTTGGACCAGCGGGCGCGGCGACGATCGAACAGGCGCACGTTCCAGTCGGGGTAGCCCTCGCCATGGGTCAGCCAGCGGCCGAGGAAGCGGTTGCGGCGGGCCACGGCGAAGGCCGGTGCCTGCGGGGCCCCTCCGGCGAAAGCGCCGCGGATGGCAGCCGCGAGCTCCGGCGACACGCGCTCGTCGGCATCGATGCAGAACACCCAATCGTGGGCCGCCTGGGCCACCGCGAAGTTTTTCTGCGGGCCGTAGCCTTCCCAATCGTGCGGGATGACCCGCGCCCCGGAGCGCGCGGCGATGCCTACGGTATCATCGCGGCTGCCCGAATCGACCACGACCGCCTCCGCCGCAAACGGCGCGGAGGCGAGACACCCGGCGATCTCGTGAGCAGCGTCGCGGGTGATGACGATGAGCGACAGGGGAAGCGATTCGGACATGCGCGGCGGGACCGGCGATGACGCCCATGCGGCGTCGGGTCCGTGCCGCGGATTCTACGTGGTTTGCCGATGAGCGGCCAAAGCGTGCTGGTGGTGCGGCCGTCCTCGCTCGGCGACATCGTGCACACGCTCGCGCTCGTGTCCGATATCGAGGCGCACGCCCCGGGCACCGCCATCGACTGGGTGGCCGAAGAGGCTTTCGTCCCCCTCGTGAGCCTCGATCCGCGCATCCGGCGCGTGATCCCGCTCGCCTTTCGCCGCTGGCGGCGCACGGCGATCCTGCCGCGCACCCTCGGCCAGTTCCGCAACTTCGTGCACGACCTGCGCGGGCAGCGCTACGGGGCAATCCTCGACCTGCAGGAGCAGGTGAAGGGGGCGATCGTGGCCCGCCTCGCGCACGGGCGTCGCCACGGCTTCGATCGCCGCAACATCCGCGAGCCGCTCGCCACGTTTCTGGACGATGAGCACCACATGATCGCGCGTGGCCAGCACTTCATCGACAAAGCGCGCGCGCTTGCCGCCGCCGCCCTGGGCTACACGGTGCAGGGACCGCCGCGGTGGAAGCTGCTGCCGCCCGCGCGCAACGCCGCAATGCCGGCGGGGCCTTATGCCATCGCGTTCCACGCGACGAGCCGGGACGACAAGCTGTGGCCGGAGGACGCCTGGCGCGCGCTTCTGGCGCACTTCGCGCAGGCGAGCTTCTCGGTGCTGCTCCCCTGGGGCAGCGAGACGGAGCGGGCGCGCAGCCTGCGCATCGCCAACGCCGCGCCGAATGCGATCGTGCCCCCGCGGCAGTCGCTGCCCGAGCTCGCCACGCTTGCCCGCAGCGCGGAGGTGGTGGTGGGCGTGGATACGGGGCTCACCCATCTCGCCGCAGCGCTCGGCACGCCCACCGTGTCGATCTTCACGAGCACCGACGCCGCGCTTGCCGGCGTGGCCCGGGCTGGCATCCATGCGGAAGACCTGGGCGGCAACGGTCGGGTGCCCGCCCTCGCCGACGTGATCGCTGCCGCCGCGCGCGTGCTGCGCGACGCGCCGCGTTGCTGACCGCGCCGATGCGCGCCCTCTATCGCACGCTGTGGTGGGTGGCCCTGCCCCTGCTTCCGCTGCGCCTGTGGTGGCGGGGACGGCGCGAGCCCGGTTACCGTGCACTCGTGGGCGAGCGCTTCGGCCGCTACGGCGCGGCCGTGCCGCAGGTGCGCGACGTGGTCTGGATCCATGCGGTCTCGCTCGGCGAGACGCGCGCCGTCACGCCGCTCGTGGAGCGCATCCTGACCGAGCGACCGCACGCCACCGTGCTCCTCACCCACATGACCGCCACCGGCCGCGCGGCCGGTGCCGCACTCGCGGGACCGCGCGTGGTCCAGGCATGGTTGCCCTACGACGTCCCGTTCGCGGTGGAGGCGTTCCTCGCGCGCTTCGCCCCGCGCGTGGGGCTGCTCATGGAGACTGAGGTGTGGCCCACGCTCGTGGCCGCGTGCGCGCGACGGCGCATTCCGCTGTTCCTCGTGAACGCGCGACTGTCGGCACGCTCGCTCGCCGGGTACCGTCGCTTCGCCGCACTCACCCGGCCCGCCTTCGCCGCGCTCGCGGCGGTATTCGCGCAGACCGACGCCGATGCAGCGCGTCTGCGCGAAGCGGGCGCGCGCCACGTGAGCGTTCCCGGCAACGTGAAG
>CALFEY010000409.1 GCA_937958295.1 uncultured Pseudomonadota bacterium
GCCGGCGAGCACCCGGAACCTGCGGACGTGCGCGATGACATCGCCGCGCTCGGGCTCTCGGACACGCTCAAGATCACGTATGCGAAGTCGCCGCGGCTCGCCGCCATGATCCGCACGCCGCGTGGTGTCGCCACGCTCTAGGCGCTAGGCGCGCGGCTTGCGGAACAGGGCGTTGAGCGGCGCGGAGGGCGTCGCGCGCGCGAACGTGTCGAAGGTGCCGTGCTCGGCAATCTCCCGGGCCGAGCGCTCGAATTCGCCCCAGGCGGCGCGCGCCATCGAGCTGCCGATGCTGATGCGGCGCACGCCGAGGGCGGCGAGATCCGCCACCGAAAGCCCCACCGGCCCGAACATCACCACGTTCACCGGCTTGGGCGCCACGGCATCCACGACTGCGGCGATCTCCTCGCGCGTGGTGAGGCCGGGGGCATACAAGCAGTCGGCGCCGGCGTCGGCATAGGCGCGCAAGCGGGCTATCGTCTCGGCGAGGTCGCGCCGTCCCACGAGAAAGCACTCGGCGCGCCCCACGAGCAGGACGTCCGGCGCAGTGGCGTCGAGCGCCCTGCGGGCGGCGCGCACCCGGTCCGCCGCCACGTCGAGCGGATACAGCGGCGCTTCCGGATTGCCGGTCGAGTCCTCGATGGACAGGCCCGCCACGCCGGTCTGCGCACAGAGGCGCACGTTGGCGGCCACCTGCGCCGGCTCGTGCGCGAAGCCATTCTCGAAATCGGCATTGAGCGGCACGCGAGTGGCCGCCACGAGGCCGGCGAGGTGCGCGAGCACGGCGTCGCGGGGCACGGCGTTGTCGGCGAGCCCGAGCGAGAAAGCGAGGCCGGCCGAGGTCGAGGCCAGCGCCTTGAAGCCCAGGTGTTGCAGGTATAAGGCGGTGCCCACGTCCCACGGGTTCGGGATCACGAAGCAGCCGCTGTCGTGGAGCTGGCGGAACGCGGCGCGCTTGCCGGCGATGTCGTTCATGGCGGCGAGGCTAGCACACGCGGCAACCGCTGTTGACGGGTCCTAGCCGAGCGCGCCGCGCGCCGCCACGGGCCACACGCACTCCACGCGCTCGCCGCGCATCCCCACGATCCAGTCGTACAGGTTGACGGTGGGATCGCAATGGCCCGGGATGAGCCACACGCGGTCGCCGATCGCAGGTTGCGCGCGCAGCGCATCCACGGCCAGCACGCCATGTTCGTCGGAGGCCTTCGCGTACTCGAGCCCGCGCGCTACGTGCACGACGGGCAACCCGGAGTCCACGGCGAGCGCCTTCAAGCCGGCGTCCACCACGGCGCGCTCCGGCGCGGGCGTGCTCAGCACCGTGGCCAGCACGTACAGGCTCTGCTCGAAGGCGTGCTCGTCGGGCGCGAGCGCATTGCGCGCGTAGTCGGCATCCATGAACACGTACGAG
The DNA here is from genome assembly GCA_937958295.1 of uncultured Pseudomonadota bacterium. Lineage (GTDB taxonomy): Bacteria > Pseudomonadota > Gammaproteobacteria > Burkholderiales > Casimicrobiaceae > VBCG01. Next base: position 1,406 of record CALFEY010000409.1, read on the forward strand.
CCGGGCTGCAGCTCGGTGTACACGTGGCTGTCGCGCTCGAGCTGCCACGTGCCGGTCCCCGCTCCCGTGATCACGGGACACGGGATGCCGGCCTTCTCGATCAGCACGCGCGTTTGCCCCGCGAGCCTGGCCGCCTCCGCGATCGCGGCGCGGCGCTGCGCCGGATGCCGCAGGTGCTGCGCGGCGCCCTGGTAGGCGTGCAGTCCGCGAAAGCGCAACCCGGGCATGGCGCACAGGGCGCGCGCCAGCGCCAGCGCAGGCTCGCCCGGCGCGACGCCGCAGCGATGCGCGCCCACGTCGACCTCGACGTACACGTGCAGCGTGCCGCCCGCCATGACCGCCGCTGCGGACAGATCGGCAATCACGCCGGGGTTGTCGACGAGCACGCCCACGGTGGCGGACTGTGCAAGATGCGCGAGCCGCGTGATCTTGGCGGGCGTGACGATCTCGTTGGTGACGAGCACGTCGGCGATGCCCGCCGCCACGAACACCGCGGCCTCATCGACCTTCTGGCAGCAGATGCCCACCGCGCCGCGGGCAACCTGCGCCTTGGCGATGTCGGGACACTTGTGCGACTTGGCATGGGGGCGTAAGGCGAGGCCGGAGCCGCGCACGGCGTTGGCCATGAGATCGAGGTTGTGCTCGAAGGCATCGAGGTCGAGCACGAGGGCGGGCGTGTCGACCGCGGCGAGCGGATCGCCGATCCTGGCGGGAACGCGCTGCATCGTCGACTAGGTCCGGCAGAGGTCGTCAAGGCGCGCCGCGGCGAGGGAACCGCAAACGACGAACAGGACGAGGCGAGTCATGACGGACCGGCGATGAGCGGAGGGGAGCGATGGCGTCATTATCGCCTGTGGGTCGCGTTCCCGCCGACGTGCTCACCCGGGCGCGGCACTACGACAGCTTGGGCGACGCTCCGTCGGACGGTCTTGCGGGCGGCGGCAACGTCTCGGGCGGCTTGGGCGGCGCCATCGCATCCGGCAGCTTGGGCGGCGCGGCACCGTCTTTGGCCGCAGGCGGAGGCGCCTTGGACGCCGGCGCCGCCTCCAGCGCCGCGAGCTGCCCGTACACCACGCGCCCGATCGCCAGGAGCTGGGTGCGATCGAGGTTGCCGGACAGCGCGTAGGTGCAGTTCTCCTCGACCCAGTAGTACACGCCCACGCCGTCCTCCACTGCGTAGCGGAACGCGGTCTCGTGGCCCGGATTCACCGGCTTGCGTACCTGCAGCGTGAGGCGCTGCTTGTCGGCGTTCTCGTAGACGAAGAGTGCGGTCGGATTCTCGTTGCCGGCCACGAGGCGCCCGCCCACGAGGGCGAAGCCCAGCGAGTTGAGGTCGGGCGCACGAACCTGAAAGCCCAGGCGCCGCGACAGCCAGCGCACGAGACGCGCCTCCTCGGTCGCCCAGATCTCCACCGGACGGTTCACGTCGGTGGCATAGAGGGCGTGCACGAGCGCGGCCTGCCGAGTGAAGGTCGTGGGCGTGCCGTCGTTCTGCAGACTCAGGTCGCGGCCGAACCAGCCGACTCCCACGCCCACCACGAGGCACGCCGCCGCCGCGAGCGAAGTGCCGAGCCAGCGCGGCCACCGCCGCGCGCCGAGCCGGGGACCTGCGGCCCCGGCCAGCAGCCGCTCGGGCACGGCCTCCGCGAGCCATGGATCGAACGCGTCGCGCAGGGCCGCATTCTGCCGGCGCAACTCCGCCACACGCGCCGCGAGCGCGGGATCGCGGGCGAGCGCGTCCTCCATGGCCGGCAGCCGCTCGGGTCCGAGCTGGCGGTCGACATAGGCGTGGATGTCGGCGTCGCTGATCGGCAGCGGATTCATGGGCACCTCACTTCCCTTTCGCCGTGGGGGCTCATCCGCGCCCGACGGGCCGCCCCGAGGGCGCGGACTCCCCCGCGGGGGGCAGCGAGCGACGCCTTCTTGCGAGCGTGGGGGCTCATCCGCGCCCGACGGGCCGCCCCGAGGGCGCGGACTCCCCCGCGGGGGGCAGCGAGCGACGCCTTCTTGCGAGCGTGGGGGCTCATTTCACCACCTTAAGCGGAGCGACCACCCCATCCGCGAAGGCCGCCCGCAGCTTCTCGCGAGCGCGCGACAGGCGCGACATCACGGTACCCACGGGAATGTTGAGCACCGCCGCGATCTCCTCGTAGCGCAGCTCCTCGACCACGGCCAGCACGAGCACTTCGCGCTGGTCGACGGGGAGCCGGCCCACGTGCTGCATGAGCTCGATGAGCTCGACGCGCGTGTACTGCATGTCCCGCACCGGCACATGCCAAGCATCCCCGCCCTCGCCCTCAGCGTCCAGCGACACGTGGTGGCGCTCGTGCCGCGCTTGCGCGCGCTGGTTGACGAAGACGTTGTGCATGACGGTGAAGAGCCAGGCCCGCAGGTCGGTGCCCGCCGCCCACAGGCGTCGCTTCTCCCAGGCCCGGGCAAGCGCCTCCTGCACGAGATCGTCGGCACGGGCGTTGTCGCCCGTCAGGACCCGCGCATACCGGCGCATCCTGGGGATGGCGGCCACGAGGTCCGGCGCCGGCAGCGGCGGATCGAGGGAAGCCACAGCCACGGCGCGTCAGACCGCGGAGGGTCGCACGCCGTGGCGGGATGCCGCCGGAGCGGACATCGGAACGGTCAGTCCTTGGCCACGTGCCAGACGTTGTTGACGTTGTCGCCCGTGGTGTCGCCCGGCTTGGTGTCCTTGACCCACGTGTACAGGGGCTTGCCCTTGTACGCCCACTGCTTGCTGCCGTCGTCGCGCGTGATGACGGTCCAGTCACCGGCGGCCTTGGCATCGGCACCCGCCATGAGCGGCGGCCAGTTGGTGGCGCAGGGACCGTTGCAGACACTCTTGCCGCCGGCATCCTTGTCGAAGACGTAAAGGGTCATGCCCTTGGCATCGACCCAGACGCCGTTGGGGCCCTTCTTGGCGGGAGCGGACTGAGCAAAGGCGGTGCCGGCAGCGAAAAGGCCGACGAGGAGCACGGCGACGACACGTTGACGAATCATGGGACCTCCTGAAGATGGGGGGGGGAAACGATGAGGCGAACATGCCTCGGTCGGGATTATTCCTCGCGTCCTCGTGCGCGCGGGCTTCAGCCTCCGCCCAAGGACACGAGGGAGGGTACATCGCGACCGTCGCCCGCCAGCTCCAGCCGACGCGACGTGCGGGGAATCCAGAGCGTCTGGTAGTACAACGGCACCTCCCGCCCGCCGTACGCCTCGATATCGAGCTTCATGCACGCCGCGCCCGCCCGGCAACCCATCGCCTGCGCGATGTTGGCCGGCAGCCTGGACGCCGCGAGATATTGGAGGATGCGCCCGATGGTGAGGCCGGACGCGCGCAGGATGACGTCCTTGAAGTTGGCAGCCGCGAGCTCCGTCGCGCCGAGCGTGGCAAGCGCGGGTAGCCTCGTGGGGTCGAAGTAGAAGCGGCTGAACACGGTGAACTCGTCGCCAATGCGCAAGCTGCGCTCGATGCACATGGCGCCTTGGCCCACCACCGCCGTCCAGGCCCCGGCCTCGGCTTCGTAGCGGGCAAGAATGCGTGGATAGACGGGCAGATAGCCGCCGCCCTCCTCCACGAAGCGACAGTGCAGCGGGGCATGCATGGCGCCATCCGAGGCCCGCGCCACGAACGTTCCGGCACCGGGGCGGCGCACGATGACGCCATCGTCGACCAGCATGCGCAGCGCGCGCTGAATCGTTCCCAGGCTCAACGGGAGGCTGCCGGCCAGCGTGTTCTCGTTGGGCAGGCGGGCGCCCGGGGGCCACTTGCCGGTGGTGATGGCGTGGACCATCGCATCGCGCAGGCCGACGTACTTGGGTAATCCCGGCCGCAGGAACCGCGGGAGGTCGAGGTCGGCCGGCTGGGTGGCGCCTGCATCCTGCGCGGGCACCTTCCGCGCCTTCGCGCCCTGCGCACCCTTTGTCCCCGCCCGCGATCGGGTGCTTTCGAGTCTTGTCATCGTCAGCGTTGCAACTTACTATATAGTTATACAGAAAAGGAGGAGAGGATGTCCGTCGTGCCCGCCAACCTCGTCGTCGTGATGTCCGACGAGCACAACCCGAAGGTCGCCGGATATCGCGGCCATCCCGTGGTCAGCACCCCCAACCTGGACCGTCTGGCCGCGCGCGGCACCGCGTTCACGTCCTGCTATACCACGAGCCCGGTCTGCATCCCCGCGCGCGCAGGATTCGCCGCCGGGAAGAACATCCATCAGATCGGCTTCTGGGACAACGCGGACGCCTATGACGGCAGCGTGGCGAGCTGGCATCACGAGCTGCGCAAGCGGGGCCATCGCGTCGATTCCATCGGCAAGCTGCACTTCCGCCGCGCCGGCGAGGATCACGGCTTCAGCGACGAGCAGATCCCCATGCACATCATCGAGGGCAAGGGCGATCTCATGGGACTCGTCCGCGACGAGCTGCCGCGGCGCGGGGGCGCGAAGAAGATGGCCGCGCTGGCGGGGCCTGGCGAGTCGCCTTATACCTTCTACGACAAGGACATCTGCTCCCGCGCACAGATCTGGCTGCACGAGCGCGGTCGGCTGCGGCACGAGCGGCCATGGGTTCTCTTCGTGTCGTTCGTCGCGCCGCACTTCCCCCTCACGGCCCCTCCGGAGCACTACTACCGCTACGCCAGGGCGGACCTCCCGCTGCCCAAGCTGTACGCCCGCGAGGAGCGCACGCGCCATCCCTACCTCGAGGACTACCGCAACAGCTTCTGCTACGACGATTACTTCGACAGCGAAGCGGATGTGAAGCGCGCGCTCGCCGGCTACTTCGGACTCGTGTCCTACCTCGACGAGAACATCGGCAAGGTGCTGCAGGCCGTGGAGGACGCGGGGCTCGCCGCCACGACGCGCATCATGTAGACGAGCGACCACGGGGACAACCTCGGCGCGCGCGGCCTGTGGGGCAAGTCGACGATGTACGAGGAGATCGCCGGCGTGCCGATGATCCTCGCGGGTCCCGGCGTGCCCTCCGGCGCCGCGGTGACCGAGCCGGCAAGCCACGTCGACGCGTTTCCGACGATCCTCGAGGCCGTCGGCATCGATTTTGCCGAGGTGCGCGACAGTCATCCCGGCACTTCCCTCTTCGACCTCGCGCAAGGCACGGTCCCACGGCGGAATGTCCTGTCCGAGTACCACGGGATGGGCTCCACCACCGGCGCGTTCATGATCCGCAACGGCCGCTACAAGTACGTCCACTACGCCAAGTATCCGCCGCAGCTCTTCGACCTCGCCCGCGATCCGGAGGAGCTCTTCGACCTGGCGGCCGACCCCCTTCACGCCGCCGCGCTCGCCGACTGCCGCCGGGCGCTATACGCGATCTGCAATCCGGAAGAGGTCGATGCCCGGGCGAAAGCGCGCCAGGCCGAGCTCATCGCAATGAACGGCGGTCGGCAAGCGGTGATCGACCGCGGCGACCTCGGCTTCACACCTGCCCCGGGACAGGCCATCGACCTGCAATAGCAGGCGCAACTACAAGGAGGAGACCATGATTCGAGTGCTTGTCGGCGCGATCGCGCTCGCCGTATCCATGTTTGCCCACGCCCAGTCGTGGCCATCGAAGCCGGTGCGGATCGTGGTGGCCTTTCCGCCCGGCGGCGGTGTCGATTTCGTGGCGAGAACCGTGGCGCAACGCCTGGGCGAGCAGCTCAACCAAAGCTTCGTGGTGGAGAACCGCGCCGGAGCCAGCGGTGCGGTGGGCGCGGAGGCGGTGGCGAAAAGCGCGCCCGACGGCTACACGATCCTGGTCGCGTCGCCGTCGGAAGTGGTGGTCGGCCCGGCAGCCGGTCAGAAGCTCTCATACGATCCCACGCGCGACCTGGCACCGGTGACGCTGATCGGGGAGACCCCGCTGGTGATCGCGGCATGGCCGGCATTTGCTCCCAAGTCCATCGCGGAGGTCATCGCGCTCGCCAAGGCCGATCCCTCGAAGGTCGCCTACGGTACGCCCGGCGGAGGGAGCACGATGCACTTCGCGGGCGAGTCGCTCGGGGCCGGGGGCGGCGTATCGCTCCTGCACGTGCCCTACAAGGGAGCGGCACCCGCCGTCAACGACGCGCTCGGCGGGCAGGTGCCGCTGATCATCGTCGGCATGCCGCCGGTCGTTCCCCACGCGAAGGCCGGGAAGCTGCGCGTGATCGCCGTCACCGGCGACAAGCGCAGCGTCACGATGCCGGATGTCCCCACGGTGGCGGAAGTCCCCGGCTTCGAAGGCTATCGCTTCACCAACTGGATGGGCGTCTACGTCCCGGCGAACACGCCGACCGAAATCGTGAACAAGCTCGCCTCGGCGATCGCGGCGATCACCCGCGAGCCTGCCACGCGGGACAAGCTGCTCCTGCAAGGCGTCGAGCCCGTTGGAAACACCCCGGCAGAGTTCGCCGCGTTCATGCGCGCGGAGAAGGACCGGTACTCGAAGATCGCCCAGGAGCGCAAGATCCGCATCGAACCCTGACGGCGAGGTCATCCTTGCGGCGCCTCGGCGTGGGTTTGCGGCTTGCCCCGCGGCACCGCCCGGGGCTGGCGGTTCAACGGATGAGGAAGACGGTGGCGAGTCCGAGGAAGATGAAGAATCCCCCCGAGTCGGTGACCGCCGTGATCAGCACCGACGAGCCGAGGGCGGGATCGCGGCCGAACTTCAGCATCGTCATGGGAATGAGCACGCCCATCGACGCCGCGAGGATGAGGTTGAGGGTCATCGCGCATACCATGACGAGGCCCAGCGCCACGTCGTGGTAGAGCAGCATCGCCACGAGCCCCATCACGCCGCCCCACACCACGCCGTTGATGAGCGCGACGAGGATCTCCTTGCGGATCAGCTTGCGCGCGTGCTCGCGCGTGACCTGGCCGAGCGCCACGGCACGCACGATCATGGTGATGGTCTGGTTGCCCGAGTTGCCGCCGATGCCGGCCACGATGGGCATGAGCGCCGCCAGGGCCACGAGCTTCTCGATCGATCCCTCGAACACGCCGATCACCCGCGACGCGATGAAGGCCGTGACGAGATTCACGGCCAGCCACGTCCAGCGATTCTGGAACGACTTCCATACGGAGGCGAAGACATCTTCCTCCTCCCGCAAGCCGGCCTGGGCCAGGACATCCTCCTCGCCGCTCGCGCGCACGAAGTCGAGGATCTCGTCGACCGTCACGCGGCCCACGAGCTTGTCGTTGGTGTCCACCACCGGCGCGGACACGAGGTCGTAGCGCTCGAAGGCCGAGGCGGCCTCGTCGGCCTTCTCGTGCTGCAGGAGCTTCACGGTGGCCGGCAGCATCACGTCGGCGACAAGCCGGTCGGGATCGCTCACGATGAGCTTGCCCACGGGGAGCACGCCTAAGAGCTTCTCCGCGCGATCCACCACGAAGAGCTGGTCGGTCTGCGAGGGCAGCTCGTCGAAGCGACGCAGGTAGCGCAGCACGACCTCGAGGGTCACGTCGGGCCGGATCTGCACGTCCTCGAAGTCCATCAACGCGCCGACCATGTCGTCTTCGAAGGACATGGCCGCGCGCAACTGTTCACGCTCCTCGATGGGCAGGCTCGAGAAGACGTCGTCCATTACCTCCTGCGGGAGGTCGGGGGCGAGCTCGGCGATCTCCTCGGCGTCCAGCGACTCGGTGGCCGCGACGAGCTCCTCGGTGTCCATCGAGGAGATGAGCGATTCGCGGACGGGCTCGGAGACCTCGAGCAGGATCTCGCCGTCGCGGTCGGCCTTGACGAGCTCCCAGATGTAGAGCCGCTCGTCGAGCGGCAGCGCCTCGAGGATGAAGGCGACGTCGGCCGAATGGAGCCGGTCGAGCCGGCGCTGGAGCTGGGCCTTGTTCTGCTTGGTGACGAGGCTCTCGACGAGCCCGCCCCGATTGCCGCCCTCGCCTACCGGGGCATGCTCGAGCTGCTCGTGAACGAGGCCTTCGACGAGGCGATGCTTGCGCAGCAGCGCGGTGATCTCGGCGAGCGCATCCTGCACGCGCTCGCCGGCTTCCGGGCGTTCGCCCGCCGGTTGTTCGACGGTCTCGGACATGGCGAATCGGAGGACAAGGTCTCGTGCGGCACCGGGGGCGGAAGGCCCCGCATTCTAGCGCCGTCATGTCGCATGCGCCGGCTTTTCGAACCAACGCATGCGCCATGCGGGTCGTTTCGCGCGTGATACGCTCGATTCGACGCCGCAGTCGAGCGAGACGGGTCGTCCTAGGCTACCGCCGGTGTGTCGTTGCGGACGGCGCTCGCGCCCTCGTCACCGAGAACTCATGTCCCCTCCACGTCCGTTCCTGCGCGTTGCATCGTGGCCCCATCTGGCCACGGCGGTGGTGGTCGCCTGCGTGCTCACCGGCTGCGGGGGCGGCAGCGACGATGCGCCGCCCGAAGCGCGCGCCTGTCCGGTCACGCCGCCGCCCCCTGTGGCAACGGGCGAGGCCCCGCCGGATGCCGCCCGCACGAGCGCGATCGAGGCGATCGCCCGCGACGCGATGGCGCGGTACCACCTGCGCGCCCTCCTCCTGCGCGTGACGATCGACGGCCGGGTGTTCCACGTGTCCGCCCGCGGCGAGTCCCTGCCCGGCGTGCCGGCCACCCCGGACATGCACTTCCGGGGTGGTGCGATCGGCTTCACCTATGCGGCCACCATCCTCGGCCGCCTGGCGGACCAGGGCACGCTCTTGCTCGACGATCCGGTGGACAAGTGGCTGCCCGAGCTGCCCAACGCCGCCAAGGTCACGCTGCGCATGCTGGCCAACATGACGAGCGGCTACGTCGACTACGTATATCAGCCGGCCATTGCCGATGCCTTCCAGGCCGATCCGTTCCGGCAGTTCACCACGGACGAGCTCATTGGCGTCGGCACCGCGGCGCCGCCTTTCTTCGCGCCGGGCGCCAACTGGATGTACTCGCATACCAACTACGCGATCCTCGGCAAGGTGCTCGCCAAGGCAACGGGCCTGCCCACCGCCACGGTGATGCAGCAATGCATCCTCGATCCGCTCGGGCTCGCGCAGACAAGCGCGATCGCCACCCCCGCTCTCCCGGCCCCGGTGCTGCACAGCTATTCGTCCGAGCGGCGCGCGTTCCTGCACATCCCGCCGGGCGATCCGTTCTACGAGGAAGCCACGTTCTGGAATCCGTCGTGGACGACCGCGGAGGGACTCGTCCTCGTCACCGACCTGCGCGACATGACGACATCGATGGAACTCATCGGCGGCGGCGCGTTGCAGTCGAAGGCGTCGTACGCCGCGCAGGTGGAGCCGCGCCTCGCGGGCTTCGGTCACCTGCAGCCTGGGTGTCCCGCCTGCCGGCCCAACACGCGCGAAGTGTCCTACGGCCTGGGCGTGGTATTGCGCAGCCCGTGGATCACGCAGACGAAGGACTTCGCGGGATCGGGCGGAACCGTGGGCTACATTCCCTCGGCTCGCGTGGCGGTGGCCGTGATCGCGAACTACGCCGCCGCGGCCTACGACGCGGCGGGTGACAAGGTCGAGGCGAGCCTGCCGATCTTCAACGCGGTCGCCGCGGTGATGACGCCCGGCACCCCGCCAGGATCAGGGCCGTTGCCACCCTGACCTCTCCGCGCACCGCCTCACGGCAGCTCCGCCGACGGCATGCGCGCGACGATGATCCCGATCTTGCGGTTGAGCCCCGGCGCTCCCTGGTTGCGCTCGTAGAAGCGTGGGTTGGGGGCCATCGCCGCCAGGCGCGCCGCCTGCTCGCCCGACAACTGCGCGGCCGACACGCCGAAGTAGCGGCGGGCCGCGGCCTCGGCGCCGAAGACGCCGTTGCCCCACTCGATCACGTTGAGGTAGATCTCGAGGATGCGCTTCTTGTCGAGGAGCGTCTCGAGCATCACGGTGATCACCGCCTCCTCCGCCTTGCGCAGGTAGCTGCGCGACGGCGTGAGGAACAGATTCTTGGCAAGCTGCTGCGTGATCGTGGAGCCACCCGCCACCACGCGGCCCTTTTTCTGGTTCTTCTCCAGCGCGAGCTGGATGCCTTCCCAGTCGAAGCCTTCGTGATCCACGAACTTGGCATCCTCCGCGGCAACCAGCGCCCGCTTGAGGTGGTTCGAGATCTTCTCGTAGGGCACCCAGGTGTACTGCAACCTGGCCTTGGGCGACTTGGCCCGCAGCTCGTCCATGCGAAACGCCATGAACGACGTCTCGCCCACGGGATGGGTGCGCCACCACAGGATGTGCGCCGCGAACCACAGGTTGATCGCCACCACCGCGAGAAGCAGCAGCGCAAGGGCGAAGCCGAGCCAGCGCAGCACGCCGTGGCGCGCGGCCGCCATCAGCGCACGGGACGCAGCAGGTCGAAGACCGGCGCGGTGGCCGGACGCACCCCCCGCCAGAGGCGGAAGCTCTCGGCCGCCTGCTCGATCAACATGCCGAGGCCGTCCGCGCCGCGGGCGGCCCCCTGCCCGCCGGCCCAGCGCAGAAATGCCGTGGGCGCGTCGCCGTAGAGCATGTCGTAGGCGAAGGCGTGGGGGGCGAAGAGGCCATCGGGCCACGGCCAGGCGGCGTCGGCGTGCAAGCCGGCGCTCGTGGCGTTGATCACGAGGTCGAAGCGACGGCCCGCGAGCGCCTGGGGCGCAACGGCACGCAGCGGGCCGCGGTGGCCGAAGCGCTCGGCGAGCTCCTGGGCCTTGGCCATCGTGCGATTGGACAGTGTGACCGCGCCCGGCCGCTGGTCGAACAGCGGCAGGAGGATCCCGCGGGCGGCGCCGCCCGCGCCGAGCACGAGGACATCGGCGCTCTGCAGGGCCACGCCGAGGTTCACGGTGAGGTCGTGCACGATCCCTGCGCCGTCGGTGTTGTCGGCGAACCAGGCCGCGCCCTCGCGCACCAGCGTGTTGCAGGCGCCCGCAGCTTGCGCGCGCTCACTCGCCCGCGCGGCAACGGCGAGCGCATCGAGCTTGAAGGGCACCGTCACGTTGAGGCCGCGGCCGCCCTCCTGCGCGAAGCGCTCCGCCACTGCCGCGAAGCCGCCGATAGGCGCCAGGATCCGCTCGTAGGTGATGGCCTGTCCGGTGGCGCGCGCGAACGCCTCGTGGATCTGCGGCGACTTCGAGTGCGCGACGGGGTTGCCGACGACGGCGTAGCGGTCCATGGCCGTCATTCTAGCGACTGGCCCGGCGTTGGCCGGGGGAGCGCATCACCGCGCCTCGAGCGCGTCGGCCTTGGTGAACGTCCAGGTGCGGGTGATGGCGAGCACGTCGGTGTCGCGCTTGATGTCAGGGGGAAACGGCGCGAACGGCCCGGACATCTCGACGATCTTCACCGCCGCGGCATCGAGGATGCGATTACCCGAGGTGCGGACCACCTCCACCTTCTCCACGCTGCCGTCGCTGCGCACGGAGACGGTCAGGAGCAGGCTGCCGTAGAGCTTTTGCGCACGCGCGGCCTCGGGGTAGTTCATGTTACCCACACGCTCGATCTTGAGGCGCCAGTCCTCGACGTAGCGCGCAAAGCGATATTCCTCGGCCCGCGCACCGATGAAGCGCCGCTTCGGCCGCTTCTGGTAGGCGTCCATGTCCTTGGCGATCTGCGCCTCGAGCCGCATCGACTCGAGCGTGCGCTGCATGAGCTCGCTCGCGGTCGGCAGGCTCACCTGCTGGGGGGCGTCGATGGGCGCTTCGATCGACTGCGGGACCGGAGCGCTCTTGAGCGCCGTCATGAGCTCGCGGGCCTGCTGCTCCAGCGCCTCGATGCGTTGCGCGGCCACGGCGATCTGCGGGTCGGGCGACTGCTTGGGCAGCACCGGCAGCGGCGTCTTGGCGCGCCGGTTCTCGTCGGTGTTGCCGCCGCCGTCCAAATTGGCCTGCGCGAGGACATCCGCCTTGGCGGGCTTGGCCACGGTCTTGGCGTTGACGAGCGCCACTTCCAGCGGCGGCCCCTTGTCGTCGCGCTGCTTCGACTCGAACGGCTTGAAGTGGATCGCGAGAATGATCGCGTGGACGAAAACGGAGATGCCGATCGCCGCGACGAGCAGCATGGTGCGGCGCGGCGCGGCGAGCGCTTCGCGCGGGATCACGGCAGGGCGCAAGGCACCCGCGGGGGCAAGCTGAGCGGTGCGGCGCGGCGGTCCCTGGCGCACCGGTTCCACCACGGGCGGCACGACAGGATCGACGATGAGGGCCTTGAGCGGCTTGGCGGGGGCCTTGCGGGGCGGCGCTACCGTGGGCCCGGCGGCTTTCGCCTTCGGCGCCGCCGCTTTCGCAGGATCGCCGCTCGCCGTGGTGCGCTTGGCAGCGGCGGGAGCGGAAGCGGGCGCACGCAGCTCGGGCTGCGCGGCGGGATCGGCGGTCGGCTTGGGCGTCGCTCGTCGCGGCACGGGGCGAATCGGGGCGGGCGTGGAACTGGCGGCCTATTGTATGCGCCCGTCATGCCGGCGTCATGCCGGGCTTCCCGGATTTCAGTCGACGTAGCCCGCCACGCGGCATTCCAGCGACGAGGCCAGGAGGTCGATCCGGGAGATCGCAAGGCGCACCCCCCGGCCGGGCGCCTGCGGCGGGAGATCGGCCACGCGCATCACGATCGGCACCCGGCTCATGCGCACAAGGTTCTCGCGGATCACCTCGGCCGTGGTCTCGGTGACGCCTTCCTGCAGGAACCAGCGCAGGCACCAGTAGTGCTCCATGCGTCCCTGGAACTCGGCGTACTGGCTGTACGTGGCTTCGAAATCGGCGAGCGCCGCGAAGAGCCCGGCGTCGTTGTCCGCGTACGGCGGGGTTACCCCCTCCAGCACGGCGACGAGCTGGCGCTGGTTCACGAGGTCGCTGTAGCGTCGCAACGGGGAGCTCGACCACAGGTAGTGGGTGAGGCCCAGGCCCTGGTGCTCGCCGGGGCGCGTGCTCATCTTCACCTTGCCCGCCGCCTGCACGCGATACAGCCCCGCCGCGCCCTTCTCGGCCAGGAGCTTGCCCCACGTGTTGTTCACATGGATCATGAGCTCGGCCACGAGCTTGTCGAGCGGGCTGCCGCGCTCGCGGGGAACGATGCGCACGCGGCCTTCGGGCGCGCCGGTCCAGTCGACCTCGAAGCTGTAGTCGATGCGATTGATGTCGGTCTTGCCGCGCGCCGCCGAAAGCTTGCCCACGACCTTCCACAGCACGCGCAGCTCGGAGGTCCACGCGGGGTCGGCGGCAGACGGCAGGTCGTTGGCGAACGCCGCCGTGACCTCGTCCAGGCGCAGGTTGGCCGCCACGTGGACGCGCTCCACGCGCGTCGCGTGAGACAGGATCGTGCCGTCCGGGGCAACCTCGATGGCCAGCGTGAGCACCGGCGGCGTGGTGCCGGCCTTCAGCGTGAACGCGTCCACCGCTTCGTCGGGGAGCATCGTGAGCTTGCGCCCCGGCATGTACACGGTCGACAGGCGCTCGCGCGCGATGCGGTCGAGCGGCGAGTCGCGGGTGATCGCCACGGCCGGGCACGCGATGTGAATGCCGACCTCGTAGTGGCCGTTGGGGAGCTCGCGCACCGAGAACGCGTCGTCGATCTCCGTGGTGGAGGCATCGTCGATGGAGAAGGCGCGGGCGAGGCTTTGGGGCAGCTCGCGCACCGGGGGGATCGTTCCCCAGGCCGGGAAGGCAAGGCCCTGCGGAAAAGCCTCCGCCACAAAGGCGTCGAAGTGGTAGTCGTGCGTGGACGCAATGGCGCCGCAGGCGGCCAGCACCTCGACCGGGCTCTGCTTGCGCACATCGCAGGCAGCGGCCAGCGCCTTCCATTCGAGCGAGTTCTTGTCCGGCTTGTACAGGAGCATCGAGCGCTTCGCGCGGAGGGGCTCGGGAAAGCGCCCTGCGAGGAGCTCGTGCGTCCACCCGGCGATGAGCTCGGCCTCGCGCGCCTTGCGCTCCACCGACGCCAGCGCCGCCTTGAGGGACTGCTCTGGCGCCTTGCGGTAGCGTCCCTTGCCTTTCTTGTAGAAGTGCATCGGCGAGCCGTGCAGCAGCAGCGCCACGGCGGCGGACTGTGCCGGTGACGGCGCGTTGCCGTAGTACTCGCGGGCGAGGTCGGCGAAGCCGAACTCGCCGTCGTCGCTCGCCTCCCACAGGAAGCCGGGGTCGAGCTCGGAAGCGAGGCGGCCGCCTTCGGCCAGCACCTCGGAGGCCGCCGGCGACGCGAAGCGCAAGAGCACGTTGCCGGCCTTGATCTTCATGCGCTTGCCGGACACCGCCTCCACCTGCAGCGAGGCATCCTGATCGGCGAGCACGGTACCGGCCTTCAACTGGCCGTCGTCCTCGAACAACACATTCATGGGAAGCGCGCGCGGAAGGGGGGCCTCGCGGCACCGGTGTGGTGTCGCGAGCACGCCGCGGGCTGCCGATTATACGTGGGCGGCGGCACCGCCCCGCGCCCCCGTCCGTTCGTTGCATCGGGCGCCGCGTTGCTGCATAGTCGGGTGCTCTTCCCGAGCTCCCGGATCAGCAATGGACTACGTGCGATTGGGCAACAGCGGACTCATGGTCTCGCCGCTTTGCCTCGGAACCATGATGTTCGGCGACCGTACCGACGCCGCCGAGTCCCAGCGCATCATCGACGCCGCCCATGGGGCCGGCATCAATTTCATCGACACCGCCGACGTGTACAGCCGCGGCGGCTCCGAGCGCATCGTCGGACCCGCCATCAAGGCGCACCGGCGCGAGTGGATCCTCGCCACCAAGTGCGGCAATCCGATGACGGCGCGCCCTCACTCGGGCGGCTCGTCGCGGCGGTGGGTCCACATGGCCTGCAACGACAGCCTGCAGCGGCTGCAGACCGATTACATCGACATCCTCTACATTCATCGCGACGACCTCGACACGCCGCTGGGCGAGACCGTGAGCGCGCTGGGCGACCTCATCCGCAGCGGCAAGATCGTCCACTTCGGCATCTCCAATTTCCGCGGCTGGCGGATCGCCGAGATCGTGGCCGAATGCGAGGCGCAAGGCGTGCCGCTGCCGGTGGTATGCCAGCCGTACTACAACCTGCTGAACCGCATGCCGGAAGTGGAGGTGCTGCCCGCCTGCGATCACTTCGGCATCGGCGTGGCGCCCTATTCCCCCATCGCCCGCGGCGTGCTCACGGGCAAGTACGTTGCCAACGCCCCGCTGCCGGAAGGCTCGCGCGGCGCGACCGGCGACCGCCGCATGCTCGAGACCGAGCTGCGTGCCGAGTCGTATGCCATCGCGCAGACATTGCGCGAACACGCCGCTCGGACGGGCCGCTCGCTCCTGCAGTTCGCGCTCGCCTGGCTCTGGGCCAATCGCATCGTGACGAGCGTCATCGCGGGCCCGCGCACCATCGAGCAGTGGAACGACTACGTCGCGGCCATCGGCACCGCGTGGACCGACGAAGACGAAGCGCTGGTCGACTCGCTCGTCACGCCGGGACATCCGTCCACGCCCGGGTACAACGATCCGCAGTATCCGTTCTACGGGCGAGTCACTGACTGAGGTATGCGCTCCCCCGCCTCTACCGCGAACGGCAGCCGGTTCTCCGCCGGCGTCAGCGGGCACGACCAGGCCTCGTCGTACGCGCACGACGGGTTGTACGCGTGGTTGAAGTCGAGCACGATCGTGCGGCCGTCCACGCCGAGGTCCGCGCCCTTGATCGTGTCGTACAGGTAGCGACCGCCGCCGTAGGTGGCCTGGCCGCTCGTGGCGTCGGCAAACGGCAGCCACAGGCCGCCGCCGTAGCCCTCGATCCAGTACAGCGCGAGCGTGCCGTCGCCGCGGGGCGTGGTGAAGCTCGCCTGCCCCACCTTCGTGCAGCGAAGCGTGCCATCGGCGGCGAGATCGATCTCGAACGCGGCGCGCGGCGCGACGGACGAGATGCGGCCCGCCACCCGCCACGCCGGGTCGTAGGGGTAGTACGGCACGCCCGAATACCCCTTGCGTCGCGCGGGTGCGATGGGGCTTTGCACGTCATCGCGGAAAAGGGCATCGCGGGCTGCGCGGAACCGCGCTGCCTGCGCCACGCGATCGCCGGTGTCCTCGCGCAGCGTCGCGTACAGGGCCGCCACGGTGCGCCGCCAGCGCGCGAGCGTGAAGGGATCGGCCGGCGTGCTCATCGCAAGGAGACGGGCGCGCGACGCTACGTCACGTCGCGCTCGTTGGCCACGCCGTGCGGCACGTGGCCGGCGGGAACGTGCTGCGCGGCCGACTGCACGTGGCGCGTCTGGTCGTCGAAGTAGAAATCTGGCTCGAACTCGCGCAGGAAGGGCCCCTTCTCGAGGCCGCCCAGGAACATCGCCTCGTCGACGTGGATGTTCCAGTTCATGAGGGTGCGGATCGCGCGCTCGTGGGCCGGTGCACTGCGCGCGGTGACGAGCGCGGTGCGCAGCTTCATCGGCACCTTGTCGCGATCGTCGGCCTGCTGCAGGCGATGCAGGGCCTCGAGCAGCGGCTTGAACGGCCCCGGCGGCAGCGGTCGCGCCGCGTGGCTCGCCTCGTGCGTCTGGAAGGCGGAAAGGCCGCCCTCGCGGAACACGCGCTCGGCCTGATCGCCGAAGAGCACCGCATCGCCGTCGAAGGCGATGCGCACTTCGTCGGGATGCGAATCGTCGATGGCGGTGCTGGCGTACACCACCGCCGCGGGGAAACGCTCGTTGAGCGCGATGCGCACGTCCTCCGGATTGGCAGAGAGGAAGAGATTGGCGTTGAGCGGCCGCAGGTAGCCCCAGGGCTCGCGGCCGCGGGTGAACACGGCGCGCTCGATAGCCAGCGCATTGCCTTCCACCGAGCGCATCACGCGCAGTCCTGACACCGGGTCGTTGCGCGACAGGATCACCACTTCCACCCGTTTGACGCCGTCGGCGTTGAAGCCCAGCAGCTTCTTCACGAGGCGGAAGGCGATTCCCGGCTTGGCGAGGTGATCGAGCCGCGAGAGCTGCAGCTCGATGTAGGCCTCGTCGTTGCGCGGGTCGAACAGCGAGTTCTCCTCCTCGAAATCGAAGAGCGCCCGCGAGCTGATGGCAACGACGAGTTGCGTGACGTCCGCGGCAGGAGGCATCCGAAAAGTATACGCCGCGCGTGCCGGCGCCCGCGGGCGGAGCCGTTGGCGCGGGGCGTCGCGATATACAATCCCCCGCCCGACAGACGGGATCCTGGCATCCGCCGGGGCCAAGCGCGCGCACGACGCG
>CALFEY010000410.1 GCA_937958295.1 uncultured Pseudomonadota bacterium
GAACAGGAGCCCGCTGCCCACCATACCGAGGAGCAGCATCACGTACAGCAGCGCGACCACCCGCGGACGCGACGCCGGCGGCGCGAGGTCCGTGGCGAGCGCGAGCCCGGCGGTCTGGGTCGTGTGCAGGCCGGCGCCCACGAGGAGGAACGCGAGCGCCGCGCCGATCTCGCCGACGACGACGGGGCCATGCGTGTCGCCTGACAGCACGAGCAGGGCGAACGGCATGATCGCGAAGCCGCCGAACTGGAGGAGCGTACCCATCCAGATGTACGGCACGCGGCGCCACCCGAGCACCGACTTGTGCGTGTCCGAGCGAAAGCCCACGAGCGCTCGGAGCGGTGCGAACACCAGGGGCAGCGACACCATAAGCGCCACGATCCAGGCCGGCACGCCGAGCTCCACGATCATCACGCGATTGAGGGTACCGGTGAGGAGGACGAGCGCCATGCCCACCGACACCTGGAAGAGCGACAAGCGCAGCAGCCGGCCGAGCGGCAGCTCCGGTGTGGCCGCATCGGCAAACGGGAGGAAGCGGGGGCCGAGGTGCGTCCACCCCCGGGCGAGCGCGGCGTTGACGCGCTTCATTGCCGGACGAGCTCCAGCGCCTGCGACTTGTAGAAGCCACTCGCCACGCGTTGCGTGCGCGCAGGCATCCATGGGGCGAGGCCCGCCTGCGCAGCGAGCAGGCGGCGCAACGTGGCCTCCGCGACCGGCTCGATCGCGGGCGCCCGATCGCCGCGCGGGAACAGGCGACCCACCGCATGCATCATGGCGAGCGCGGTGGTACGCGGCGCAAAGGTAAACAGGAGCGAGCGCGAAGCGCGGGCGGCGAGCTGAGCGATCACGGGCGCGGCATCGGCGGGCACGTAGTGGATGAGCGAGTCCATCGCCACCACGTGATCGAACATGCCGAGCGCGGGATCGAGCATGTCGCCCACGCGATACTCCACCGTGCCGCGTCCGAGATCGCGCGGGGCGCGCTCCTCCGCAAGGGCGACGAGCGTCGGCGAGATGTCGGTGGCCACCACGTGTGCGCCGCGGCGAGCCGCCTCGACCGCCAGCGCGCCAGTACCGCAGCCCGCATCGAGTACGCGGCAGCCACGCAGGTCCGCGGGAAGCCAGGCGAGCAGGGTGCTGCGCATCGCGTCGCGGCCGGCGCGTACCGTGGCCCGGATGCGGCCGACAGGCGCGTCCGAGGTCAAGCGCGCCCACGCCTCGACCGCGGTCCGGTCGAAGTAGGTCTCGAGCTGGCCGCGTCGCGTAAGGTAGGAGACGCCGGGCATCAGTCAAATCCCAGGAGGTCGAAAATTTCGCGGTCCTTGAGCGACTCCGCGACGAGCGGATCGGCGCCGGCCCACAGCGCCGCGGCCAGGCGCAGGTACTCGTCCTTGACGACCTCGAGCTCCGGCGTGGACTCCATCTCGAACAGTACCGATTTCTTGAGCCGGCTCTTGCGGAAGACGTCGAGGTCGGCAAAGCGCGCCATCGTCTTGAGGCCCGCGCGCTCGTTGAACTTGTCGATCTGGTCGGTGGCGCAGCTGCGGTTGGCGATCACCCCACCGAGGCGCACGTTGTAGTTCTTGGATTTGGCCTGGATCGCCGCCACGATGCGGTTCATCGCGAAGATGGAGTCGAAGTCGTTGGCGGTGACGATAAGCGCCCGATCGGCGTGTTGCAGCGGCGCCGCGAAGCCGCCGCACACGACGTCACCCAGTACGTCGAAGATCACGACGTCGGTGTCCTCGAGCAGGTGGTGCTCCTTCAGGAGCTTGACCGTTTGCCCCACGACGTAGCCGCCGCAGCCCGTACCGGCCGGGGGGCCGCCGGCCTCCACACACATCACGCCGTTGAACCCCTCGTACACGAAGTCCTCGGTGCGCAGCTCCTCGGCGTGGAAGTCGACCGACTCGAGAACGTCGATCACCGTGGGCACCAGCCGCTTGGTGAGGGTGAAGGTGGAATCGTGCTTGGGATCGCAGCCGATCTGCAACACGCGCTTGCCGAGCAGCGAGAAGGCCGCGGACAGGTTCGACGAGGTGGTGCTCTTGCCGATGCCGCCCTTGCCGTATACGGCGAAGACCTTGGCCGTGCCGATCTTTACGGTGGGATCGAGCAGCACCTGCACGCTGCCGTCCCCGTCGGGACGCTTGCGCGCGATCTTCACCTCGGACATCGGAACTGTTGCAATGGTCATGCGGCGAGCCTTCGGGACCTGCGGTGGGACAGCGTCGATGCTTCGCTCATGCGGCGAGCCTTCGGTGAACTTCGCCCGTGACCACGCCCTCCAGCCGGTCCTCGAGCTCCTCGTCGGCGCGGCGCAGTGCGTCGAGCGTGGCGGCGTCGGGCGTCCAGTAGTTGCGGTCGTGGGCCTCGAGGAGGCGGTTGGCCACCTTGGCGGAGGCAACCGGATTGAGCGCGGCGAGACGGTCGCGCATTGCGGGATCGAGCACGAAGGTCTCGGTGAGCTGCTTGTAGACCCACGGCGCGACTTCACCGGTGGTGGCCGACCAGCCCATCGTGTTGCGGATGTGCAGCTCGATCTGGTGCACACCCTCGTAGCCGTGCGCGAGCATGCCCTCGTACCACTTGGGATTGAGCATGCGAGTGCGGGTCTCGAGGGCCACCTGCTCGGAGAGCGTGCGCACCGTGCCGTCGCCCTGCGTCTGGTCGCCGATGTACACGGGCGCAGCGGTGCCGCCGCGAGCGCGGCGCACTGCGCGGCTGATGCCACCCAGCGTGTCGAAGTAGTTGTCGATCGTGGTGACGCCGAGCTCGACGGAGTCGAGGTTCTGATAGGCGAGGTCGACACCTGCGAGCACGCTCTTCAGAAGTGCGCTGCTCGCGACGGGGGCGCCGGAGCAGCCGTAGGCAAAGCACTTGCGGCGCGTGTAGGTCTCCGCGAGCTCGTCTTCGTCATCCCACTTGCCATTCTCGACGAGATGGTTGACGTTGGAGCCATAGGCACCGTCGGCATTGCCGAACACGCGCAACGCGGCCGAGGCGAGGTCACCACCGTGCTCCTGCTGGTAGGCGAGCGCATGCTTGCGCACGAAATTCTGCTCGATCGGCTCGTCGGCGGAGGCGGCGAGCAGCGCGGCCTCGGCCAGCAGGCGCGTCTGCAGCGGGAGCAGGTCGCGGAAGATGCCCGACAGCGTCATTACCACATCCACGCGCGGCCGGCCGAGCTCGCCCAGCGGGATGAGCGTCGCGCCGGCGAGACGGCCGTAGCCATCGAACCGCGGACGTGCGCCGAGAAGGGCGAGCGCCTGCGCGATCGGCCCGCCCTCGGTCTTGAGGTTGTCGGTGCCCCAGAGCACCACCGCGATCGACTGCGGGAACGGGTGGCCATCGGCGACGTGGCGGGCAAGCAGCCGCTCGGCCTGGCGCGCGCCGTCTGCGGCCGCGAACGCGCTCGGGATGCGGAAGGGGTCGAAGCCGTGCAGGTTACGCCCCGTAGGCAACACGGCCGGAGTGCGCAGGAGGTCGCCGCCCGGCGCCGGACGCGTGAAGCGGCCGTCAAGCGCCCGCATGAGCGCGGGGATCTCGTGGTCCTCGGCCAGCAGGCGCGCACTTGCGGCGAGCTCGCGTAGTTGCGGCAGGAGCGTTGCGGCATCGCCGCCGTGCGCCGCGAGGATCGCCTCCGGCGCGTCGCCGCGCACCAGCGCCTCGGCCACGGGACGCTCGGGCCGCACGCCGTGCGCGGCCTCGGCCATGGACAGCAGCATGTCCACCCGCTCGGCGGGCGTCAGCGGGCGGCCGACCACATGCAGGCCCTGCGGGATCAACGTGTATTCGAGCTCGAGGATGGCGTCGTGCAAATCGGCGATGCGCGCTTGCGCGTCGTCCATCCAGGCCACGGGGGGCGCGAGGTCGAGGGCAACAGCTCGCGCATGAATGTCGGTAGCGAGGTCGTCGCGTGCCGTCCGCGCGGTCTCGTCGAGGGTGCGCCAGTGCTCCACCGCCGCCTTGAGCTCGACGAGGTCGCGGTACAGGCCCGAGTGGGCCACCGGCGGCGTGAGATAGCTGATGAGCGTGGCCGCGGCACGGCGCTTGGCGATCGTCCCCTCGGAGGGATTGTTCGAGGCGTACAGGTACAGGTTGGGCAGGCTTCCGATCATCCGGTCGGGCCAGCAGTCGGCGGACAGCCCCGCCTGCTTGCCCGGCATGAACTCGAGCGCTCCGTGCGTGCCGAAGTGCAGCACCGCGTGCGCGCCGAAGTCCTCACGCAGATAGCGGTAGAAGGCCGAGAAGGCATGGGTCGGCGCGAAGCCCTTCTCGAAGAGGAGCCGCATGGGATCCCCTTCGTAGCCGAAGGCCGGCTGGATGCCCACGAGGACATTGCCGAACTGCGCGCCGAGAACGAAGATGGACCGGCCGTCGCTCTGCTGTCGACCCGGAGCCGCGCCCCACGCCGCTTCGATCTGCGGCAGCCAGGTCTCGCGCCGCACGTGATCGTCGACGCCGATGCGCGCATGAACGTTCGCATCGGAGCCGTAGCGCGCGGCATTGCCGGTCAGGACCCGCTCGCGCAAGGCCTCCACGGTGGCGGGCACTTCGACGACGTATCCGCCGTCGCGCATCGCGCGCAGCGTGTTGTGCAGCGACTCGAACACCGACAGGTAGGCCGCGGTGCCCGCGCCCCCGGTGTTGGGCGGGAAGTTGAAGAGCACGATGGCGACCTTGCGCTGCGCGCGCGAGGACCGACGCAGCGCCACCAGCCTTTGCACGCGATCCGCGATCGTCCCGGCGCGCTCCGCGCACACGTGCATGTTGCGGCCGTCGTCGGTGCGCGGGAACTTGCAGGCCCGCGCGCAGCCGGTGCAGGCTGCGCCGTTGGCGTCGGAGCGGCCGCCGAACACGGTGGGGCTCGTGGCCCCATCGAGCTCGGGAATGGCCACCATGATCGTGTTCTCCACCGGCATGAGGCCGCGCTCCGACGCGCCCCACTCCTCGAGTGTCTGGAACTCGACGGGATGCGTGGCGACGTAGGGCACGTCGAGCTGCGCGAGGATGCCCTCCGCGGCCTTCGCATTGTTGTACGCGGGGCCGCCCACCAGGGAGAAGCCGGTGAGCGAGACAACTGCATCGACGATCGCGCGGCCGTCCTTCATGAAGAATTTCTCGATAGCCGGCCGCGCGTCGAGGCCGGTGGCGAAGGCCGGCACCACGGCAAGCCCGCGTGCCTCGAGCGCCTCGATCACACCGTCGTAGTGGCCGCTGTTGCCCGCCAGCAGATACGAGCGCATGAGGAGCAGGCCCACAATGCCCTTGCTGCCGGCCACCGGAAGCGCCGCGGCGCTTTCGGCGATGGGTGTCTTCATTCGCGGGT
Source organism: uncultured Pseudomonadota bacterium (assembly GCA_937958295.1). Lineage (GTDB taxonomy): Bacteria > Pseudomonadota > Gammaproteobacteria > Burkholderiales > Casimicrobiaceae > VBCG01. Next base: position 5,333 of record CALFEY010000410.1, read on the forward strand.
GATACACGCCGAGGTCCGGATACTCGACCGGCGCGGCCGCTGCGAGCCGCCCGCGCAGCGACGAGCGCGGGCCGTCGGCGTAGCGGTCGATCAGGAACTCGACCATGCGTGCGACGTTCGTCTCCGATCCCGCGAGCCAGTACTGCAGCGTGAGGAAATAGGCCCGCACGTCTTGAGCAGTGCCGGGGATGAAGCGCAGGATCTGCGGGATCCGCCGCAGCATCTTCATCTGCGCAGCGCCCGCGCTCGCCTGATCACCCTTCTTGGGTCGCAGCCGCTTGAGGAAGGCAAGCGGGCCGCTCGTGGAGCCGTCCATCTTGAACTTGCCCATGCGCGTGAGGCGGGTGACCTCACCGGCGGACATTGCGCACACCAGGGCGTCGCAGTGGTCGCGGCGCGCGGCCAGGGCAGCCAGCACGGGCTTGAAGTGATCCTCCAGGAACAGCATCGTGGCGATGACGATGTCGCCCTGCGCGATGTCGGCGAGGCAGCGGTCGAGCGATCCGGGACGGTGGCCCCATTCCGCGGCGGCGTGTACCTGCAGCACGAGGCCCGGCACCTTGCGCGCGAGCGATGTCCTGGCCCGCTCGCACGCGCTCGCGAGATGGCTATCCATCGTCACGATCACCACGCGCACGGGCGTGGTATCAGCGGCCGAAGTGGGCTTTCGCATCGTAGAGCGTGTCGAGGGTGATGAGGGCAACGGCGCGCTCCTTCGCGAAGCGCTCGGTATTGCGACGGGCTTTGCCCCGCACGAAGAACGGGATCTTGGCGAGCTCCTTCTCGGCCTCGGGCGCCCATGCGGCGGGGCCGCTGGTGGCGGCGGCAACGGGCGGGGATGAATCGGTCTCGGCGGTCGGCGCGGCAGCGGGCGCCTCCTCGACGCGCGCCGGTGTGGCGGCCGCGCCCAGGTGCGAAGGTGCCGCCTCGCCGTGGAACTCGAAGTCGCCGCGGAACATGGTGACGAGGTGCTCCTCGAGGCCCATCATCAGGGGATGGACCCACGTGTCGAAGAGCACGTTGGCCCCTTCGAAGCCCATCTGCGGCGAGTAGCGTGCGGGGAAGTCCTGGACGTGCACGGGGGCCGAGATCACCGCGCAGGGGATGCACAGGCGCTTGGCGATGTGGCGCTCCATCTGCGTGCCCAGCACGAGCTCGGGTGCGAGCTCCGCGACGCGGGCTTCGACCTCGAGGTAGTCGTCGGTGACGAGCGCGTCGACGCCGTAGAGCGCGGCTGCCTCGCGCACGTCGCGCGCGTGCTCTCGGCTGTAGGTGCCGAGGCCTACCACGGTAAAGCCGAGCTCGCGCGCGGCGATGCGGGCCGCCGCGATGGCGTGGGTAGCATCGCCGAACACGAACACCCGCTTGCCGGTGAGGTAGGTCGAGTCCACCGATTTTGCGTACCACGGCTGCCGCGAGCGGTTCCGGGCGAGCACCGGCGCGGCGTCCACGCCTGCGAGCGCGGCGACTTCGGCGATGAACTCGCAGGTGGCGCCGTATCCCAAAGGCACCGTCTTAACCGCGGGCTGTCCGAACGTGCGCTGTAGCCACTGCGCCGCGAGCCCGGCAATCTCCGGGTACAGCACGACGTTGAAGTCGGCCTCGCCCAGGCGCGCGAGATCGGCCGGCGTGGCTCCCAGTGGCGCCGTGACGTTGACGTCGATGCCCAGCGAGCAGAGGAGCGAGCCGATCTCGGCCGCGTCGTCGCGGTGGCGAAAGCCAAGCGCGGTGGGACCTAAGAGATTGCAGCGTGGCCGCGGCCCACGGGCACGGGCCGTGCCGCGGGGCGGCGCAGTGGGCCCCGCCATGGCGCGCACGAGCTGGTAGAAGGTCTCCGCCGCGCCCCAGTTCTCCTTGCGTTGGTACGAGGGCAGCTCGAGCGGGACCACCGGGATCGGCAGCGCGAGTGCTGCCGCGAGGCCGGCCGGATCGTCCTGGATGAGCTCGGCGGTGCAGGAGGCGCCCACCAGCATCGCCTGCGGCTCAAAGCGCTCGTAGGCCTGTGCAACGGCGTTCTTGAACAGCGCCGCGGTATCGCCACCGAGGTCGCGCGCCTGGAACGTGGTGTAGGTGACGGGCGGCCGCTTGCCGCGCCGCTCGATCATCGTGAAGAGGAGGTCGGCGTAGGTGTCGCCCTGCGGCGCGTGCAGCACGTAGTGCACGCCTTCCATCGCCGTGGCGATGCGCATGGCCCCCACGTGCGGGGGGCCTTCGTAGGTCCAGACCGTGAGCTGCATCGCCTCAGGCCACCAGTCGCGCGCGGCGCACGAGTGGCCGCGCGAAGAGCTCGGCGAGATCGGCCGCCTGCTCGAAGCCCTGGATCGGCGTGAACACGAGCTCGATCGACCACTTCGTGGTGTAACCCTCCGCCTCGAGCGGATTGGCGAGGCCCAACCCGCATACGACGAGATCGGGGTTCGCCGCGCGACAGCGATCGAGCTGGCGCTCCACATCCTGGCCTTCGCTCAGGACCACGTCGTTGGGCAGCAGCGCGAGCTCCTGCGCGAGATGCTCGCGATGCAGGTAGGGCGTGCCCACTTCGGTGAGGACCATGCCGAGCTCCCGCGCGAGGAAGCGCGCGATCGGGATCTCGAGTTGCGAATCGGGGAACAGGAACACGCGCTTGCCGGCGAGCTCGCTGCGGTAGCGCGCGAGGCCCCGGCAAGCGCGCTCGCTGCGCGGGAACGTGACGGCAGCGAGGCGCTCCGCCCCAATGCCCCACTCCGTGGCCGCGGCGCCGAGCCATGCCGCGGTGCCCTCGGCGCCTAGCGGGAAGGGCGCGGGAAGGCGGCGCGCTCCGCGTTCTTCGAGGGCGCGCGCCGTGTCGGCGAGGAAGGGTTGGGCGAGGAGCATGCGGGTGCCCGGTCCCACGGCGGGCAGGTCGGCGGCGCGACGCGGCGGAAAGAACCGCACGGGGCCCACGCCGAGCTCGTCGAAGGCACGCTGCAGCTGGTCCTCCACCACGTCGGCGAGGGCACCCACGACGAGCAGGGAGCGCGGCGCGTCGGCGGCCAGCGGCGGCAGCTCTGGCACGAGCGCCGCGAGGCACGCATCCTCACCCTGCGTGAACGTGGTCTCGATGCCGCTGCCGGAATAGTTGAGCACGCGCACCTGCGGCGCGTAGGTGCGCGACAGTCGTGCGGCCGCGCGCGAGAGGTCGAGCTTGATCACTTCCGACGGGCACGACCCCACGAGGAACAACAGCTTGATCTCGGGCCGGCGGGACAGGAGCTGGCCCACGACCCGGTCGAGCTCCTCGTTTGCATCGGCGAGACCGGCCAGGTCGCGCTCGCCGATGATCGCGGTGGCGAAGCGGGGCTCGGCGAAGATCATCACGCCCGCTGCCGACTGGATAAGGTGCGCGCAGGTGCGCGAGCCCACCACGAGGAAGAACGCGTCCTGGATCTTGCGGTGCAGCCAGATGATCCCGGTAAGACCACAGAACACTTCGCGCTGCCCGCGCTCGCGCAGCACGGGTGCAGTGGCGCACCCCGGGGCCGGGTTGGCCGTCGAGACGTCGCGCAGCGCGATCATTCCTGTACCGCCAGCGTGCCGCCCGGAGCGGCCGTTTGCCGTCGCGCGGCCCGCAGCTTGAGCACGAACTGCGCGGCATTGATGACGTAGGTGGCGTAGGCGGCGAGCGCGAGGTAGAGCTGTCCCCGGGTGTCAAGCCAGCCTAACAGCAGGCATGCAAGGTAGGCGGTATGCAGAGCCAGCACGGCCATGCTGACCACGTCCTCCCAGAAGAAGGGGCCGGCGAACAGATAGCGGCCGAAAACATCCTTCTCCCAGATGCTGCCGGTCACCATGATGGCGTACAGGACGAGGGTCTTGACCACCACGGAGGCCGTGGCGGCGAGGGCGCCCTCTCCGCTGACGAGGAAGCGGCACACCAGGGCGAGGCTCACGAGGAACACCAGGAACTGGACAGGGGCCAGGACGCCCTGGACGAGGGTCCACGGAGAGGCGTCGCGGCGCTGCCGCTCCGCTGCCGTGTAGAGCGTCGTGGGCCTTGCTCGACGGGGCCGGGCCTGCTGCAAGCACTCTCCTCGGAAGGCATCCTTGTGGCGCGATCGATCGCGTCGCACCGGTCGCTTCTCGTTTCTCGACGGCAATGCTTCTACACATCCGGGCCTGTGTCAATAAGTATGGACGTAAATAAAGGTTGACATATGGGGTGCGATGGTCTGGAATGAGGGCGTGCTTCCGTGAAAGAGGCGACATCCAGCGCGGCCTGGAATGACGCCGGAGGGCGATAGGGATAGAGGGCGACCGCAGGTGCAGGACCATGCGCAGATTCGGGGAGGAGCGACGGCATGGAGCGATTGGACGCAGCGGCTGCGATGTTCGGCCGGGCCTCGCAAGGCAACGAGCCGGCGACGAGCCGGTCCGTGTCGGGACGCGCGCTCGCGGACGAGGACGGCACGCCGTGGCCGGCACCGCCCGCCAGCGCGCCGCCGGCTCGCTTCTCGTCGGGGCACGCGCTGATGCGTGACGGCGACGAGACGGCGCCCGCCGCGGGCACGGGGCGCGCGATCGCGAAGGACGAGCCCGCGCGCTTCGCCGACGTGCTGGTGCAGCAGGATGCGCAGGCGGTGCGAGATTTCGTGGAGGCGGCATGTGCGGATGGAGTGAGCCTCGAGTCGATCTACCTGGACCTCATCGTCCCGGCCGCGGTCGAGCTTGGGCGCGCCTGGGAGGATGATCGGTACATGTTCTCCGACGTCACCGTGGGGATGGTCCGGCTCTCGCAGGTCCTCTGGCACATCGGGCCGCGCTTTCGCCGTGAGCTAGAATGCGCGCGCATCGGGCGCAGCGTGCTGCTGGTGCCGGCCCGGCGTGAGCAGCACGCGCTAGGGGTCACCATGGTGGCGGATTTCTTTGCTCGCGCCGGCTGGGAGGTGACCACGTCCTCTTTTCGCGGCGATGAGGCGGTCCGTCTCGCGCGCGCGGAATCGTTCGACGTGATCGGCCTATCCGCGGCGTGCACCGGTCACTTCGACGAGATGGCCGCGGACATTCAGGCCTTGCGGCAGGCCTCGCGCAACCGCGCGGTGGGTATCATGGTGGGAGGGGCGGCGTTTGCGGGCCACGGCGAGCGCGTCGCTCACGTGGGGGCCGACGCCACGGCCGGGAATGCTCTCCAGGCCCCCTTGGTGGCGGCCCAGCTCGTGGCCGCGCGGGCGGGTGCCTCCTAGAAAGTCGTTGCGGTCGAAAGGAAGGATGCGTTGAGCGAGAAGCAGGCACCGGCGGGCAGTTTCGTGAGGGAGTTCCACGCCCCGCGCAAGACGCTCGGCGAGCTCGATGCCGAAGCGGCATCGTCGGTGATCGCCGCCGCCTCCGACATCGCCCTCGTCCTCGACAAGGACGGCGTGATCCGCGATTTGGCCTTCGGCAGCGAGGAGCTGTGCCGGGAGGACTACGGCAAGTGGCTGGGACAGCCGTGGGCGGATACCGTCACGGCCGAGAGCCGGGTCAAGATCGAATCGCTGCTGCGCGATGCCGCATCCAAGCAGCCGGCGCGCTGGCGCCACGTGAAT
>CALFEY010000411.1 GCA_937958295.1 uncultured Pseudomonadota bacterium
GCGGCCGCCGCGCCAGTCCTTGTTGGACGGGCCGTCGACGGTCTTCTGGGTGGCCGTGGCGGCGTGGACCGTGGTCATGAGGCCCCGCTTGATGCCCCAGTTGTCGTTGAGCACCTTGGCCACCGGGGCCAAGCAGTTGGTGGTGCACGACGCGTTGCTGATGACCCTTTCGCCGGCGTACTTGCCATGGTTCACGCCGAACACGAACATGGGCGTGTCGTCCTTGGACGGCGCCGACATGATCACTTTCTTCGCCCCCGCGGCGAGGTGCTTCTCGGCGGTCTCCTTGGTGAGGAAGAGGCCGGTCGACTCGACCACCACATCCACCCCGAGCTCGCCCCATTTCAACTCTGCCGGATCCTTGACCGCGGTAAGGCGGATGCGTTTGCCGTTGACGACGAGCGTGTTGCCGTCCACCGCGATGGTGCCCTTGAAGCGGCCGGCCACGGAGTCGTACTGCAGCATGTACGCGAGGTAATCGGGCTCGAGCAGGTCGTTGATGCCCACCACCTCGATGTCCTGGAAATTCTGCACGGCCGCCCGGAACACCATGCGCCCGATGCGGCCGAAGCCGTTGATGCCTACCTTGACCATGTCGATCTCCTTGTCGAAGTCAATGCAAAGCCGATGTTGCGCGGAGGAGCGAGGGCAGGTCGCGCCAGCCATAGCCGGCTTCGACGAGATCCATCCCGTCCCACGTGAAAGGTTGCTCCACGAGCAGCTCCGCGCCGAGGTGCTCGTAGAAGGCACGCGCCGGCTTGTTGCCGGCGATGACCCACACGAGGAGGCCGGTTGCGCCGTGCGCCATCTGGGCGCGGGCGACGTTCCCCACGAGCCGCGCGCCGACGCCGTGGCGCTGCCACTCGCGGTCGAGGTATACCGCGGTGAGCTCGGCGTCGAAACCGAGCTTGGGCTCCGGCAGCATGAGCCCCGAGGCGAAGCCCACGACGAGATCGTCGGATTGCGCCACGAACGTGCTGGTGGTGTTCGGAGCGGCCTTCAGGATGCGCTCCCACAGGGCCGCGCTGTCCTCGACCTTCATGCCGTCGAGATACGCCGCGGGAATCATGCCGCGATACGTGCTGCGCCAGGCCATCACGCGCACTTGCGCGATCGCCGCGGCGTCGGTGGGGGTGGCGAGACGGATCGTGGGAGCAGTCATGGAGGCGTCGATGCGACGCACGCGGCCTCGGCGGGCGCCCTTACGCCGTGACGCGCCGCACCGCGGCGGCGACGTTGTCCACGGTGAAGCCGAAGAGCTTGAACAGCACGCCTGCCGGCGCCGATTCGCCGAAGGTGTCGATGCCCACCACCGCGCCGCGCGGATCGTCGGCGCCGCCGACATAGCGGTGCCAGAACTCGGTCACCCCGGCCTCCACCGCGACGCGCGGCACCCCGGCGGGCAGTACGCTGGCGCGATACGCGGGGTCCTGCCGATCGAACACGCTCGTGCAGGGCATGGACACCACGCGCACGTCGATGCCCTCCTTGGCGAGCGCTTCGCGGGCGCCGAGCGCCAGGCCCACTTCCGAGCCCGTGGCGAGGATCACGGCGCGCTTGCCGGACCCGGCAAAGTCGGCGATCACGTAGCCGCCGCGAACGATGGATGCGAGCACGTCGGCCGCCCGCGGCACGTAGGGGCAATTCTGCCGCGTGAAGACGAGGCACGACGGGCCGTGGTGGCGCTCGATGGCCGCGGCCCACGCCACGGCGGACTCCACCGTGTCGCACGGGCGCCAGACATCCATGCCCGGGATGAGCCGCAGGCTCGCCACATGCTCGACCGACTGGTGCGTGGGGCCGTCCTCGCCCAACCCGATGGAATCGTGGGTGTAGACGAAGAGCGTGCGCAGCTTCATGAGCGAGGCCATGCGCAGCGCGTTGCGGGCGTAGTCGGAAAAGGTGAGGAACGTCCCGATGTACGGAAGGAAGCCGCCGTGCAGCGCGAGACCGTTGGCAATGGCGCTCATGCCGAACTCGCGCACGCCGTAGTTGACGTAGTTGCCGCTGTGTTCGGGCGTCACCACCTTGGTGCCCGACCAGTTGGTGAACACGGAGCCGGTGAGGTCGGCGGATCCACCGATGAGCTCGGGCAGGCCCTTGGCGTAGGCTTCGATGGCCTGCTGCGAGGCCTTGCGCGTGGCGACCGTCTCGCCCTTGGCGGCCTGCGCGGCCACGAAAGCGTGGGCGGTGGCGGCAAAGCTGGCGGGCAGCTCGCCTGCGATCCGTCGCGTGAACTCGGCGGCACGCTCGGGAAAGGCCGCGCCATAGGCCGCGAACGCCTTGTCCCAGTCGCTCTCGAGGAGTGCACCGCACTCGCGCGCGCTCCACGCGGCGTAGATCGCCTCGGGGATCTCGAACGGCGGATACGGCCAGTTCAGTGCGGCCCGCGTGCCCGCGATCTCCTTTTCGCCGAGCGGCGCGCCGTGCGCGGCCTCGGTGCCGGCCTTGGTGGGCGCCCCCTCGCCGATGGTGGTCTTGCAGCACAGGAGCGAGGGCCGGTCGGTGACGGCCTGGGCCGCCTTGATCGCGGCATCGACGGCCTCGGCATCGTGGCCGTTCACGTTGGCGATCACGTGCCAGCCGTAGGCCTCGAAGCGCTTTGGGGTGTCGTCGGTGAACCAGCCCTGCACGTGGCCGTCGATGGAGATGCCGTTGTCGTCGTAGAAGGCGATCAGCTTGCCGAGCTTCCACGTGCCGGCGAGCGAGGCGGCTTCGTGGGAGATGCCCTCCATGAGGCAGCCGTCGCCCAGGAACACGTACGTGCGGTGATCGACGATTGTGTGGCCCGGCGCATTGAACTGCCGTGCAAGCAGCGACTCGGCCAGGGCCAGGCCCACCGCGTTGGCGAAGCCCTGGCCGAGCGGCCCGGTGGTGGTCTCCACGCCCGGCGTGACGCCCACCTCGGGATGACCGGGCGTTTTCGAGTGGAGTTGGCGAAAGTTGCGCAGCTCGCTCATCGGCAGGTCGTAGCCCGTGAGGTGCAGCAGGGCGTACTGGAGCATCGAACCGTGCCCGTTGGAGAGCACGAAGCGATCGCGGTTGGGCCAGCGCGGATTGGCGGGATTGTGACGCAGGTGACGGTTCCACAGCGCGACCGCGATGTCCGCCATGCCCATGGGCATGCCGGGGTGTCCGGACTTGGCCGCCTCGACGGCATCCATGGCCAGCGCGCGGATGGCGTTGGCGAGTTCGTGCGGAGAAGGCTTGGCCGGGGCGGGAGTCATGACGGAGGGCGTGGAAGGGCTTGCAGTGGCGGGCGGGGGCAACGCGAAATGGGATGCGAGCTTAGCCGACGCAAACTTCGGCGGGGCGCGGTTGGCGGTCGTGTTCCGGCCACGCGCGCGGGGTGCTTCGCATTGCACAAGTCCGCAATTATCGCTTCGACGCGTTCCTTGTGCAATAATTCCATGTTTTCCTTCTCGCGAATTCGTGGTTTCCGCGCAGCGGCGAGCCGGGATGTGTGGGACCAACACGAGGGGCGACGATGGACGGAATCCATCTTTTTGGCGAGTGGTACGGCTGTCCGGCCGACACGCCCGAATTCACGCAGGCAGCGCCGTTGCGCGATCTTTGCGTGGCGGCGGCACGTGAAGCGGGGCTCACGGTGGTCGGCGAGAGCTTCTACCAGTTCGAGCCGCAGGGGGTGACGGGCACGGTGCTGCTCGCGGAGTCGCACATCGCCATCCACACGTGGCCCGAGGTCGGCTTCGTCACGGTCGACGTTTACGTGTGCAACTACACCACCGATAACACGGCCAAGGCGGAGCAGGTGTTCCGCCGGATCGAGGCCAAGCTGCGGCCCGCGCGCACGCGCTTCCAGTCGATCCGCCGCGGGGGCAAGGATGCCTGATCGTCCTCAGGACGAAGTGCCGGCGGGATACATCGCGCCGGGCGCGATGACGGAGTTCCTCACCGACGACTGGGGCTTCTTCATCCGCACCGCTCGCCAGTACGAGCGTTTCACGTCGCCCTACCAGACGGTCGAGGTGCACGAGACCGTGCCCTTCGGCAAGCTCTTCCGCCTCGACGGCTGCTTCATGACGTCCGAGAAGGACGAGTTTTTCTATCACGAGAATCTCGTGCACGTGGCGGCCGTCGCGCACCCGCAGCCGGAGCGAGCGCTCGTCGTGGGCGGTGGCGACGGCGGGTCGGCGGAGGAGATCCTGAAGCACCCGTCGATCAAGTCGGTCACGCTCGCCGAGATCGACCTCGCGGTGGTGGACATCTCGCGCAAGTACATGGGCAACGTGCATCGCGGCGCGCTCGATGACCCGCGGCTCGACCTGCGCATCGAGGACGGCTTCGCCTTCGTGCGCAACGACACCTCGCTCTACGATCTCATCGTGCTCGACCTCACCGATCCGGGTGGACCGTCGAAGCCCCTGTACACGCCCGACTTCTATCGTGCCTGCGCCGCGCGGCTCACGCCCACCGGGGCCATGACGCTGCACATCGCAAGCCCCGTGGCCCATCCAGAGCGCATCCGAACCGCCCTGGCCGGGCTGCGCGCGGCCTTCGCGGTGGTCGCACCCTACCTCACGAGCGTTCCGCTCTACGGCGGGCTGTGGATGATGGCCTGCTGCGCGCCGCAGCTCGATCCCCGCAGCCTGTCCCCCCTCGTGGTGGAACGGCGCATCGCGCAGCGTGCCCTCGCGCACCTGCAGTACTACAACGGTGACACCCACCGGGCGGCGTTCGCCTTGCCCAACTTCGTACGCGCCCTCGTGGGCTGAGCGCGACGGAACGACGCTTGAAGGCGCGGCGGCGGGACCCCATGTAGGCGGTGGAGGTCCCCATCTCATGCCGAGAACCCGCGAACTGTTCCAGACGATGCACGATGCCGACTACGTCATGATCGACGGTGTCGTCTTCGAGGCCGACTACCTGCGCGTGCCGGACGAGTTCACCGTTGCGGACGACGTCGTGCTCGAGGCCCGCAGCGGAGATACCGAGATCGACATGACGCGCGCCGAGTTCGAGGGCGCGGTGGGCGTGGGCCAGGAAACGTTCAAGCTGCGCAACGGCTCGGTCGTGCGCTTCCTCACGAGCGCCGTGATCCACTGACCGGCGCCGCGGAACGGTACCGCGTCGACGCCGCCGTGCCCGTACGGCGCGCGCCTACGCCGGCTTGCGTGCCCGGAATATCTCGATGCCGTGCCACTCCATCACCTGCGGCGACTCGACCTTGCCGTCGAACGCCTGCCGCAGCTGCTCGCCGCTCGTGTAGGGGATGTCGTTCACGCCGAGGAAGCCCAGCACCTTCTCGTACCATTGGCGCAGGTGCACGTCGCTGTCGATGCGGTGGCGCGTGCCGCCAGCCGCCGGTGTGGATGAAGCCCGGCGACACCGTCGAGGTGGAGGTCTGCCGGGTGGGAACGCTGCGCGATCCCGTCGTGAGTGAGGGCGCGGCCCGCGCCTGAGGGTCTCGCCGACGCGCCGGCCCGCGCGCGCGGGCGCCTCCCCTACGCTCCTAGCTGCGACATCACCGCCCGCAGCGGATGATCGGAGATGCGGATCACGCTGCCGAGCGGCCGGGATCACGGTGCCTAACTGCGCGACTCGGACTGCCACCAGCGTGCGAGGATGGCCCGCGCAGGGGCCGCTTCCGGGCCGATGCGGCGCAGCGTGCTGTCGAGGTGCACCACCTTTCCTGCCGCCTCCTGCACTTCGGAGGTCTTGGTCTCGAAGGAACTCTTGGCCGAGGCTACGACGAGGCCCAGCACCAGGGCGGACAGGGTGGCGAGGAATGCCACCCCGACCTTCACGAGATCCTTGGTGTCGCTATCGAGGTGATGGCCGGGCAGGCGCGAGCGCGCGTAGCTGCCGAGGCCGGCGCCGGCAAGCATGGTCGTGGGAACACGATGGAGGTCAGGATCGAGCTCATCTGTGGCGTCCTCGCGGTTTGGGGGCGGGGCGGATCATAGCAACCTGCCGCGCCGGCGAGGGCGGCTTCCGCTGGCGGTCCCGGGTCTACGCTTATGCCTCGGTTGGGCACGCCGCCGGGCGGCGGCAGTAGAATTGACAAGGCTCGACGGGATGGCAGGAAGGGCACGATGGACACGGCACGCAGGGAGGCATTGCGGCAGGGAGGCGGCATCTCTCTGCTCGCGCTCGTGGCGGCGGCGGGCTGGCTCACGCCGGGTGAGGCCTGCGCCGCGGAGGCCTGGAACAAGGCGGCCTTCGATACGCATTCGCTCGACGCGACGGTCAAGGCCTTGGGCGGCAGCGCCCCCACGCCGAGCAAGGACGTCACGTTCTTCCAGACCCCCGACATCGCGGAGAACGGCGCGGTGGTGCCGGTGGGCATCGCGAGCGCGATCGCGAAGACGGAGTCGATCGCCATCCTCGTGGAGAAAAATCCCAACATGCTCGCGGCGGTGTTCGACTTCCCGGCCGGGACGGAGCCTTCGATCATGACGCGCATCAAGATGGCACAGACGTCCACTGTGTACGCCCTCGTCAAGGCCGATGGTCGCTACCACGTGGCGAGCCGTGAGATCCGCGTGACCCTCGGCGGCTGCGGCGGCTGACATGGCGGATCCCACGCGCATCCGGGCGAACGTCACGGGCGAAACGACTGAGGTCCGCGTGCTCATGGCCCACGAGATGGAGAGCGGCCAGCGCAAGGACGAGCAGGGGAAGGTGATCGCGGCATGGTTCATCCGCAACGTCACCGTCACCTGGAACGGCAAGACCGTGCTCGCCGCGCAATGGGGGCCGGCCGTGTCGAAGAACCCGTTCCTGTCGTTCAAGTTCAAGGGCGGCGCCAAGGGCGACAAGATCGTCGTCACCTGGGTCGACAATCGCGGCGAGCGGCGCACCGACGAGGCGGCCATCGCCTGAAGGTCGCCTATCGTAGCGGCGCGGTGGCGCGTCGCGCTTCGTCGATCGGCAGCTCGAGCAGCGCCTCCACTTCGGCGCCGTGGCGCTTCAAGGCGTCGAACTCCGCTTCGAGCGTTTCCACCGATTGCTTGCTCGTGCGCGAAAGCACCCTGGCTAAACCGGGCGGCAGGTCGCGGCGCCTCATGAAGCCCTGCAGCCACGCGATGCCGGCATCGCATAGCGAGCGGAGCGCCACGAAGGTGCCAACGAGCCCCCACGCCGATTGCGTGAGGCCCATGACGAGGAAGCCGAAGATGAGGCCGAGCTGCGTCACCAGCACGCGCAGCGGGACCTGGCCCACGTGGCGCTGCAGCTCGGCGAACGACCAGCCGCGCAGGCGGGGCAGGTCCCACAGCAGGAAGACGCCCTGCACGAAGATCGCGTAGGCGAGCGCCACGCGCGCGTCGCTCCACGAGATCGGGCCGCCCACCCGGAACAGGAACACGAGCAGGACCACGAACAGCCCATGGGCGAACGTGAAGATCGCGGTGATGCCGAGGAAGCCCCGCAGGTAGTCGTTCTCGTCCGCGAGCTGTCGGCGCACCGACGCGGCATCGGCATCCTTGTGCGAGGCTACCGCTGAGGACACGTAATGGCCCGCCTTGGCCGTGGCCCGCCGGTGTAGCACGATGCGGATCGCCCCCGTGAGGAGCAGGAGGACGGTTTCGAACCAATACAGGAGCAGCAGCACGCCCGGCGAGCGACCGCTCACGACGACCTCCACCAGCGGCAGGCCGTTCATCAACAGCGCGTAGAGCAGCGCCGCCACGAATCCCATCGGCAGCTCCCCGGCGGCCGCCGCTTCGCGGCGCCGCCCACGACGAAGGGTGCGGGCCCTAGCGGACCGTGACCCGCGCGAACTTGCGCTTGCCGGCCTGCACCACGACCGTCGAGCCTACGGCAAGGACCAGCGCCTTGTCCGCGACCACCGCGCCGTCGACCTTCAAGCCCCGCTGCGCGATGAGCCGCAGCGCCTCGGACGTGGACTCCACGAGCCCCGCCTGCTTTGCCGCCTGCGCGATCGGCAAGCCGCCGCTGGCGCCGTCGACCGTCACGTCGGGCATGTCGTCGGGCAGCGCGCCGTCACGGAAGCGCGCCTCGAACTCGGCCAGCGCATGCTCGGCGTCGGCGCGCGAATGGAAGCGCGCGACGATCTCCTGCGCGAGCAGCACTTTGGCATCGCGCGGATTGCGCCCGGCCTCGCACTCGGCCTTCAGCGCGGCGATCTCCTCGATCGACCGGAACGAGAGGAGGTCGAAGTAGCGCCACATCAGCGTGTCGGAGATGGACATCACCTTGCCGAACATCGACTGCGGCGGCTCGTTGATGCCGATGTAGTTGCCCTTGGACTTCGACATCTTCTCGACGCCGTCGAGCCCCTCCAGCAACGGCATCGTGAGGATGCATTGCGGCTCCTGCCCATAGTGGCGCTGCAACTCGCGACCCACCAGCAGGTTGAATTTCTGGTCGGTGCCACCGAGCTCGATGTCGGACTTGAGGGCCACCGAGTCGTACCCCTGCATGAGCGGATAGAGAAACTCGTGCACGGCGATGGGTGTGTGGCTGGCGAAGCGCTTGGCGAAATCGTCGCGCTCCAGCATGCGGGCCACCGTGTACTGCGCGGCGAGCTTGATCATGCCGGCGGCCCCGAGGGGCTCGCTCCACTCCGAGTTGTAGCGGATCTCGGTGCGGGCGGGATCGAGCACCTTCGAGGCCTGCGCGTGGTACGTCCTGGCGTTGGCCTCAATCTGCTCGCGGGTCAGCGGCGGGCGCATGTCGTTGCGGCCGGAGGGGTCGCCGATCATCGAGGTGAAGTCGCCGATGAGGAAGATCACCTGATGGCCCAGGTCCTGCATCTGGCGCATCTTGTTCAGCACTACCGTGTGGCCAAGGTGGATGTCCGGTGCGGTGGGATCGAGGCCGAGCTTGATGCGCAGCGGCAGCCCGCGGGCGAGCTTGGCGGCGACCTCGGATTCGACCAGGAGCTCGTCCGCGCCGCGCTTGAAGATGGCGAGCTGGCGGGCCGTCTCGGCGGAGGGAAGGGCAGTGGCCGGGGCGCGCGCGGAAGCGATTTGGGACATGGCGTAGGACAAAGGTGGACGAATCGGCGAGCTTTGTTAGAATCGCCAGTCCGCCGGACCGATTCTTCCACGTTGCCCGCAAGCAAGCCCACGATTCTAGCGCAATCGCCCTCCACGCCTCGGCGGCACGGCGGTGCGCGCGTGCACTCCCGACCCACGCCCGGGCAATGGGCGCTGCTCGGCGTGCTGAGCCTGTCGGCTGTCGCAGCCTTCGGTATCGCCCCCGATACGGTCGTGGAAACCGTGCCCACCACCCTCGTAGAGCGCGTGCTGCCGGCCCCGGAGATTCGCACCGAGGCCGCGGATGCCGTGTACTGGCGCGAGGAGCGCGTGCAGCGCGGCGACACGATCGGCAGCCTCCTCGCCCGCGCCGGCGTCGACGACCAGGCCGCGATGCACTATCTGCGTAGCGCCCCCGAGGCGCGGCCGATCTATCAGTTGCGGCCGGGCCGTGCCGTGCACGTGGCGGTGGACGAGGAGGGCGACCTCGTCGCGTTGCGCTTCCTCACCGGCGCCAACGAGCGCCTGTCCATCGAGCGCGCGGACGATACCTTCCGCGCCTCGCGCGAGCTGCCGCCGGAAGAAGTGCGCACCACGCTGCGCAGTGGGGAGATCCGCACGTCACTCTTCGGCGCCGCCGACGCCGCGGGCATCCCCGACCAGGTGATCATCGCCTTGGCGGACATCTTTGCCGCGGAGATCGACTTCTACCACGACGTGCGGCGCGGCGATCGCTTCACCGTGGTGTACGAAACCCGCTATATCGAAGGCGAGCCGGTGGGCACGGGCCGCATCCTTGCCGCGGAGTTCGTCAATAACGGCGTTGCCCGCCGCGCGTTCCAGTGGCGCGATGACGCCGGCAACGTCGGCTACTACGACGACGAGGGCCGCAGCAGCCGGAGCGCCTTCCTGCGCTCGCCGCTCGAGTTCTCGCGCGTCACTTCCGGTTTCTCCCTCGCGCGGGTGCACCCCATCTTCCAGACGGTGCGCGAGCACAAGGGCGTCGACTATGCGGCCCCTACCGGCACCCCGGTGCGCGTGACCGCCGATGGGACCGTCACCTTCACCGGATGGCAGAACGGCTACGGCAACGTCATCTTCGTGCGCCACCAGGGGACTTATTCCACGGTATACGGCCACTTGTCGCGCTTCGCGGCCAGCCTCAAGGCCGGCGACAAGGTCGCCCAGGGCACCACGATCGGTTACGTCGGCATGACCGGCTGGGCCACCGGTCCGCATCTGCACTACGAATTCCGCATCGCGGACAAGCCGCACGATCCGCTCGCGCTCGACCTGCCAGTGGCCGAGCCCGTCACGGCGGAGCGCTACGCGGCATTCAGGTCCGGGATCGCGCCCCTGGTCGACTCCCTGACGCTGGCGCGATCCCTTCCCGGCACGGCGCTCGCCGCGCGCGAATAGGGGTGTCGGCGCGGTGCGCCGCGTGACCGACCGCGCCCCATGAGCCGCGATCTTTTCGCCGGCGTGATGTCCGGTACCAGCCTCGACGGCATCGACGCCGTCCTCGCCGACTTCGGCGCGGGTGCTGAGGTCTGCGCGGTCGCGGCGGCCACCCACGTGGACTTTCCCGCCGAGCTTCGCCGCGAGCTCTTCGCGCTCCAGGCGTCGGGGCCGGACGAAATCGTGCGCGCAGCGCGCGTCGCTAATCGGCTCGCTGACCTGTACGCGCACGCGCTGCGCAGCGTGTGCCTGGCGGCGGGCGTGGAGGCGCACGAGGTCGTTGCTGCCGGAGTGCACGGGCAAACGGTTCGCCATCGCCCCCACGAGGGCTGGACCACGCAGATCAACAGCCCGGCCCGGGTCGCGGAGCTCGCCTACATGACGGTGGTGGCGGACTTCCGCATGCGCGATATTGCCGCGGGCGGACAAGGGGCGCCGCTGGTGCCGGCCTTCCACGCCGCGATGTTTCGCGTCCCCGGCCGTCACCGCGTGATCGCCAATCTGGGAGGCATCGCCAACATCACCGACCTGCCGCCCCGCGGCGACGTGCGCGGCTTCGATACAGGCCCGGCCAACGTGTTGCTGGATCTGTGGCATTCGCGCCATCTCGGCCGGCCCTACGACGAGGCCGGCCGCTTCGCCGCCTCGGGCACCGTGAGCGAGGCGTTGCTCGCGGGCCTACTGGCGGAGCCCTACCTCGCATTGCCGCCGCCCAAAAGCACGGGGCGCGATCTTTTCAATGCCGCGTGGCTCGAGCGCGCGCTGGCGCGTGTCGATGCTACGCCCGCCGACGTGCAGGCCACGCTCGCGGCGTTCACCGCGCGCACGCTCGCGCACGCCATCCGCACCCATTGCGAAGGCGCGACGGACCTTTTCGTGTGCGGAGGCGGCGCGTACAACGCGGACCTCCTGCGGCGCATTCGTGTCGAGCTGCCCGAGATGCCCGTCGCGACCACCGATGCGGTGGGTGTGGCGAGCGGGCATGTGGAAGCGCTTGCCTTTGCGTGGCTCGCGCGCGAGGCCATCGCCGGCCGGTCGGGCAACCTGCCGGCCGTGACAGGTGCGGCGGGCCCGCGGGTGCTGGGGGCCATCTACCCCCGCTGACACGCCGGGCAGACGCCCGGCGCGGGTGCTGCAACTAGACCGAAAAGCTCGACCCGCAGCCGCAGGTGGTGGTGGCGTTCGGATTCTTGATCACGAACTGCGCCCCTTCCAGGCCTTCCTGGTAGTCGATCTCGGCGCCCACGAGGTATTGGTAGCTCATCGGATCGATGAGCAGCGTGACGCCGTCCTTGACCATGGCCGTGTCGTCCTCGTTGCTCACTTCGTCGAACGTGAAGCCATACTGGAAGCCCGAGCAGCCGCCACCGGAGACGAACACGCGCAGCTTGAGATCGGGGTTGCCTTCTTCCTCGATCAGATTTTTGACCTTGGCCGCCGCCGAGTCGGTGAAAACGAGCGGGGCGGGCATTTCGTTCATGGCATTCATCGTCAACTCCATTGGCCGCGCGCCGTTCGGCGCGTTCGGTACATCATGCAGCGTTGCGGCAGGGGCGTAAAGGCGTTCTACCCGTCGGCCCCCACGCGCTTGAGTTCGACCACGCTCGCCGTGCCGGGTTCGGCGTGCTTCAACTTGCCTTGCACCACGGCACCCAGGTGCATCTCGAGCGTGCGGTACTCGATGTCGCCCACGACCCGGGCCTTTGGCTGCAGCTCCAGATAGTCGTTGGCGACGACCGGCCCGTTCACCGTGCCGTTGACCACCACGTGCGAAACCTTGATCTCGCCATCGATGCGCGCGCTCTCGCTCACCACCAGCGTCCCGGCCTCGCCGTTGGCAGTGGTGACATTGCCACGCACGGTGCCGTCGATGCGCAACCCGCCGGTGAAGGCGACATCGCCGGACACGGTGGTACCGGCGCCGATGAGGCAGTCGATACGCTTCTGCGGCGGAGCGTGCTTCTTACGTTCGAACATGGCGTTTCCTAGCCGAGGCTCAAGGTCCGCGTGACGCGCGGCGCGGCTTGACCGGATTCGTAGGCCCGGACGGCCACCGCCACCACGCGAGCGCCGGGGGGGACCCGGAACTGTCCTTCAACTCGCTGATAATACTTGAATTTGAGGCTGAGCGCGGGGCCTGAGTCGGGCTCGTCCGCGGGCAATTCGATCGTGCGGGAAGGGGCATCGAGGCCGGGGACGCCGCCGCTGACCGTCGCGCGGAGCACGATCCTGCCCACGAACTCGTCCTTGGGCGTGCCGCCGCGGACCACGATGAGGCTGTAGCGCCAGGTGTCCTCGCCGTCGGGCTCGACCACCAGGCGCTGGATGGCCAGTCCCTCCGCCCTGCTCGAGTCGGCCACGAGCTTCTGCAGGAAGGCGAGCTCCTCCTTGATCTGAGCGTTCTCCCCCGACAGCTCGGTGACCTGGCGCGACAGTGCCTCCTGGGCGCCCCGGTTCATCGCGAGCTCCGACTCCAGCGTGGCGTTGCGGCTGCGCAGGTCGGTGGTCTCGTTGCGATAGCGGTCGACGTCGGCCTCGAGCGTGGCGATGCGGGTCTCCACCTGCTTGCGGTTGAAGCCCCCGAAGATCTGGCCGAAGTCGAAGCCCCACCACCACATGCCGCCGATGATGGCGAGGAGCGCGAGCGTGATGCCGCCGCGCCCCCACCACGGCAGGCGGGTGCGCACCGCCATGCGCGGCGCCGAGATGCCGAATTGCTGCCGGACCCGACGCCACCACAACGACATCGCGGGCGGGCCGGGGCGCTACGGCAGGACGGGCGCGGCTGTAAGGCCGGCCGTCTCGGCCAGGCCGAACATCAGGTTCATGTTCTGCACGGCCTGGCCCGCCGCGCCCTTGACGAGGTTGTCCTCGACGACGATCACGGTGACCATGTCGCCGTTGCCGGGACGATGCACCGCGATGCGCGCGATGTTCGAGGCCCGCACGCTGCGCGTGTCGGGCGTCGAGTTGGGCGGCATCACGTCCACGAATGGCTCACCGGCGTAGCGCTTCTCGAACAGCGCCTGCAGGTCAACGTCCGTCTGCGTAAGACGGGCGTAGAGGGTCGAATGGATGCCGCGGATGATCGGCAGCAGGTGCGGCGTGAACACGAGCTCCACGGGCTTCGTGCTGCGGCTTTGCAGTTCCTGGACCGTTTCCGGGTGATGGCGGTGGCCGGCCACGCCGTAGGCCTTGAAGTTGTCGGAAGCCTCGGCGAGCAGCAGGTTCACCTCCGCCTTGCGGCCCGCGCCCGAGGCGCCGGATTTGCAATCGGCGATGAGGTGGCGCGTGTCCACGATCCCGGCCTCGAGCAGCGGGACGAAGCCCAACTGCATCGACGTGGGGTAGCACCCGGGATTGCCCACGATGCGCGCCTTCTTGATGGCCTCGCGATGGAACTCGGGCAGTCCGTACACCGACTCCTCGAGCAGGTCGGGGCACGCGTGCTTCAGCTTGTACCACTTCTCGAAGAGCGCGACGTCGCGGATGCGGAAGTCGGCGGCGAGGTCGATGACCTTCACACCGGCGTCAACGAGCTCACGCGCCTGCGCCATCGCCACCCCGTGGGGCGTGGCAAAGAACACGACGTCGCACGCCTTGAGGTCGGTCGCATCCGGGGCGGTGAAGACGAGCTTGTCGTACTTGCCGCGCAGGCTCGCGAACATGTCGACCACGCGCGTGCCGGCGTCGCCGCGCGACGTGATGGCGCGCACGTCGGCGTTGGGATGCGATGCGAGGATGCGCAGGAGCTCCACGCCGGTGTAGCCGGTGCCGCCGACGATGCCGATCTTGACCATCGCAATATGCCTCGTGCAGGTGTCCAACGATTCTAGCGCAAGCGGCCGGGAGGCTTGGCCATTCCCGCCGTCCCAATGAAAAGGCCGCCCTTGCAAGGCGGCCTTTTGCGGAGGTGCTTGAAGCGATGCGCTTAGCGCTTGCTGAACTGCTTGCGGCGGCGTGCCTTGTGGAGGCCGACCTTCTTGCGCTCGACTTCGCGGGCGTCGCGGGTGACAAGCCCTGCCTTGGACAGCGTGGGCTTCAGCTGCGCGTCGTAGTCGATGAGGGCGCGGGTGATGCCGTGGCGCACCGCGCCGGCCTGGCCCGACTCGCCGCCGCCGATCACGTTGACCATGATGTCGAACGTGCCGGTGTGGTTGGTCAGCACGAGGGGCTGGCGGACGACCATGCGGCCCGTTTCGCGGGTGAAGAACTCGTCGACGGGCTTCTCGTTGACGACGATCTTGCCCGAGCCTGCCTTGATGAACACGCGCGCCACGGACGTCTTGCGGCGGCCCGTGCCGTAGTAGTAGTTGCCGATCATGGGTCGTTGAGTAAGGTGGGTGCCGGTGGAAGTGCCCGTTACTTCACGGGGGCGAGCGTCTTGGGCTGCTGGGCCGAATGCGGGTGCGCGGGGCCGGCGTAGTACTTGAGCTTCTTCAGCATCGCGTAGCCCAGCGGACCCTTGGGGAGCATGCCGCGCACGGCCTTCTCGAGGGCGCGGCCGGGAAAGCGGGCCTGCATCTTAGAGAAGTTGGTGGTGGACACGCCGCCCGGGTAGCCCGAGTGACGGTGGTAGAGCTTGTTCTCGGCCTTGTCGCCGGTCACGCGGAGCTTGTCCACGTTGGTCACGACGATGAAATCGCCCGTGTCCATGTGCGGCGTGTAGATGGCCTTGTGCTTGCCGCGCAGGCGCAGCGCGATCTGGCTCGCGAGACGCCCGAGCACCTGGTCGGTGGCGTCGACGACGTACCAATCCCGCACGATGTCGGAGGGCTTGGCGGAGAAGGTCTTCATGGTTCGATCGGTATTGGAGATTGGCGGCCGCCGTGCGGCCGAGGGGATTCGCGCTTGGCTATTGCCTTGGGCTTTTGCCTTGAAACGGCTTTTGCCCTGAGGCGCAAATCACGCAAAGTCGAACATTGTACTATTCCCGAGCCCCTTCGGTCAAGGCATGGTCGGGACGGCGCTCCGTGGCGTCACGGCAAAAAAAGGGCGCGGTCCGTAAGGACCGCGCCTTGAGGATTCCACCATAGGAGGAGAATGGAGGAATGGGTCCGCGGTGCCGAAGGAGGAGTACGGCGAGGCCGCGAACAACCCAATCTTAGATTATTGCGGCGCAGCATGCAACTGGAATTTGCGGCAACGCAGCAAAATGCGCCTTGTGTGTATGCGCCATGCATCATGTAAGTGCCTACTATCGGTGTAGAGGGCCATTGGAAAGGATCGGAGAAGCAATGCGTACGCGGGTGAAGTGGATCGACGGGGTGAGCTTCGTGGGCGAATCGGGCAGCGGCCATGCCATGGTGATCGATGGCGCGCCCGACAACGGAGGCCGCAACGTGGGCATGCGCCCGATGGAAACGCTGCTCACCGGGGCCGCGGCATGCACCGCGTACGACGTGGTAACGATCCTGCGGAAGGGACGCCACCCGGTGACCGACGTGGTGGTCACCGTGGAAGGCACCCGCGCTGCAACCAGTCCACGGGTGTTCACCGCGCTGCACTATGTCTACACCGTGGCCGGCCACGCGCTCGAGCGCCGGCACGTGGAGCGCGCCGTCGAGCTCTCCAAGGAAAAATACTGCTCCGCCACGATCATGCTCGGCAAGACCGCCACCATCACGTACGAGATTCACCTCGTGGATGGGGATCGGGTGCCGGAGCCTGCCCCCGCCGGCGCCGGCGGAGCGCCCTAGAGAAGGCCCCGCACGGTCACCTTCACGGGCACGTCGAGGCGCGCGCCCGACACCTCCCTGAAGGTGAGCGTGAGCGGAACGGGCTCGCCGTTGCGGGCGCTGCGCACCAGCGAGACGAGCCGAAGGTGATCGCCTCGGTAGGCGAGACGGACCTCGGTGCGCGCGGCGATGGGAAAGGCAGTCACGACGCTCTCCGTGGCTGGATCGCCGACGACCCCGGTGCGCACGATCTCCACCAGCATGGCGAAGGCAGACGTGGCACTCACGAGATCGACCGGGACGTCGCTCTCGATATCGAGGTACACCCGGGCCGCGGTCGCCCCTTCGGGCGCCGGGCGCATCCACGCGTTGCGCACCGCGATCTCGGCCGCCGGCGCCGCGGTGGCGCAGGCGAGCGTCGCCGCCACGATGAGCGTCCGGATTCCACTGCCCCCCGCGCTCGATATCCGCTTCATGGCGGTGCGGTTACTTGGGCACGTTGAGCAGTCGCAGGAGGCTCGAGGTGTCCCAGCGACCGCCGCCGCGGGCCTGGACCTCTGCGTAGCGCTGGTCCACGAGCGCCGTCACCGGTAGCATCGCCCCGTTGCGGCGCGCCTCGGCGAGGCAGATCGCCAGATCCTTGCGCATCCAGTCCACCGCGAAGCCGAAGTCGAACTTGTCCTCGACCATCGTCTTGCCCCGGTTCTCCATCTGCCACGACTGGGCGGCGCCCTTGCTGATCACGTCGAGCACGCGCAGCGGATCGAGCTTCGCGCGCATGGCGAAGTGCACGCCCTCGGACAGCGCTTCGACGAGGCCGGCGATGCAGATCTGGTTGACCATCTTCGTGAGCTGGCCCGCGCCGGCCTCCCCCATCAGCGTGACGGCACGCGCATACACGGCGAGCACCGGCTCGGCCTGCGCATAGGTGGCGTCGTCACCGCCGACCATGACCGTGAGCTTGCCGTTCTCCGCTCCCGCCTGTCCCCCTGACACCGGAGCGTCGAGGAAGCCGATGCCGAGCTTGCCGGCGACCGCGTGCATCTCGCGTGCGACTTCGGCGGAGGCGGTGGTGTGATCCACGAGGATGCTGCCCTTGGCCATGCCCTCGAGGGCACCGTCCTTGCCGGCGGCTACCGCGCGCACGTCGTCGTCATTGCCCACGCACATCAATACGATCTGCGCGCCTGCCGCGGCCGCAGCAGGCGTGGGCGCGCTCTTGCCGCCATGGGCGGCCACCCACTTGCCCGCCTTTTCCGCGGAGCGGTTGTACACGGTGACGTCGTGCCCGGCGCGGGCGAGATGACCGGCCATGGGGTAGCCCATGACGCCGAGACCTAGGAAGGCGAGCTTCATCGTTCCTCCATTGTGCGTGGGGCGGCCTTCACGGTCGCTTGCCGCGACCGTACCGCCATTTCAGACCGAAGATGGAAAGCTGCAGCGTGAGCGTGATCACATTGGTTACCACAAGCGGCAAGGAGTTCACGCGAACGCCGTACCACAGCCACATGGCCGAGCCCACGGCGAGGATGCCGAAGAGCAGCCACGAGATGTCGTGGGCCGAGCGGGTGCGCAGGATGCGCAGCACCTGGGGCACGAACGCGATGGTGGTCAGGGCCCCTGCGACCAGGCCGAGGACGTCCGGCTCCATCGCGGCTCTTGCGTTCAGGAGGCCGGCAGCGAAGCGCGCGCGGCCGCCGCCGCCGCCCGCACTTGGAGGGGAGCGGTGCCTCCCGGATGATTGCGGCTCGCCACTGATCCTTCGAGGGTGAGCACGGCGTGGACATCCTCGCCCACCAGCGGCGAAAACTGACGTAGCTCGGCGGCGGTGAGATCGGCAAGGTCCACGCCCCGCGCCTCGGCGTGGCGCACGGCCCGGGCCACGGCCTCGTGCGCGTCGCGGAACGGTGCGCCGTGCCGCACGAGGTAATCGGCGAGGTCGGTGGCGGTGGCGAAGCCTTCGCGTGCGGCTTCGCGCATGCGGTCGGTGCGCACCGTGATGCCGCTGCGCACGAGGTCGGTCATGATCGCGAGCGTGTCGGCGAGCGTGTCCACCGTGTCGAAGAGGGGCTCCTTGTCCTCCTGGTTGTCCTTGTTGTAGGTCAGGGGCTGGGCCTTCATGAGGACAAGCAGGGCCACGAGGTGGCCGACCACGCGTCCGCTCTTGCCGCGTACGAGCTCGGGCACGTCGGGGTTCTTCTTCTGCGGCATGATCGAGCTGCCTGTGCAGAAGCGATCGGCCAGGTCCACGAACGCGAAGCGCGGCGACGACCAGAGCACGAGCTCCTCGGCAAAGCGCGACAGGTGGATCATGACGAGCGCGGCCGCGGCTTCGAACTCGATGGCGAAGTCGCGATCGGACACGGCGTCGAGCGAGTTGCCGATGATGCCGTCGAAGCCTAGGGCCCGGGCCACGTGCTCGCGGTCGATGGGAAAGGACGTGCCCGCCAGGGCCGCGGCGCCGAGCGGCAGGCGGTTCACGCGCCTGCGGCAGTCGGCCAGGCGCTCCCCGTCGCGGGCGAACATGGCGTCGTAGGCCAGGAGGTGATGGCCGAATGTGACCGGCTGCGCCACCTGCAGGTGGGTGAAGCCTGGCATGATCGTGTCGGCGTGCCGCTCGGCGAGATCGATGAAGGCGCGGCGCATGGCCACAAGCTGCGCGGACAGCGCATCGATGGCGCCGCGCAGCCACAGGCGGACGTCGGTGGCGACCTGGTCGTTGCGCGAGCGTGCGGTGTGCAGGCGCTTGCCGGCGTCACCTACGAGCGCCGTGAGCCGGCGCTCGATATTGAGGTGGACATCCTCATGGTCGAGCGACCAGGCAAAGCGGCCATCGGCGATCTCCTGACGGATCTCGGCCAAGCCGCGCTCGATGTCCGTCAGGTCGGCGGCCGCTAGAATGCCGCTCGCCGCGAGCATGCGGGCGTGGGCGAGGGACCCGTCGATGTCGGCATCGGCCAGGCGGCGATCGAACGCCACCGACGCGGTATAGCGCTTGACGATCTCGCTCACGGGCTCGGCAAAGCGCCCGGACCAGCCCCCGGTGGGGAGGTCGACAGGGGAATCTGGGGCGACCACGGGGGGCGCAGGAGGCTGCAAGGACGCGGGCATCGGTCGTTCGGGTGCCGGACAGGGGACTTGTGTCGCGCGACGAAGCCTCCGGCGCCACGCCTGCAGCGTGGCGGAGGACGCTCCGGCGAGCCCTCGGCATGAGGTTTGCATGCCGCCAAGGGATATGTCGTCGATTATAAGACAGAACGGCTCTCGCACCTTGCCGGACTTCCGCAACCTGGGGACGATCCTGCGCGCCCTCGTCGCGGTCAACGCGGGGGCGTTCCTGTTCGCTTTCGCCCGCGATCCGGGGCCGGCGGCCGTGTTCGCGGGCTGGACGGCCGCGGTGGCCGTGGTCGAGCCCTACCTCTTCCTGGTGCTCGCGGTGCTCTGGGGCGCAAATCCCGCCCTCGCGCGGCTGCCCTACCGCACCGGCGTCGCGGTCGTGCTGCTCGTGGTGGTGCTGGCCGGCCTCGCCACGTTCTACCTCTTCCGTTCCTTCGACCCCATGCCCTCGACCACGCTCCTTACCTGGCTCGTGTGGGCGCTGGTGGCGGCCGGCGGGCTCCTCTTCTACTTCAACCTCCGTGCGCGGGCCTTGTCGCCGGCGCTGGTCGAGGCGCGGCTGCAGGCGCTGCAGGCGCGCATCCGTCCGCACTTCCTCTTCAACAGCATCAACGCCGTGCTCTCCCTCGTGCGCGCCGAGCCGCGCCGGGCCGAGCGCGCGCTCGAGGACATGGCGGACCTCTTTCGCGTGCTCATGCGCGACAACCGCGAGCTCGCGCCGCTGGCCGATGAGCTCGAGCTGTGCCGCCAGTACCTCGACCTCGAGCAGCTGCGACTCGGCGAGCGCCTCGTGGTGGACTGGAACCTGAAGAGCATGCCGGCAGACGCACTGGTGCCTCCGCTGGTGCTGCAGCCGCTGCTGGAGAATGCCGTCTACCACGGCATCGAGCCGTCGAGCGCCCCGGGCGTGGTGTCGGTGAACGTATTTCTCACCCGCGGGTACGTGCACGCCGTGCTGCGCAATCCCTACCGCCAGGACGGCGGTGGCCATCACGGCGGCAACAAGATGGCGCTCGCCAACGTGCGCGAGCGTCTCGCGCTCCACTTCGATGCCGAGGCCAGCCTCGAGTCGCGCGTGACGCGCGATGGCTACGAAGTGCACATCCGCATGCCCTATCGCACCGCCGATCCCGATTCCGCGCGCGCCGGCGCGCGTGCCGGCGCCGTGGCGCCGGCTCCCTCGCGCCGTAACGGCGAGGAAGCCCGGCGCATGCGCGCCGACCGCCATCTCGCCTACCCACCCAAGGTGGCCCATGTCTGAGCCCGCTCTGCGCGTCCTCATCGTGGACGACGAGGCGCCCGCCCGCCGCCGTCTGCGCGACCTGCTCGACGACTGCAGCAGCGCGTTAGCCATCGCCGTGGTAGGCGAGGCGCAGAACGGGCGCGAGGCGCTCGAGCTCCTGCAAAGCGCACCCGCGGACCTGCTGCTCACCGACATCAACATGCCGGACATGGACGGGCTCGAGCTCGCCCGCCATCTCCTCAAGCTCCCCCATCCGCCCGTCGTGATTTTCACGACGGCCTTTCATGAGCACGCCGTGCAGGCGTTCGAGGTCAATGCCGTGGATTACCTGATGAAGCCGGTGCGCGCCCAGCGCCTCCTGTCCGCCCTCCAGAAGGTGCCGCGCCTGAAGCCCCTCGGGGCGGACAAGCTCGCCCAGCTGCCGGCGGCGGCGCGCCGCTTCCTGTCGGTGACCGAGCGCTCGCGCGTGGTGCTGGTCCCGATCGAGGACATCGTCTATCTGAAGGCGGAGTTGAAGTACATCACCATCCGTACCTGCCAGCGGGAGTACCTCCTCGAGGAGTCGCTCACCAAGCTCGAGACCGAGTTCGGTAACCGCTTCGTGCGCGTGCATCGCAACTGTCTCGTGGCGCGCGACTACATCCGCGGCTTCGAGCGGCGGGTGAACGATGACGGCGACGCACACTGGGAGGTGATACTGAACGAGATCCCCGAGACGGTGCCGGTGTCGCGCCGGCAGCAGTTCGTGGTGCGGGAGGCGGGGCGGGTGTCGGCGGCCTGACTGTCGCGTTTGTGGCGGTGGTTGGGCGCCGCGTCGGCGCCACGCGCCACGAAGTTCGCGGGTTGTGTCCTTGGGGGTGCCCGGCGACGGTGGTGACGCTCTCCGCCGGCAGGTGCCGGCTGCGTGCGCCCCCACCGTCGCCTCGACGGATCGGCGTGGCGCGCGACGAACGTCGCCACCAACTTCGCCACCGTT
>CALFEY010000412.1 GCA_937958295.1 uncultured Pseudomonadota bacterium
TTCGGCCTCGCCGCCGGCGCACACCCGGCGGCCTTCGACGCGCCCTGGCCCAAGGCGCATCCGGTGCTCCCCGACGCCGACGACATCGGCGCCATCGCCCGAGCCCTGCGCCGCGCGCAGCGCCCCCTCATCCTTGCCGGCGACGGCATGCGCGCGCCCGGCGCGGCCAAGGCCCTCGTCGAGCTCGCCACCGCGGCCGGATGGCCGGTGGCGTGCACGATGGGCGGCAAGGGCACGATCCCGAGCGATCACCCCAACTTCGTGGGCATCGTGGGGCGCTACTCCTCGGCCACCGCCAACGCGCTCGCGGCCAAGGCCGACTGCGTGCTCGCACTGGGCACGCGGCTCGGAGGCCTCGCCACCAACGGGTGGCGCCTGCCGGATCCCGCCGCCACCGTGCTGCAGATCGACCGCGACCCGCAAGCCTTCGTCAATCCCTACACGCCCGCGCTCGCGGCTTGCGCCGACCTCGAGCTCGCCCTGCGCGCGCTCCTCGCCGACGTCGGCACGCCGTCCTCTGCGCAGGCGCAGTGGTCCGCGCATTGCCGCGAGGCGATGGCACAGTGGCGCGAGATCCTGGCGGCGCGCACGCGCGAGGCCGCAGGCAACACGCCTTTGTCGCCGCTCACCGTGCTCGCCGCGCTCGAGCGGCACGCCGCGGATACTGTGCTGGTGGCCGACACCGGCTACATGGCCGCGTGGACGGGCGTGCTCTTTCCCACCAAGCGTCCCGATGCCTACTTCCGCGCCACCGGCTCGCTCGGCTGGGCCCTGCCCGCGTCCTTGGGCGTGCAACTCGCGCGCCAGGAGAAGGTCGTGTGCATCACCGGCGACGGGGGCGTCGGCTATCACCTGGCCGATATCGAGACCGCCGTGCGCTATCGCCTGCCGGTGGTGGTGCTGGTGCTCAACAACGATTGCCTCGCCTTCGAATACCACGAGCAGAAGTACCGGTGGCAAGGCAACGTGGTGGCAGAGGCGAACGACTTCACGCGCGTGGACTATGCCAAGGCCGCGCAGGCGTTGGGGGCACGCGGTGCACGCGTGGACACGCCCGCCGCGCTTGCGGGCGTGCTCGCCGAGGCGATGGCGTCCACCGAGCCCTACGTGATCGACGTGGCCATCGATCGAGAGGCGTATCCTCCGGTGACCAACTTCGACGCGCACATGGAACGCACCTTGTGACCGGAACGTCCCCTCCTTCGGCTGCTTGTTCCTCCTCGCGCGACGATTGGGTCGCGCGCATGGCACAACGGATTGCCGACGGCGCCGCTGCCGCCCAGGTGGCCCTGCCGACCACCCTCGACGGCTTCGGGCCGCCGGGTGCCGTCGCCGCGGACGGCGACGCCGCCGCGTCCGCGCCTGCAGTGGCGTCGCCGCTCGGCGATCGTCTCGCGTCGACGTGGGCCCGGCTCGATGCGAGCCCGGCACTCGCTGCGTGCTTCTTGCGCCAGGATCGCCGTGGCGCGGCGCGGCGCGCAGCGGCGCTCGCCGCCGGCGCGCACGACGTCGACGGTACGCTCGCCGGCCGGCTCGTCGCCCACAAGGATCTCTTCGCGCAGCAGGGTGTGGTCGCGACCTTTGCCGCAGCGCCGGTGCTGCACCGCGTGGGCCTGCGCGAGGCGACGGTGCTTACCCGACTGCAGGCGGCCGGTGCGGTGGACATCGGCGGCGTGCACCTGTCCGAGCTCGCCATGGGCCCGACCGGCTTCAGCGAGACCTTCGGCTTCATCGACAATCCTGCGCATCCCGGGCGCGTGTCCGGAGGCTCGTCGAGCGGGAGCGCGGCGGTGGTTGCGGCCGGCGTCGTCGACGGCGCACTCGGCACCGACACCGGCGGCTCCATTCGCGTGCCCGCGGCCTTCTGCGGGGTGGTGGGCATGAAGCCCAGCCGCGGCCTCGTTCCCGTGGACGGCGTGCTGCCGTTGTCGCGCACCCTCGATTGCGTGGGACCGCTCGCGCGCGACGTGCCCACCGCAGCGGCGATCCTCGATGCCATCACCGGGCACGCCCGCGGGCGCGGTCCGCATGCCACGGCGGCCCACGCCCCGCTCGCACGCCGCCCCTCGCTCGGCGTGCTCGCCCTGTCCTCGTTGCCGGTCCCGCCCGCTGACGACGTGGTGGCGGCGTTCGAAGGCGCGGTGCGCAGGCTCGCGGGGGCCGGGTGCATCGTGCACGAGCTGCCGTTCCCCGATCTTGCCAAGGTCAATGCGCTCGCGGGCACGATCTTCCTGTGCGAGGGCGCCGCCGTGCACGCCGCGGAGCTCACGACGCATCCCGAGGCCTTCGGCCCGCAGGTGCGCTATCGCCTGCTGCAGGGGCGCCTGCTGGAGGGCCCCGCCTACGTCGCCGCGCAGGACGCCCGGCCGGCGTGGCTCGCCCGCTGGCACGCGGCGATCGGTACGCATTGCGATGCGCTGCTCCTGCCGGTGGCGCCCACCGCGGCGCCATTGCAAAGCGACGACGCCGGCCTTTGT
This sequence comes from uncultured Pseudomonadota bacterium, assembly GCA_937958295.1. Classification (GTDB taxonomy): domain Bacteria; phylum Pseudomonadota; class Gammaproteobacteria; order Burkholderiales; family Casimicrobiaceae; genus VBCG01. The sequence continues at coordinate 2,478 of CALFEY010000412.1, forward strand.
GACCCCACCCGCATCCTCGAGCGCAACGCGCTCCTCGGCAGCTACGCGCCCGCGTTCAACTACCTGGGCCTGCCGGCTATCGCGCTGCCCCTGGGCTCGACGCTCGGCATGCAGGTGGTGGGCAGCGCCGGAGGCGACATCGATCTCCTCCATGTGAGCGCCGCGCTCGCCAGCATGCTGGCGGCGTGACCGCGCGCGCAACGACGACACGCTGCGCACGACGACTCGCCGTCGGCACTTACCGCGGCCGTCGCGGCAACCCCGGCTGGCGTCCGGCGGCTTGCAGGATCCAGGCCGGGACATTGTCGCGGCCGAGGATCAAGTGGTTGTCCACCTCCGCTACGTTCACGGGATAGCCGATCTTGAGGCACACGTCGAAAAAGAGGGGCGCGACGAAGTAGTTCTGCGTGATGAGCAGGTCGCCGTAGGGAATGCAGCCGCCGGTGTCGAAGCCGTAGGGAATGCGCAGGATGCACGCCGGCAGCGAGGTGTGCAGGCCGCATGGGCCGAAGTCCGTCTCGCCCATCGGGTTGTCGAACGACGCATTCTCCTGGAGCGTGACGAAGCGGCTGCCCCCGTCCGTATAGAAGGTGTTGCCTCCGGCTTCCTTGCGCTTGCCCGAGGCCACGTTGAAGGCGATGAGCTCGCCATCCTCGAGGGAGATCCCCTGCGCGCCTTGCGTGTAGATGGCGCCGCCGTCCCACAGCTCCATGAGGAAGCGCTCGATGCGATTGCTCAGGATGCGATTGCCGCGGCTCGCCGTGGGCGTCATCCACATCCCCCACTCGCCGCTGTAGGCGTTGGGCAGGCCGGGGAAGCTGCCCGGGTCATAAAGGCCCCACCCCCAGCCGATCGCGATGCCGGCCCACGGCACGTCGCGGATGTCGTTGTGCTCCACCGTGGAGCGCGTGGTGTGGCCGATGTAGATGCCGGCCGCGTCGAAATAGTCCTGGCCCGTGAACTGTACGAGATTGTTGGCGATGCGGTTGTCGCGGGACAGCTGCGCGGGCGTTGGCGGATGATGATCAATGGTCGTGACGCCGCCCACCTGGATCGCCGCGGACGAGATGTCCACGAACGTGTTGTCGATGATCTCGTTCTCCTGCGCCCCCGTGTCGAAGTCGAGCGCCACGCCGCCCAAGTGCCGGAACGCGTTGCCGGCGAAGACGATCGACCGTCCATAGAGGAAACGCACGTTCCCCGGCGTGCGAGCGACGCTGGCCGAGTGCCCGATGATATTGGCCTCATGTCCGGTGCCCACGAGGTGGAAACCGCTCTGGTCGGCCACGTAGCCGTCGGCGGTGCTCGGCCGCATCCATGTGGCATAGGCGAACGTGAGCCCCTCGAAGCGCAGGTAGCCGATGGGCGCGTCGGCGGTGCCCTGGCCGTCGACGAGGGCTTCGAGCACCGGCAGCTCGCCCACCGCGCGCGTCATGTCCTGCCCGTGCTCGGGGACGTAGTAGAGCCAGCCGCCAGGCGTGTCGAGAAACCACTCGCCCGGGCTGTCCAGGAACTCGTAGGCGTTCTCGAAGCGGGTGAGGAGCTGGAAGTCCCACAGCGGCGGCTGGCCCGACGGCGCCCCGAAGACGTTGGCGTTGTCCCAGCAACGCGACTCGAGCACGACGCTGGGCC
>CALFEY010000413.1 GCA_937958295.1 uncultured Pseudomonadota bacterium
GAGCGCTTGACGTTTCTGACTTCGACGGTTGAGGCGTGATTCTTGATGCCGATGTTCATCTCCATCATGCGATTCAGAAGTTCCTGATAGTCCTGCATGCTGCCGACCACGACTTTGAGAAGGTAGTCATAGTCGCCACTGATGAGACTGCACTCTACAATCTCGGGGATCTTGTGAATCGCCGCCTCGAACACGCGGTATTGCTGGATGGTCTGCTCCGAAAGCCGAATGCTCGAATGCACCACGACATGCGGCGCAACCTTTGCGAGGTTGACGATCGCCGAAACGCCCGAGATGTAGCCGCCCTTGCGTAGCTTACGCACTCGTTGCAGGCATGGACTGGCCGAGAGGGATACCAGCTCGGCAAGTTGCACGTTGCGAATGTCGCCTTCGATCTGCAGAAACTCGAGGATGCGAAGGTCGATCTCGGACAGGGATGGCATGGGAGTTTGCCGATTCGCTAGCTAGGACGGGTCACGCCACTGCAACGCGCAGGGACGCGAGGCCGCGCCGGAAAGCCATAGAAATCGATTTCGCAACGAAATGCCAACGCATTACTCCGGCTTGAGCCCTGCCTTGTTGGCGATCGCTGCATACTTTTCGATCGATCCTTTTATGAAGGGGCCGAACTCCGCCGGCGGCAGATACTCGGCGTCGACGCCAAGGGGAGAAAATCGTTCCTTGATCTGGGGATCCGCCACAACCTTGGCGAGCGCCTTCGCAAGCTTGTCCACTACGTCGCGCGGTGTTCCCGCCGGTACCACCACGCCCCACCAAGTGGTGAACTCATAGCCCTTGACGCCAGCCTCGGCGACTGTCGGCAGCTGCGGCTCGGCGGGTGTTCGCGTGGAGGTCGTGACCGCCAAAGCCTTTAGCTTACCCGCCTTCACATTGGGAGACGCGGAAGAGATACCCATAAACGCAACATCAACGCGGCCCCCGACCAGATCGACGAGAGCGGGAGCGTCGCCCTTGTACGGAATGTCAGTCATCGTGGTGTCCGTCATCGAACAGAACAGCAGCGCTGCAAGCTGTGGCGTCGATCCCTGGCCCGTCGAAGCGAAATTGAGCTTCCCAGACTTCGACTTGGCCAATGCAATCAGTTCCGGAACCGAATTCGCCGGCACCGAGGGGCCGAGCACCAGCAGGTAGCCGCTCTTAGCCACGAGGGACACGGCATCGAAGTCGCGTACGAGATTGTAGGAAAGGTTGGCATTTAGCACTTCACCGACGGCGTGCGCACCGGCAGCAAGCAGAAGCGTGTAGCCGTCGGCAGGCGACTTGGCGGCGACACCGGCACCGACCGTGCCGCTTGCTCCCGCTCTGTTGTCGATGATCACGGGCTGCCCCAGTTGCTCACTGAGCTTTTGACCGATTGAACGACCGACTATGTCGGTGCTTCCGCCCGCAGGATAAGGCACGATAAGCTTGATCGCCTTGTCCGGATAGCTTTGAGCGTGAACAGATCCCAACACCGTACACGCGAGGACCGCGAAGAGCGTCTTGACTCGTGACCGCATGGTGAACCTCCTTGAGGACAAAGACCGGGAATCAGGGTGACAGGGTGGCAGGCATCGCATCTTTGAGGAGTTCCCACAGACGCGCGGGTGTCACGGGCACCTTCGTCGGCCGCTTGCCAGTGGCGTGCTCGATAGCGCCCAGAATGGCAGGAGCGGTCGGTACGAGCGCGGGCTCACCGACGCCTTTGGCACCGTAAGGTCCGAGGGGCTCGGGATCCTCGACGAGGAAGATCTCGATCGAAGGCATGTCACCGAAGGTAGGAATCAGGTAGTCATGAAGGTTGTCGGTGCGCCCTGGGATGTATTCCTCCATCAGAGCCAGTCCGAGTCCCTGCGCGATGCCGCCGTGGATCTGACCTTCAACCTGCGTGGGGTTGATTGCACATCCTACGTCGTGAGCGGCCCAAACTGACTTGACCGTGACGCGTGCAAGCAACGTGTCGACTTCGACCAGCGCCATTTGTGCGCCGAACGCGTAGCTGGCGTAAGGCACGCCTTGATCTTGCTCATCAAGGTCAGTCGTCGGAGGATCGAACCGCCCCACCGCCGATACCACCATGCTTTCGCTGTCCGTCTCGAGACCGGCGAAGGACAGCCGCGTGGACTTTCCACCGTGGATGACTGCAACACCGGCGTGGTCGAATGCCACGTCCGCGTCTTCGGGCGCGCCGGCGCGTCGGCGCAGGTCAGCCTTCAGGTTCGCCGCTGCACGGGTTACCGCATTGCCCGAGACGAACGCCTGCCGCGAAGCGGAGCTTTTTCCCGCATCCAACGTGCGATCGGTATCACCGCTCACGAGCGTGATCGCCGATGGTGTGACGCCGAGCGCATCTGCGCACACCTGGACCATGATCGTGCTCACACCCTGACCGATGTCAACGGCCCCGCAGAAGAGCGTGATGCGTCCCTTCGCGTCCACTCCGATGCGCATCGATGACGGGTTCGGTTGGGAGGTGTTACCGATGCCATACCACATGCAGCCGATACCCACGCCCCGCTTGTAACGCGTATTCGCCGCGTTGAATGCGTCAGCGAGGGCACGTTGCTTCTGCCAGACCGGTGCAAGCTTCTCGAGGCAAGCGCGCATTCCGACACTGCGCTCCAGCTTCTGCCCGGTCGCCGTGCAGTCGCCTGTCTGCAGCACGTTGCGCATGCGAAATTCCAGACGGTCCATTCCTACGCGGTCGGCCAGCGCGTCCATCAGCGCTTCATGGGCGATGGCTGCCTGCGGCACACCAAAGCCGCGAAATGCACCGCCGATGGCGTCGTTCGTATGCACGGCGCGGGTCGTGCAACGCACCGCGGGGACACGGTAAGGTCCCATCGCATGAATCGGAACCCGGTCTGCAACGATCGGACCGCAAGACGCGTATGGCCCGGTATTGAAGTCCGCATGAAACTCGTAGCTCGCGACTCGCCCGGCCTGATCGCAGGTGAGACGCGCCGTGATCGACGCGGGATGGCGCTTGGTCGTCGCCCGCATGCTTTCACGTCTCGAGTAGGTGCATGCGACCGCGCGGCGCGTATGCCATGCAGCCACGGCGATGATCGGCTGCACCGACATGTCGATCTTGCCACCGAATCCGCCACCCACCGCGGTGGGTACGATTCGAACCTGCGAGGGCTCGATGCCCAGAACCCACGCAATCTCATCCCGGTTCATGTACGGCGCCTGAGTCGAGACGAAAAGCTCGATGCGATCGCCGACTCGTTTCGCCAATCCGGCCTCGGGTTCAATGTAGGCGTGCTCGACAAATGATGTCTCGAAGCCCCCTTCGACGCTGATTGGCCCGGCGTCTGCGTGCACATCTCCGGTGATCTGGCTGCCGCACATCAATACATTGCCCGGACGCGATTCGTGCAGTCGCATCGCATTCGCGTCGAGTGCCTTGGCGACACCTTCCAGCGGCGCAAGCGGTTGCCATTCGATCGGTATCTGAGCGTCGGTCAGTCGCTCCACCGCTTCGCGCTCGCCCACAACGGCGGCAATCGCCTCGCCCAAATAGCGAACATAGCCATCGGCGAACACCGGCTGGTCGCGCAACCGAGCGAACACGCTGAAGACATTGTTTCCGGGTACGTCCCTCGCCGTAATGATCGCGTGGATACCAGGGTTGTCCGCAAGCACTGCTTTCAGGTCGCCGAGGCTGAACCTCGCGTGTGCGTACGGCGAGCGCACGACGCGCAGGTGGAGCGCTTCAAGGTCGGCGACATCGGCGCCGTAGCGTGCCTGTCCGTTGACGCGCGGCCACGCATCGACCCGGGGCATGCGCGAGCCCACCGCGTGCCCGATCGCCGGCGGCTCGCTATTGGGCAGTCGTGTGCGAGAGAAGCAGTGCTCGATCGCCTCGACGATCTTGATGTATCCGGTGCACCGGCAAAGGACACCACCCATGCGGTCGAGGATCTGCTTGCGCGTGGGTGTCCCACCCTCCAACACCATCTCGGCGGCGGCCATCAGCATGCCGGGCGTGCAGATCCCACATTGGGCAGCGCCGATAGCGACGAATGATTCCTGCAATTCGCGAAGGCGTGCGTTCGCTTCCAATCCCTCAACGGTTACCACCGTATGCCCGACGGACTGCCCCAGCGACACCATGCAGCTGCAGACCTGCTTGCCATCGAGTAGAACGGTACACGCCCCGCAATCACCGGCGTTGCAGCCCACCTTCGTGCCGGTAAGACCGAGGTCGCTGCGGAGGACATCCGACAAGCGTCGTGAGGGGTTGGACGCGATCCTCCGTTGCCGGCCATTGACCTGGAGTGATGCTTCGACAATGTCTTTCATGCGCTCAGGAAGCGAGGAATGTCACGAATGGTTTCTTCCAGCAGGGCTTTGGCGGCGTGCCGCCGGAACCCGGCACTAGACCGCACATCATCGATGGGCTTGAGCAATGCCATTGCGTCCTCGCCGATCGTGAAGGTTGACAAGTCGACCGCTGAAACCCCACGAAGGGCGGTCTCGACGGCTTCCATGCGCAGTGACCTGTCCGCACATGCGCCCACGGCCACCCGAGCAGTGCGCACTCGTCTTTTGGCATCAAGCCCGATCTGCACGGCTGCCATGACGATCGAGATGACAAGGTATCGTCTGGCGCCCAGCTTGCGAAAGATCGAAGCGCTGATCCCCGGCAACTCACGCACCCTTACGGCCGTCAGAATCTCGTCGCGTCTAAGCACGGTGCGACGGTTTCCGAGAATGAAGTCCGCGAGCGGCACGACGCGTGCACCCGCCCGCCCCTGCAACACGACCTCGGCATCGAGCGCGAGAAGCGCGGTCACGCCATCGGCGGCTGGCGACGCGTTGCACAGGTTTCCGCCTACGGTGCCGGCATTCTGGATTTGTCGCCCGCCGACTTCTACGGCCGCTTGCCTCAATGCATCGAACTGCGAAGGCAGGTCCGATTCGACTAGGGCCGTCCAAGTGGTCAGCGCCGGTATGGTCCAAACTTGGATGTCACGGCCAATGGGGGCCCGCAGCGCCACGACCTCCGACAAATCGATCACTCCTGGAACCGCCACGCCATTTTCAATGGCGGGATACAAATCGGTGCCTCCCGCGAGCACGGGATACCCCGTCAGTTCCCGCAGCCGGGTGGCATCGTCGAGGTCATGCGCAGTGAGATACTTCACGGTGTGCTCTGTGTTCTAGCGCGCGAGGATCGCCGGCACGTGCTCGAGGCTTCGCATGCGGTCCTCAGGCGTCCCCACCAGCGACAAGACGATCTCGGTGAGACCAGCGTCGCGGTACTCGCGCACCCGCCGCCGGCATGTGGAAACATCGCCGGTGATCGTGAAGAGCTCGACGGCCTCATCTGGTATTAGGGAAGCCGCAGTCTTCACGTCGCGTCGGGCCACGGCCGCCATGATGGCTTCGTGATCGATGCGCAATCCGCTGGCGTCCAGGTTGTCTTTGATCGTGGCGTTGCGGAACAGGAATGCCAGCTTCTCTCGCACCCGTTCGCGAGCGTCCGAATCTCCGCCTGCGAGGAAGAAGATATAGCTCGCGCGGCCGAAGGATGTGGAATCGCGCTGCTCCGCGCGAGCCCCTTCTTCGACCAACGCAAGCGCCCTCCGAACCGATTCGGCCGACAGTCCCGACGAGAGCACGACGCCGTCGGCAATGCGCCCGGTCAGTCGGAGCATCTGGGGACCCATGGCCGCAATGTGGATGGGGATGGACGTTTCAGGCTTGAACGAGACACGCGCGCCGGCAAGGCGAAACGTGCGGCCGTCCTTATGCACCGGATCGCCGGTCGCCAAGGCGCGAAGGGCTTCCACGTAGTCGCGCATCGAGTCGAGCGGCTTCTCCGGCTCCAGGCCCGACTCCCTGAGGAACATCGGATTGCCTACCCCAGCCGCGACGCCAACCCGACCGGGCGCAAGCTCCGCGAGGCTGGCGAGTGCCATTGCCATCGGGACCGGGTGCCGCAAGTAGGGACTGATCGCCGTCGGAACGATGCGACCGGTAGCCGTTCGGAGTGCGATGGCGGTTGCCGTGACGAAGACCTCGCGATAGCCGAGATGCTCGGCAATCCAGAACGACGTGCCGCCCACAGCTTCTGCGCGCTGAGCAATGGCGACCGCATCCCGGACGGGAACGAAGCCGTCGAAAGCAATACCAAACCCGCTCCCGCTATGCATAGCCTACCTCCACCAGATGACGCACCGCGGCCTGGTCAAAGCCCCCAACGCCCATCCGCGCGACATTGAGTCCCGTTTCGCGATAGGGTCTTCCGGCGATCGTACTGGCGAGCACGATCACGGCGTCGGTCACCGGCGTTGGAATGTTGGCCAGCCGACCGAGTTCAGAAAACGGGACGAGACCGAACGGAATGTCCTCATTGAAGAAGCGATGGTCGATGGTCGCGGGCGCCTTGATCCATCGGTTGGGTTCGCTGTGGTGGAACGTGCTGTACGCCGTGCCACCTTCACGACCCGCCTCATCGGTATATCCCATTTGAAAGAAATGCTCGGGCAACCGATCGATCATGCAACCGTACGCCCTGGCGACAGCGACACGTTCGTCATCCAGCCGATCAATCAAGGTCCCGACGGACGGCGTGATTCCGTCGTAGTAGTGGCAGTAGTCGCCACCCGTGGCCTCCACGCGCCCGATATTGCACAACAGTGCCGGAGGGTGGTGAATAGCATTCGTGTAAGGAAACAGCGTGTCGAGCAGAGTGGGAACCGGATAGAGCGCCGGGAACAAGGGTGTCAGCCGCTCTGCGAGCTCGGTCCCTCGGGTCGCTGGAAACGCCGCAAACCGCAAGCGTGCCGACAGGCGAGAGACGCGTACCCGGCCCTCGTCCGTCTTGCGGCAAATGTACGGCAGCGTCGACGTGGCACTGGTGACCGGACGGGCGTGGCCCTGACGGCGCAACGCCTGCGGCATGAGGGTCATCGTCTGGCCAGGCGCTGCCAGAAAGGCCTGCTCCCTCGACAGATGCGGAGCAATGAGCGTCGCAATGTCCTCGTGTGCGTGAGCCGGCGCCATCGCAATGACCGCGTCAGCGCCACGGATGGCCGCTGCCACATCGTTGGTTATGACGCCGACCTTCGCAACACCTTCCCCGAACACGCCCTCGTACTCGATTCCTTTTCGAGCCACCAGTGGAGCAAGCGTTGCGGGCGTGCGGCCATAGAGCCGCACTTCGAATCCCCGCAAGGAGAGGTCGACCGCGGCCGCACAGCCGCCGTTGCCAGCCCCGATGATCGCCACGCGCTCTATCTTCTTCACGACTAATTGTCTCTTTCGATGCCCTTGGCTTTGACGATCGCGCCGAAGCGCTCGTATTCGGCCTTCATGAAGGCATCGTATTCATCAGGGTTCGCGTCGGCGGCGACACGCCAGCCGAAAGCGGCGATCTGCTTGGCAACCTCCGGATCGCGAAGCGCGTCGACGATCTCAGTGGCCAAGCGCTTCCTGACCTGGGGCGGCATGTTCGCCGGTCCTACGACGCCATACCATGACCCCGCCTCGGCGCCCTTGACGCCGAGCTCCGCAAATGTCTTTGCCTGCGGCAACCATGGCAATGCCCGTTCGGTCGCCGCGACACCCAACACCTTGACCTTGCCGGCGGGCTCGTTCGTATAAGCGGCAAGCGGGCTGCCAATCATGAGGTCGACGTGCCCTCCGATGAGCGCGGTAAGAGCGGGGGCGGCACCTTGGAAGGGGACGTGCGTCAGCTGGATTCCGGTCGACGATTCAAGAAGGGCGAACGCAACATGGCCAGCACTGCCGATGCCCCACGTCGCGTAAGTAATCTTTCTTGGCTCCCGCTTGGCCGCTGCGACCACTTCCGCGAGCGTGCCTTCCTTGAGCGTCGGCCGTGCAATCAGAACGAACGATGCCGTCGCCACGAGCGCGACGGGGTCGAAATCCTTCAATGCGTCGTACGGAAGCCCTTTGTAGATGTGGGGGCTGATGGAATGCGTGTCACCGTTGGCCATGAGCAACGTGTAGCCGTCAGCGGGGGCTCTCGCCACAAACGTGCTGCCGATGGTTCCATTGGCACCCGGCTTGTTGTCGACCAGGACCGTCTGCTTGAGACGCTTCGAGAGTGCTTCCGCAACGATCCGGGCCGCGCCGTCCGTCGTTGAACCGGGCGGCCACGGCGCAATGATGTGAATCGGCTTGTCCGGATACTCGGCAGTCGCGGGTACAGCCGCGCCCGCCAATAGAGCAACAGCAATCACTAGAGCGGAACGACGAATCATCTTAACTCCCTCAGTCGGGTCAGCTTTCCACGGCATAGCGTCGCAGCTTTTCCTCATCGACCTCGACGCCGAGTCCAGGACCATCCGGAACCAACAGGTGGCCGTCGCGGAACTCGAAGGGCGTGCGAATGATGTCGTCGACGTATTTGCGCCCCGCGACCTTGGTCCGCTCGATGCTGCTGGTCGAGGTGACCGGAATGGTCCCGGCGAGCGTGACCTCGGGTGACGACGCGGCCAGGTGAAGATTGGCCGCATTGCCAATCCCCATTTCGCCTGAACCGTTGATGTCGCACGCAAAGCCGTGGGCACCCGCTACCGTCAACAGCCGCCGCGTCTTCCACAGGCCACCCGGCTTCGTGTAGTACACGGACAGGTACTGCGCCGCACCCGCAGTCGAGACCGCAATGACGTCCCGCTCGGTCCACACGCTTTCGTCGGCCATGATGGGGACGCTGCAGCGGGCGGAGACCTCGGCCATCGCACGCACGCCATCAACCGGCTGCTCCGCGAAGGCGATGCCGAATTCCGTCATCCGCTGAATCGCGTCGACCGCCTGACGCCAGCTGCGGTAACCTTGATTGGCGTCGACGCGAATTCGCGTCTTGTCCCCCACCGCCTTGCGCACTTCGCGCACGATGCTCACGTCGCGGTCCGGATCTAAGCCAATCTTGATCTTCAGTGTCCCGATCCCCTCGTCGACGACCTGCACCGCCTCGGCAACCGCGACATCGATGTCCATCAGACCTATGCTGTGCGCGACCTCGACCTTGTCACGAAAGCGCCCGCCCAGAAGCTGATAAACGGGCACGGAAAGACGTCGCCCGACCGCATCCATGATTGCGACCTCGACTGCCGCCTTGGCGTAGGGATACCCGCGGACGGTGCGATTCATGGCCGCGTGGACCGCTTCGAACTGGCGAAGGTCCACCGTCTTGAGCGCAGGTACGAGGTGGTCATGAATCACGGCGACGACCGTCTTCGGCGTTTCACCGT
>CALFEY010000414.1 GCA_937958295.1 uncultured Pseudomonadota bacterium
CATGCCGCGGTAGAGTTCGACCTCGTGGTGCGCGGCACGGGCACGTTCGTGCTAGGTGACCGCAGCTATGATCTGCGGCCCGGGACGCTGGTGTGGGTGCTGCCTGGGTGGCATCACCGACTCGGCCGGTCGCCGCACTTGCAGATGTGGGTGGGCACCTTGCGCCCCGATCTCGTCGACGCGGCGAGCTTCGCGGCCCTGGCCGCACAGCCATTGCGCCAGGTCGCGGGCGACGAGCTTCTCGAGCTCGATCGCCTCCTGGCCCAGGTGGCACAGGACTCCGACGAGCCGGAGGTCTACAACGCAGGCCTGGTTTACGCTGCGCGGCGTGCGCTGCGTGCCAGCCTGCAGAGCCCTGCCGCAGCGAGTCGCGAGCTCAACCCGGCCGTCACGCGCGCGCTGCTGCTGTTGCGCAAGCGCAAGGCCGATCTATCGCTGTCCGATCTCGCGAGCGCGTCCGGCATCAGTCCGGCCTACCTCAGCCGGCTGCTCGTGGAGGACACCGGCCGCAACTTCGTCGACTGGCGCAACCGCATCCGCCTCGACCGCTTCGTGGATGCGTATCGACCGGGGGCCAATCTCCTCGCCGCGGCGATGGACGCCGGCTTCGGCAGCTACGCGCGCTTTCATCGCGTCTTCGTCGATCTCATGGGCTGCACGCCGAGCGAGTGGGCCGCGGGGAGCGGCTCCGCGGATGTGGCGCAACCGCGGCGGGGCGTCGTGCCGGAAGACTTCGGCTTGCCGCCCACGGGGGTGCTCAGCCAGCGCCAGGCGTGGATCCGCGCGATGCCCCTCGTCGCCCCCTCGGTGCGCGAGCTCCTCGGCCCCCACGCGCTGGACGAGGTCGCGCGCGCGACGGCCGTGCCGGCAGACTCGCACGCCGCTGCAGGCCCAGAGGAGATCGCACTGACCGCGGACGCGCGCGAGCGCCTGCTGACGTCGCTGCGCCAGCAATCAGCCGGCGCGGCCGACACGCTCGCTCGCCTGCTCGCGCAGCACGACATCGCGGCAACGTACCAACCCGTGTTCGAAGCCTACGATCTCGCGCCGTCGCGCCTCGAAGATGCAGTCACGGCGTGGATCGCCGTGATGCTCGTGGCCGGGTCGGGTCACACGGATCCCGACCCGGCGCACATCGCGGCGCTCCGTAACCAGGTGCAGCGCGCGCTCGGCCCGCGACTGGCGACGGTCGCGCCGTCGATGGCGCGGGATGCGCACCGTGCGCTTCTCGTGCACTTCGTCGCCGCGTATCGCGCCTTGCAGGCGGCGCGCGCGAGCGGGGATCCGCGCACGCTCGCGCAGTTGCGTGCCGCCGCGGAAGGCAGCGTGAGGCGCGCCTTCGACGAGGACCTGCATCGCTTTCAGCTCGCGTCCGGCGGCCTCGCGTTCCGCGAGCAGTCCCCCGGCAAACCCAGCGCGCTCACGTCCCCGCAGCCTCGACCGCCCGCCACACCTTAAGCGCATCGACCGTCTCGCGCACGTCGTGCACGCGCACGATCGCGGCACCCCGAGCCACGGCCGCGAGCGCGGCGGCGAGGCTGCCCGCGAGGCGGCTCTGCGCATCGCGACCGGTGATGGCACCAAGAGTCGCCTTGCGCGACATTCCCGCGAGCACGGGATAACCGGTGGCCGCCAGCGCGCGCAGCCCGGCGAGGAGGGCGAGATTGTGCGCGGACGTCTTGCCGAAGCCGAAGCCCGGGTCGATGACGATGCGCTCGCGCGCGATGCCCGCGGCCTCGCACGCCGCCGCACGCGCGACGAGGAAGGCGCGCACCTCGCGCACCACGTCGTCGTAATGCGGGCTCGCCTGCATCGTGCGCGGCGCACCCTGCATATGCATGAGGCAGACGCCCACGGTGCCTGCCGCGACGGTGCCCAGCGCACCGGGCTCCTGCAGCGAGCGCACGTCGTTGACGATCGCCGCGCCGGCCGCGATCGCGGCCCGCATCACCGCGGGCTTCATCGTATCAACGCTCACAAGGGCGCCGTCGGCCGCCAGGCGCTCCACGAGGGGCAGGATGCGCTCGAGCTCCTGCCCCTCGTCCACCGGGGCCGCGCCGGGACGCGTGGACTCGCCGCCGATGTCGAGGATGTCGGCGCCGTCGGCGCGAAGGCTGCGCGCGTGATCCAGCGCGCGCGCCGGATCGAAGAATCGGCCGCCGTCGGAGAACGAGTCGGGCGTGACGTTGACGATGCCCATCACGCGTGGCACGGCCAGGTCCAGAACGTGCCCGCCGCACCGCCAGTGACGGCCGGCCGCTGCGGGCAGCGAAGACTCAGCTGTTCCAGCGACTCGCGACACGGTCCCGCTCCTGCGGCGTGAGCGCGATCTTGCGCAGGATCACGCGCATCGCGTCGACGGCGCGCGGCGTGCGCAGGAGCGCATCGCCGTTGATGCCCTTCGCATTGAGCTCGCGCCCCACGTCCGATAGCAAGTAACGCAGCTCGACGAGCTCGAAGCGATGCTCGCGCCAGCCGAGGTACCAGAACCAGTCGGTGAAGTAGAGCCAGCTGCGCTCGTTCATGGCACGCACGTGGGTGGGGTCCTGCCAGGCGCCGAAGGACAGGTCGTAGGGCACCTCCACGTGCAGCGTGCCGCCCTCGCGCAGAAGATGGAGGAACGAGGTCATCGCCGTGACGAGCTCGCGTACGTGCTCGAGCACGTGGCTCGCGTGGATCTCGTCGAAAGTCCCCACCGGCAGCGGCCGCCGCCCGAAGCGGCCGAGATCGACCGGCTCGGCACGGGGCAGCGGCACGTTGAGGTCGGCCACGAGATCCGGACGCCAAAGCGGATCGACGTCGAGGTTCACGCACTCGAGGTTCCAGCCCTTGCCGCTGCCGGCATTCAGGCGCGTCGGCAGTGGCACCGCCTGCGGATCGCCGGGCTCGTCGGTCGCGTGCAAGGCGGCATCGAGGATGCCGGCCTCGTCGCGACGGGAGAAGGCGGCAAAGCCGCACTCCGCGAGCTCTCGTCGCGCGGCATCGTCGCGCACTAGGGCGACGCAGCGCTCGACCAGGCCGTCGTACGCGACACCGGCCACGGCCGCGCGCAAGTCGTCGTCGACTTCGGTGGCCTCGTCGATCTCGGCGACCACGGCCTTGCGATTGGCCAGGAGGTAGGCCACCCGTGGCACCTCGAGGATGCGGCTATCGTAGAAATGCAGGTTGAGCGCGACCTTGGCGCGGGCGATGAGCGCGTCGCGGGCTGCGCCGTACACGTCGTAGGCCGCCTGCACGCGCAGGCCGCGCGCCTCGAGCGCCGTGAGCACCTTCTGGCGGCGCTCGTTGAGCGAGCCGTAGAAAAGGACGTCGATGTCCTGCACGGGCGCGGGCGCGATGCGCGCGAGCGCCTCCACATGGCCGAGCGGAACGTGCTGCACCCGGGCTTCTGGCACGAAGCGCCGCCACGCGGCCACGTTGCGCGCGCTGTAGTCCCAGGTGCGAAAGCGGCGCACGAGGTCGACGTACACGGGCCTCACCCACGTGGACGCCCCGTGCACCTGTTCGAAGTTGTACAGGATCGTGTCGGGCGGCAGTCGCGCGGCCACCGCCTCGCCGAGGAGCTGCGGATTGATCACGATGTTGCGCGCATCGGGATCGATGCGGTTCACGGCAAGTTGTGCCTCGCGACCGCCGGCCCGGAGGCCGTGCAGCACCGTCTCGGCCACCTCCTGCAGCGCCGCGGCCGAGGTCATGCCCGCGGGCGCGACGAAGACAATGTTATGGCGATCGGCGGCCATGGCTTACCGCTCCGGTACGGGCACGCCGGCGGCAGGCGGCGACCGCACGCACGAAAAACGGGGCGCCGACGGCGCCCCGTTGTCCTGCCGTGAAGCCAACGCCACTTGCGCCAGCAATGCCCTAGGCGGGATTGGCCGACGGCGTCGGGTCGGGGTTGGGCGAGCCTCCGCCCGACGACGATCCGGGCGACGACGAGGGCGGTACCTGCCGCGACGGGCGCACCGGACGGCCGGCCATGATGTCGTCGATCTGGTCGGCATCGATGGTCTCCATCTCGAGCAGCGTCTTGGCCATCACTTCGACCTTGTCGCGGTTGTCCTCGAGGAGCTTGCGCGCGACGGCGTACTGCCCGTCGATGATCTTGCGGATCTCCTCGTCGACCTTCTGCATCGTCGATTCCGACACGTTCTTCTGCGTGGTCACCGAGCGGCCGAGGAACACCTCGCCCTCGTTCTCCCCATACACCATGGGGCCCAACTCGTCGGACATGCCGTAGCGCGTGACCATGTTGCGGGCGATCTCGGTGGCGCGCTCGAAGTCGTTCGAGGCGCCCGTGGTCATCTGGTTCATGAAGAGCTCTTCGGCGATGCGGCCGCCGAACAGCACCGCGATCAGGTTCAGCATGTGCTTGCGGTCCATGCTGTAGCGATCCTCGGTGGGCAGCTGCATCGTCACGCCGAGCGCACGTCCGCGCGGAATGATCGTGACCTTGTGCACCGGATCGGTCTTGGGCAGCAGGCGCGCCACGATCGCGTGACCCGACTCGTGATACGCCGTGTTGCGACGCTCTTCTTCCGGCATCACGATCGAGCGCCGCTCGGCACCCATGATGATCTTGTCCTTCGCACGCTCGAAGTCGTGCATGTCGACCAGCCGCTTGCTCGAGCGGGCGGCGAACAGCGCCGCCTCGTTCACGAGGTTGGCGAGGTCGGCACCGGACATGCCCGGCGTGCCGCGCGCGATGATGTCGGCCTTAACGTCAGGCGACATCGGCACCTTGCGCATGTGCACGAGGAGGATCTGCTCGCGGCCACGGATATCCGGCAGCGGCACCACGACCTGGCGGTCGAAGCGGCCCGGACGCATGAGCGCCGGGTCCAGAACGTCGGGGCGATTGGTCGCGGCGATCACGATCACGCCGGCATTGCCTTCGAAGCCGTCCATCTCGACGAGCAGCTGGTTGAGCGTCTGCTCGCGCTCGTCGTTGCCACCGCCGAGGCCTGCGCCACGCTGGCGGCCGACCGCGTCGATTTCGTCGATGAACACGATGCAGGGCGCGTTCTTCTTGGCCTGCTCGAACATGTCGCGCACGCGGGCCGCACCCACGCCGACGAACATCTCGACGAAGTCGGAGCCGGAGATCGAGAAGAACGGAACCTTCGCTTCGCCGGCGATCGCCTTGGCGAGCAGCGTCTTGCCGGTGCCAGGCGAGCCGACCATCAGCACGCCGCGCGGAATGCGTCCACCGAGCTTCTGGAACTTGGAAGGGTCGCGCAGGAACTCGACGAGCTCGCCGACTTCCTCCTTGGCCTCGTCGCAGCCCGCGACATCGGCAAAGGTGATGGAGTTGTTCGCCTCGTCGAGCATCCGCGCCTTGCTCTTGCCGAAGCTGAAGGCACCGCCGCGGCCGCCGCCCTGCATCTGGCGCATGAAGAAGATCCACACGCCGATGAGCAGCAGCATCGGGAACCACGAGATGAAGATTTGCGCGAGGAACGATTGCTCTTCCTCGGGCTTGGCTTCGACCTTCACGCCGTACTTGATGAGGTCGGACACCATCCAGATATCGCTGGGGCTATAGGTGGTGAAGCGCTTGTTCTCGGTATTGGTCCACTTGATCGTGCGACCCTCCACCGAGGCCAACGCGACCTTGCCCGCCTTGGCCGATTCCATGAACTCGGAATAGGGGATCGAGTCGCGAGAGGTCTGCCGCGAGTCGAACTGCTTGACGACGGTAAGCACCACGAGCCCGATCACGAGCCAGATGCCGATGTTCTTCACGAGATTGTTCAACCGAGACTCCTAGCGGACGCTTGCCTGCCGGCGACAATGGGCCGGACGATCGCTTGCTGCACTGCAACAACCACCCAGAAGAGAGATTCTAGCCTGCCAACCCCCTGCTGGAACGAAGTATGACCACAGATCCCTAGCAGAATTCACACCGGGCCCGCCTGCCGCCTGTCGAATCGCCGCCGTGCTATCGCCGCAGGCCCTTCGCCACCAGGAAGGTCTCGCGGCTGCGATCGCGCGACGCCTTGGGCTTGCGCACGTACACCTTGGTGAAGTGGCCGGCCATGGCCTTCTGCAACTCGGCCAGCCCCGACCCCTGAAACACCTTGACCAGAAGATCACCGCCCTCTCGGAGATTCGAGGCGGCAAAGTCCAGGGCGAGTTCCCCGAGGTGCACGCTGCGCGCCTGATCGGCCGACTCGATGCCCGAAAGGTTGGGGGCCATATCGGAGACCACAAGGTCGAGCGGACGTCCGCCCAGGGCCTGTGCCAGCGCGGCCAGGGCGGCATCCTCGCGGAAATCGCCCTGGATGAAGGTGACCCCCGCAACGGGATCCATGGGCAGCAGGTCGATCGCGACGAGCTTCCCCGACGCCCCGACCCGCTCGCGCAGCACCTGCGACCAGCTTCCCGGAGCGGCCCCAAGGTCGACGACCGTCATGCCGGGGCGCAGCAGCTTGTCCCGTGCGTCAAGCTCCAGGAGCTTGAAGGCAGCGCGGGACCGGAAACCCCGCCGCTGCGCCTCCTGGACGTAGTGATCGTTCACATGCTCGTGAATCCACGCCTTGTTGAAGCGGTGTTTCTTGCCGGTGGGATTGAGGGGCATGAACGGGCGAAGGGGGATCCGGATAGGCGCGATTGTCCCATTCGCCGCCTGCTGCGGTGCAGCTTGCGTCGCCGCCAGCGAATGCGTTAGCGTATACGTTGTAGACCGGGAACGCAGCGCATGCATGTGGACCGGCCGCCACCACCTCCCCATCGTGACCCCCTCCCCCTGCATTCCGCTCGAAGCGCTGGCCTTTAGCGGCAGCGGGCTCGTCCGCCCGGAGTGCGTCCTGGCCACCCGCGACGGCAGCCTCTACACGTCCGACTGGCGCGGCGGGGTCGCCCGCACGCGACCCGGCGGCGACGCGCTGTGGGCATCGGCCCTGCCGGACGGACGCCCGTCGCGGCCCAACGGCATCGCCCTGCGCCGCGATGGCTCCTTCCTGCTGGCTGACCTCGGCGACACGCGCGGCGGCGTCTTCCGTCTCGACCGCAACGGGGCCGTGCGCCCGCTGCTGGAGGCGGTCGACGGCGTGGACCTCCCGCCTTCCAACTTTGTGTTCGAAGACGCCCACGGGCGTATCTGGCTCACCGTGAGCACGCGCCGGGTGCCGCGCGCGGCGGCCTATCGTGCCGACGTTTCCGACGGCTTCGTGGCGGTGCTCGATGCCCGGGGAGCGCGCATCGTGGCCGACGGCCTCGGCTACACCAACGAGGCGGCGGTCTCGCCCGATGGCCGCTGGCTGTACGTGAACGAGACTTTCGCCCGACGCCTCTCCCGCTATCCGCTCGCGCGCGATGGCTCGCTGGGGACAAAGGAAGTGGTGACCACCTTTGGACACGGCACCTACCCCGATGGCCTCGCCTTCGATGCCGAGGACCACCTATGGATCACGAGCATCGTGAGCAATCGGGTGCTCCGCGTGGCTCCCGACGGGACGGCCACGGTGATGCTGGAGGATGCCGACCCGGCCCATGTCCAGTGGTGCGAGGACGCCTACCTGCGCGGCGAGCTCGGCCGCCCCCACCTCGACCGCGCGGCCGGACGCGTGCTCCGGAACATCAGCAGCCTCGCCTTCGGCGGCCCCGACTTGCGCACGGCGTACCTCGGCTGCCTGCTGGGCGATTCGATCGCTTCCTTCCGCGTGCCGGTCGCGGGGCATCCCCCTGTCCACTGGACCTTCGGATGACGGCCGCTGCCAGACCCCACAAGGCAGGCGCCATCGGCGCCGGCGCGAAGCCCGCCGGCCAGTCGCTGTCCTCGCGCCGACGCGGCACGGCGGCCGCCGGTGGCGCTCGGCCGTCACGGGTCGAGGCCGCCTACGCCGCGATCCGCCAGCGCATCCTCGACAACGTCTACCCGCCGGGTCACCAGGCCCTCGAGGCCGACCTTGCCTCCGCTCTCGCGATCAGCCGCACGCCCGTGCGCGAGGCGCTCATCCGGCTCGCCCACGAAGGACTGGTGGAAGTCATTCCCCGCCACGGCATGCGCGTGCTGCCCGTCTCGCCAAGCGACATGCGCGAGATCTACGTCGTGCTCACCGCGCTCGAGTCCGCCGCCGCCGACCTGCTCGCGCAACGCAAGCCCGCCGATGCCGAGCTCGCCCCACTGGTGGAGGCCACGCGAGACATGACGCAGGCGCTGGCCGCCGACGACCTCGAGGCGTGGGCGGCCGCCGACGAGCGCTTCCATCGCAATCTGGTCGAGCTCGCAGGCAACCGCACTCTCATCGACGCCGTCGCGCGCCTGGGCGACCGCTCGCATCGCGCGCGGATGTTCACGCTGCGGCTGCGTCCCAAGCCCGTCCACTCCACGCGCGAGCACATGGCCATGCTCGAACGGATCCGCGCGGGCGACGCGCGCGGGGCCGTCGAGGTCAATCGGGCGCATCGCGAGCGGGCGAGCGTGGAGCTCCTGGCCATCTTCGAACGCTATCGCCTGCAGCAGATGTAGGCCGCAAGGACCACCACCGTGAACCAGCGAACCACCTTCGAAATCTGCGTGCTGCCCGGGGACGGGATCGGCGTGGACGTAATCGACGCCACCTTGCCCCTACTCGACAAGCTTGCGCACGACGCCGGCTTCTCCTTGCGTCTCGCCACGCACCCGGCGGGGGCGCAGCACTACGCCGCCACCGGCGACGCCCTGCCGGCCGCCACTCTCGCGGCCGCCCGCGCCGCCGACGCCATCTTCTTCGGCGCCATGGGCTGGCCGGCGATTCGCTATCCCGACGGCACGGAGATCGCGCCGCAGCTCGACCTGCGCGTGGAGCTCGAGCTCTACGCCGGCGTGCGGCCCGCGCGCGCGCTCCCGGGCATTCCTCTGCCGCTCGCCGACCCGCGGGCGCGCGACATCGACCTCGTGGTGGTGCGCGAGTCCACCGAAGGCCTCTTCGCCTCGCGCGGCCGCGGCACGATCGACAATGATGCCGAGGCGCGCGACACCATGGTGATCACGCGCCGCGGTTGCGAGCGCCTGCACGACTTCGCCTTCCGCCTCGCGCAGCGGCGCAAGGCGCGTGGCCGCCCCGGGCACGTCACCTGCGTGGACAAGGCCAACGTGTTCCGGTCCATGGCCTTCTTCCGCAAGATCTTCGACGAGCGCGCGCGAGGCTTCCCGGGGATCGAGGCCCGGCATCACTACATCGACGCCACCGCGCTCGACCTCATCCGCCGGCCATGGGACTTCGACGTGCTGGTGACGGAAAACATGTTCGGCGACATCCTGTCCGACGAGACGGCCGCGCTCGTGGGCGGCATGGGCATGGCGCCCTCGGGCGACATCGGCGACAACCATGGCATGTTCCAGCCCTGCCACGGCTCGGCGCCGGACATCGCCGGGCAAGGCAAGGCCAATCCGGTGGCCACCATCCTGTCCGGCGCGCTCATGCTCGACTGGCTGGCGCAGCGCCACGCGAGCAATGCGCTCGCTGCCGCTGCACAACGCCTCGAAGAGGCCGTCGACGCCGTGTTCGCGAGCGGCAAGATCGTCCCGTTCGAGTTCGGCGGCCGCGACGGCACACGGGCCATCGCCTCCGCCGTGGCCTCGAACCTGTAACGGCCATGGCCCGGTTGCGCGTCGCCGGCATCGGTGCCGGCTATTTCAGTCGCTTCCACCTCGACGGGTGGCGCGACGTGGCCGAGGCCCAGGTGGTGGGCTGGTGCGACACCGATCCGGCACGCGCCGAGACGCTGGCCCGGGCATTCGACGTGCCGGAGTCGTTCGGCGATGCTGCCGCGATGCTCGACGCGCTCGCGCCGGACCTCGTCGACATCGTCACGCCCCCGCCCGCGCATGCCGCGCTGGTGGCGCTGGCCCACGCCCGACGCATTCCCGTGATCTGCCAGAAGCCGCTCACGCCCTCGTGGGGCGAGTCGGTCGCGCTCGCCGACGCCGCCGACCGCGCGGGCGTGCTGTGCGTGGTGCACGAGAACTTCCGCTTCCAGCCCTGGTATCGCGAGGCGAAGCGCCTCCTCACGGATGGCACGCTGGGCATGCCGCACTGCGTGTCCTTCCGCCTGCGTCCGGGCGATGGCCAGGGGCCGCACGCCTATCTCGACCGCCAGCCGTATTTCCAGTCGATGCCGCGGCTTCTCGTGGTGGAAACGGCCATCCACTGGATCGATACGTTCCGCTACCTGCTGGGCGAGGTGACCGGGATCACCGCGCGCCTGCGCCGCATGAATCCGATGCTCGCGGGCGAGGACGCGGGCTACCTCGTCTTCGAGTTCGACAACGGTGCCACGGGCCTGTTCGATGGCAACCGCTCCAACGACTTCGTCGCGGCGAACCCACGCCGCACGATGGGCGAGATGTGGCTCGAAGGATCGGCGGGAGTGCTGCGCCTCGATGGCAACGCGCGCCTGTGGTGGAAGCCGCATCGTGGCGAGGAGCAGGAGCACGTGTACGACCGCGGGCCTGAGTCGACCTTCGGCGGGGGCTGCTGCGGCGCACTGCAGCGTCACGTGGTGGCGCACCTGCGCACCGGCACGCCGGTGGAGAACGCCGCCCGTGACTATCTCGTGAACCTGCGCGTGCAGGAGGCGGCGTATGCCTCCCACGCTCACGACTGCCGCGTGCAGCCGCGCGACTTCGAGCCGCCCGCCCGGCCCCCGCCGTTCGTCCCATGACAACAACCGGCGGCAACGTACCGCCACCCCGTCACCCCAAGGAGGTCATCGCCATGCTTCGCCGCACGCTGCTCGCGCATTCGCTCGCCGCCGCCGCCGTCCTGCTGCTCGCCGGCTCCGCCGCCGCTCAGACGGTCCTGAAGTTCAGCCATACCGACCAGCCGGGAGGGGCGCGGCAGAAAGCCGCCGAGCTCTTCGCCCAGAAGGTCGAGCAGTACACGCAAGGACGCTACAAAGTCCAGATCTATCCGGCGGGCCAGCTCGCCAACGACCCGAAGGGCGTGGAACAGTTGCAGCTCGGTGGCATCGACTTCACCGTGACCGGCACCGGCACCTACGCCACGCACATACCCACGCTCAACCTGACCGCGCTGCCGTTCCTCGTGGAGAGCTACCAGCAGGGCTGGAAGCTCTACGACGAGTCGAAGTGGATGCAGGCGCAGTTCGCCAAGGGACCCGAGAAGGGCTTCCGCTTCCTCTCGCCGTTCGAGGCGGGCTTCCGCTCGATGACCACAAAGGATGCGCTCAACACGCCGGCGGACGCCAAGGGCAAGAAGCTGCGCAGCTTCCCCAACGAGATGATGCGCTGGCAGCTCGAGGCCATGGGCTTCAACGTGCAGATCATGCCGCTGCCGGAGGTCTACCTCGCGATCCAGCAGGGCGCCGTGAGCGGGCAGGAAAACCCGATCGATACGATCCACGCCAACAAGTTCTACGAAGTCGCGCCGTATGTGACGCTCACGCAGCACGTGTACAGCCCGATCCCGATGACGATCTCCGAGAAGACATGGCAGCGGCTCTCGCCCGCCGATCGCCAAGCGGTGCAGCGGGCCGCCAAGGAAGCCTCCGACTGGAGTCGCAAGGAGGTCAGCAGCAACGACGATCGCCTGCTCGCCGACATGCAGGGCAAGGGCGCGAAGATCGTGCGTCCCAACATCGGTCCGTGGCGCGAAGCGGTGGTGCCGGTGACCAAGCTCGCACGCGACAAGTACGGAGCGGACGTCGACACGATCCTCGCCGAGGCCGAAGCCATTCGCAAGGCCAACCCGGCGAAGTGAGCCGCGGCGCGCGGCGCGCGGAGTCCAGCGCGCCGCGCCCGCGGGCACGTGTACCGCACGCATGCCAAGGACCCGCATGAGCCTGCTGCCTCCCGGCCCCCATGCGCCGTGGCCCATCCGGGCCTTCGGCGCCTTCGTCGACTGGACCATCGTGGCGATCGGCGGCACGATGATCGCGCTGGTGTTCCTCAACGTGCTCTTCCATCTCGTGGGGCGGGACATCGCGTGGACCACCGAGCTGTGCGAGCTCCTCATGGTCTGGGTCACGTTCCTGGGCGGAGCGGCGGCTGCCCGCCGCGGCGCGCACATGACGATCACCGAGTTCCTCGACAAGCTCGCGCCGTCGCGGCGACGCCTCGCCGATGGCGCCATCCAGCTCGTGTGCCTCGCGATCCTCCTCATGCTCGTGTGGTACGGGGTGGGCATCGTGCGCTCCACCTGGAGCAACGAGCTCACCGTGCTGCACGTGCCGATGGGCCTGCAATACCTCGCCCTGCCGGCTGGCGCCGCGGCCATGGCTGTATTCACCGCGTGGGACCTCGTGGGCATCGCACGCGGGCGCTCCCGCGACGCGCGCTACGGGACCGCGTGACATGCTCCCCTTCGTCGTCTTCGCCGTGTTCTTCGTGGTGGCACTGGCCGGCGTGCCGCTCATGTTCGCGCTGCTCGCCACCACCATCGGCATCATCTCCGCCTATGGCCTGTCGCATCCGCTGGAGACGATCTTCCTCTCCTTCATCGGTGGCGTGGAGCCCTTCATCCTCATCGCCGTGCCGCTGTTCATCTTCGCGGGCGAGATCCTCTCGCAGGGCGGCGTGGGGCGACGCATCGTGGACTTCGCGCACGCTCTCTTCGGCTTCCTGCCCGGCGGGCTTGGCGTGGTCACCGTCGCCTCGTGCCTCATGTTCGGCGGCGTGTCCGGCTCGGCCATCGCCGATACCGCGGCGATCGGCTCACTGGTGATCCCCACGATGATCAAGCGCGGCTATCCGCGGCCGTTCGCGGCGGCGCTCCTCGCCGTGGCCGGCACGCTCGCGTTGCTGATGCCGCTGTCGATCCCGTTTCTCGTGTACGCCTTCATCTCGGGCGTGTCGATGCGGCAGCTGTCGATGGCCGGCGTGGTCCCCGCGCTGATCTGCGCCTGCGCGCTGGTGGCGGTGTGCGTGTGGTACGGCCGGCGCACCGGGTGTGACAAGGGCGATGGCGAGTTCAGCGGACGCGCGATCTGGCGCGCGTTCACGGCCGCCGGCCCCGCGCTCGTGATGCCGCTCATCATCGTGGGCGGCATCTGGTCCGGCTTCTTCACGCCCACGGAGTCCGCGGCCGTGGCCGTGGTGTACGGCCTTGCCGTGTCGCTGCTGTTCTACCGCGACATCACGTGGCGCGATCTGCCGCGTCTGTTGCTGTCCGCCTTCCAGACCAGCGCGGTGGTGATGCTCGTGATCGGCGCCACGGGTTGCCTCGCCTGGCTCCTCACCGTCGAGCAGGTGGCGGTACAACTCGCGCAATGGGTGCGGGTCGTCGCGCACGAGCCGTGGGTGTTCCTGCTCCTCGTGAACCTGTCGCTGCTGCTGCTCGGCATCTTCATCGAGCCGCTGCCCGCGCTTCTTCTCACCGCCCCGCTCTTCCTGCCCCTCGCGCAGCAGTTCAACATCGACCTCGTCCACCTCGGGGTGGTGATGACGGCCAATCTCGCGATCGCGCTCTATACCCCTCCCGTGGGAGGCACGCTATTCGTGGCGGCCAAGCTCGCCAACGCCGGGATCGGCGCGATCTCGCGTGCCTTGATCCCGCTGATGGCGGCCACCGTGTCGGTGGTGTTCCTCGTGACGTACTGGCCCGCTCTCACGCGATGGCTGCCGCGGATGCTGAGCTAGCGCCGCCTTACTGCCGGGCCGGATTCTGGCGATCGGTGGTGGTCAGGCGGACCGGCTGTGCGTGATGCGCAGCCTCAGCCCCAACCAGGCAATCGACTCGCCGCCCCAACGGCTGCGCTGGCCCAGCGGCGAGCCTGGTCGGCGGACCACGGACCGCATGGCGTTCCACTCCCCCGTCACCTTGCTCCCTATGCACCGGCTTCGGCAATCGGGCCTGCGCGCATGACCGTTCGGTACCTGCGGCAGGTTCGGGTCGGCACCGGAGTGGGACAAAGCGCCACGGCGATCGCGAAGGCCCTGGCAGAAGCATGAACCGGCCGGCAAGGATCCTGAGGCGGTGACGTGGGGAGTCGAGGCTGGCTTGCGGGGCTGCGGCCACGATTCACGAACAGCCGGTCCGGGCGACGGTGGGGGCGCACGCAGCGGGCACCCGCCCGCGGAGCGTCACCACCGGCACCTGACCACCGCGGTGTTATGAGCGGGAGCGTCACCACCGGCGCCTGTCCACCGCGGTGTTATGAGCGGGAGCATCGCCGCCGCGCGTGCCGTAAACTTCCGCGCATGGATCCCCTCTCCCCCGCTGCGCGCCGCGACCTGCGCGCCAAGGCGCACCACCTCGAACCGGTCGTCACCGTGGGCCAGCACGGCCTCACGCCGCAGGTCCTGCACGAGATCGACCTGGCGCTTCTCGCCCACGAGCTCGTCAAGGTGAAGGTGCTCGGCGACGATCGCGAGGCACGCGCGAGCGTGCTCACCAAGGTCGCGGAGGCACTCGCCTGCGCCCCGGTGCAGCACGTGGGCAAGGTGCTGGTACTGTGGCGGCCCAATCCCGAGAAGAAACCCAAGGTCTCCGCCAAGCCGGCCGGAAAGGCGCCCACCAAGGCCGCGACGAAGCGCGCCTCGAAGCCGGCCCCGGTGGACTCGGTGCGCGCGCGGCGACGCGCCACGGAGAAGACATGGGAGGCCGGCACCGCCACGGGCAAGGGTCGGCGTGGCGCCGCCCGGCATGCGCCGGCGACTGCCCCCGAGGCTGCGCCGGAGAACCCGCCGCCCCGCCGCCGCACGCGCGGCGGCTAGGGCGCCCGGCCGTCAGGGAACGCTGAGCCCCGGGGTCTGCGCCCAGGCGGAGCATCCTCCCGCGTTGCAGGCCCGCACGCGGTAGCCGTACATTCCCTTGGCAGGGACCACGTCGTCGTACGTGGTGGCATCCGCGGGCAGGTTGGAGACAAGCGGAAGGAACGAGCATGTGCGGCCCGACGCACAGCGCTCGATTTCGTAGCGCGTCTCGGCGGCCACGTTCGTCCAGCTCACCCGCACCGTGCGGGTCGCCACGATGGCATTGGCGGCCGGCGCGGGGCTGCCCGGCGGACCGGTGGGGGTGGCCACGGTGAAGCTGTACGTGGCCTCGCTGCTCGTGTTGCCGGCAGCGTCCTTCGCGATGACGTGGAACGTGTACGGACCATCCGCGAGCGCGGTGTAGCTCTTGGAGCTCCCTGCCACGAACGTGGCAGGATCGCTCTCCACCGGCGACAGCCAGCGGTTGTAGGTGAGGCTCGCCGGCGGCGTGAGGTCGTCGCTGCCCGTCCAGCCGAAGGACACGTTGCCGGTGGGGCTGGGCGTGGCCGGGGCCACGTTGATCGTTACCGTGGGCGCAAGGTCGGGCGCGTCGATGGTGAAGGTGCGCCGATTCGCCGCACCCGGTGCCGCCCCCGCCGTTTCTGTGTTGGCGGCCGTGTCGCGCGCGATCACGTGGAACGTGTAGGTGCCGTTGGGCAGCGCCGTGTACGACTTGGTCGTGCCGCTCGCGAAGGCCGAGAAGCCGGCGTCCACCGGCTCGAGCCGGTAGGCGTAGGTCAGCGGGAGCGCCCCGGGCGCGGGCGTGTCGGTGCCTGACCACGAGAACGTCACGCTGCGCGTGTTGAGCGTGGCGCCTTCCACCGGGCTCGGCGGGGACGCGATCGTGGTGACCGGAGGCAGGGAGTCGACGATCAGGGTGGGCACGCCCATCCACACGTTGCAACCGCGGATCTCGGGCTCGCCGTAGGGATTGGGATAGCCCGCCGGGATCGGGAAGTGCGTGCCGCCCATGGCAAGGCCGTAGGGGGTGGCCGCGATGCTGCGCATGCCCTGCTGCTGCCTGAAGCCGAAGCCGTCCTTGGTGACGGGCGCCCACACCGAGCCGTTGGACGTGGCGTACACGTCGAACCCCACCTCGGATTGGAACTGGCCCTGCGCGGTGCCGAGGTAGAGGCGGTTATCGCCCTTCGGAGCGTTGCTGCCGTGATAGGCGTAGTTGAACAACCGCCAGAAGTAGTACTGCGGCCCGTCGGGATAGCCGGTGTTGGGATTGCCGATCGCCCCGAAGCCCGCGCCACGGCGCGAGGTGGGCGGGCAGTCGTCGTTGCCGCCCACTCCGTTCAGGTTCTCGGGCGAAAGACCACAGCGGAAGTTCGAGGGCAGGTTGGGATTGGTGGGTTGGCCGGTGCGCGTGAAGCCGCCGTCCATCCGCGGCTCGCCGATCATCACCTCGACGTTGCCGTCCGCGCGATAGCGAAGGAGCTCGGCGGTGATCGCATTGCCGTCGAGCCCGGTGGCACTCATCGCGAGGTACAGGTCGCCGTTGTAGGCCATCATGTCCGCGAAGCCCGCGTTCTTCACGATGCCTGCGGCCGTCTTGGGACGCCCCGCGCCGCGGTCCATCACCTTCATCCACGAAGGTGTGCAGAAAGGAAGCTGCAGCGGACACCCGGTGGTGCGCCAGAGCTGGCCGCCGGTCACTTCGTTGGTCACGCCGGCATAGAGGAACTGGCCGGTCGAGTACATGGTGAAGATCACGCCGTTGTTGGGATCGCCCATCCGCAACGCACTGTAGTCGCGCCACGAGGTGTTGGTGGCCGGACTCGAATTGGCGATCACGACGGGATTGTCGGCGCGATCCGGATCGAAGGTCTGCGCGTCCCCGGACTTGCCCACTGGCGTGGTGATGAGCATCGGACGAATGCCGCCCTCGTTCCAGCACACCATCGTGCGGAAGCCCACCGTGTTGGAGGGGAAGCCTGCTCGGCTGACCGGCGTGTACGTCGTGCCGTCGGACGTGTACAGGATGTTGCCCTGGAGCGTGCCGAGCGTGGAGATGAAGAGGTAGTCCACGCCTTCGAAGGAGCACGGCGTCATCCAGCGGTAACCGAACTCCCGGGCGCCGCCCCCGATGAAGCCCGGCGACTCGAACACGAACTGCCACGTGCCGGAACGGCCGTCGGCACCCCCGGGGGTGTAGCGCCAGATCTGGCCGGGGCGCGGCTGGTTGGTGGCGGGATCGATCTCGAAGCGCCCGGTGCCGACGTAGAGCTTGCCCTTGAACCAGGCCATCGACCAGGCGTAGTCGTTGGTACGCGCGCCCTGCGGATGCGCGCCGTCGACCGCCTGCTCGAAGCCCAACTCGGCGAGGAGCTTGAAGTCCTCGTTGCCGTCGAGCAACTGCGCGTGGGCGACCCGCGGCAATGCCGCGAAAAGCGCAATGGCCAGGGCCGTTGCCAGGAGGGCGAGCGCCTGCACGAGGCGAGAGGAGCGGTAGACAGAGAGGGCGTTCATGGGTTCATCCTTCGATTCGGGGCGCGCGTGGCATTGGTCCTTTATGACGCGCGCTTACTGCACCGGTACCGCCGGCGCGGGGATCCACGTGGAGCAGGCCGCGCCGTTGCATGCCTGCACGCGGTAGGTATAAGCGCCGGCAGGGCTTCCGGCGGCGATGGAATCGTCGTACGACACGGTATCGGCGGCGAGGTTCGTGGCAACCCGCACGAAACTGCATGTGCGCGTGCCCACGCAGCGTTCGACGTTGTAGTGAGTCTCGCCGACCACATTCGCCCACATCACGCGCACCACGCGCGGGGCCACCAGCGAAGCGGACACCGGCGACGGCGACGGGGGAGGCCCGGGTGGGATCGCCACCGTGAAAGGATGCGCGGCTTCGCTGCTCGTGTTGCCCGTTCCGTCTCGTGCCAGCACGCGGAAGGTATACGGGCCGTTGGCGAGATTCGCGTACACGGCGCTCGTGCCTGCCACGAACGACGCCGGCTCGTTCTCCACCGGCGTCAGCCAGCGCTTGTAGAGGAGGCCGCTCGCCGGCGTCACATCGTCGGCACCGGTCCAGGCGAACGTCGCGTTTCCCGTGGGAATCGTGGCCGCCGGCACCGCATTGAACGTCACCGACGGCGCGAGGTCGGGCGCATCGATGGTGAAGGCGCGTCGATTGGGCGCCCCCATGCCGCCGGCCGCTTCGACGTTGCCGGCGGCGTCCCGGGCCACCACCTCGAACGTGTAAGCGCCGTTGGGCAGTTGCGCGAACGAGCGCATGGTGGCGCTCCCGAACGCGCTGAAGCCCGTCTCGAGCGGGGCCAGGCGCGTGGCGTACGTGAGCGGCGGGCTGCCGTCAGGACCGTCGCTGCCCTTCCACGCGAACGACACGTCGCGCCCGCCTAGCACCACGCCTTCGGTGGGGCTCGGCGGCGCGAGGATCTCGGACAGCGGCGCGGCGGAATCGGGCATCGGCACGCCGAGCCAAATGCTGCAGCCCGCCTCGCCCGGCGTGGTCGAGCGATTGGCGCTGCCGATGAACAGGCCGAGCGGCGTGGCCGTGATCACGCGCATGCCGAGGTTGTTGGGATTGCCCAGCCCGTCCTCGATGAGCGTGGTCCAATCGGTGCCGTTGGACGTGGCGAGGACATCGAATCCACGGGTGCCGCCTTCGCGCCGGTTCTGCAGCGTGCCGGCGTACAGGCGGTCGTCGCCCAGGGGCGCGCTGACGGGGTCGTAGGTGTACGTGAGCAGGCGCCAGAAATAGGAGGCGCCTCCGGTCGGATAGCCTTCGGCGGCCGTGCTCGCGGCACCGAAGCCGGCGCCGCGCCGCGCGGTGGGCGGGCAATCGTTGGCCCCTCCGATGCCGTCGATGTCTTCGAGCGGGAGGCCGCAGCGCAGGTTCGGCGGGTACTGCGGGCTGGCCGAGGCGCCGTCGCCGCGCACGGGGCCGAAGTTCAGGCGCGGCTCGCCGATCACCACCTCGATCTTGCCATCGGGACGCAGCTTCCACATTTCCGCGGGCGGCTTGGGGGTGGTGCCGGTGCTCACGCCGATGTACACCGAGTCGCCGAAGGCGACCATGTCGGACACGCCCTGGTTCTTGGCTTGGCCGTTGGCGTCCGCGCCGACCCGGCCCGCGCCACGGTCGATCACCTTGGTCCACGTGGGGATGCACGGGGAGCGCGGGTTGTACTGCGCGCAGCCGGTCGTCTGCCAGAGCTGCCCGCCCGTGAACTGGTTGGCGATGCCCGCGTAGAGCACGCCGCGATGCGCGTACATCGTGAAGATCACGTTGTTGCTCGCATCGCCCATGCGCATCGGGCTGTAGTTGCGCCAGCCGCCCGCGCCCGCGGGATCGTCGTTGGCGATCACGATCGGGTTGTCCGACAGATCGCTGTCGTAGGTGTTGACGTCGCCCGCCTTGCCCACCTCGGTGGTGATGAGCAGCTGCTTGCCCGACGGCTCGGTGAAGCAGGCCATCGTGCGAAAGCCCACGCTGTTGGGGGGAAAGCCCGAACGCGACATCGCGGTGAACGTGACGCCATCCGCGGTGCGCAGGATGTTGCCCTGGAAGATCCCAGCGGTGGCCACGAACAGGTATTCCTGTCCGTTGAAGCGGCACACGGTCATCCAGCGGTAGCCAAACTCACGTGGCGCCACCACCCCGGGGGGAGACTCGTACGCGAGGGCCCAGGTACCGGACTGGCCGTTGCTGCCGCCGGGCGTGTAGGCCCAGATCTGGCCGGTCATCGTTGCAAGCGAGCTCTGCGTGCCGTCCGTCTCGAAGCGGCCGGTGCCGACGTAGAGCTTGCCCTTGAACCACGCCATCGACCAGGCATATTGGTTGAGCTCGCTGCCCTGGGCATGCGGGCCGTCGATGGCCTGTGCAAAACCGCGCGAGGCCATCTCGCGAAAATCGGCGTTGCTGTCGAGAAGGGGACCAGCGAGCGCAGTGGCGGCGAAGCCGAGAAGGCATGCAAGCCATGCGACTGCGGCATACAACCCGTGGCGTACAGATCTATTCATGACGGGTCCCGGGCCACCGGCCCGCAAATTCGAAAATGACATCTGCATAGCGCGCGTGTGTGTTCTTGTTGTCGACGCGCGGCAAATCTCGTCAAGGCTCGCATTCATCGCAGGCGCAGTCAAGCACGCGCGTCCGCGGAATATTCGCGTTCATACCTTTGACGTCGAATGGCGACAGCACGCGCACGACATCGCGCGGCTTCGCTACAACAGTGCGTACTCGCGTGCGAACGTCGTGCGGATCTCATCGGCGTCGAGTCCGAAATCCGCCAGGCGATACGAGTGCCGCCCACGCTTGTGCTTCGCATCCTCGACAAGGAAGCGCTGCACGGCGCCATCCACATCGTCGTGCGGCAGGTCGAAGTGACGCAGGATGGCGCGCACCGTGCCGGCCGGATCGGCCACGAGGTCGTCGTAGCGCACGTCGGCAAAGCGCGGCGTGTGTGCTGGCCAGCGCTCGCGCACCGCGTGACCGGCGTCGAACATCCGGGGCAGGTTGCGCATCAGCTCACGGCCCAGCGCGATGCGATCCTGCACCGGCGAGATGAGCCGCCGCAATGCGATCGTGAGCGCGCACATCGACGGCAACACCGCCAGCGGATCGCGATGCGTGAACACCACGCGTGCATCGGGGTACACCTCGAGAAGCTCGTCCAGCGACGCCATGTGCACGGGCGCCTTCAGCGACCACGTGACCGGCGGTGCATTGAACGACAGCACCTGCAGGTGCCGCTTATGCCATTCGTAGGCGTGCGCGAAGCGCGACGCGTACAGGTAGTCGTGATAAGCCGCGCTGGGAAAGAATGTCGTGAAGAGCAGCGCGCGGAACGACGACATGAGCAGCGGGTTGCACTCCTCCGGCAGCAGGGCGCCGATCGGATGCGCGAGCGGCAGTCCCGGCGAGAGGCCGTTGATGAAGCCCGACTGCATCTTCGCAACGCGGACCTGGGCCTTCACGTCACGCTTGCGCGCCACCGCCGGCGGATCGGCGGTGAGGTCGGTCTCCCAGCGCAGCGGCGTGCGCAGGCCGCCTTGCGCGGCGAGCAGGCCCTGCAGAAACGTGGTGCCCGTGCGCGGCAGGCCGACGATGAAGATCGGCGCCGGGATCGGCACGCGCGCGATCGCGGGTCGCTCGGCGAAGGCACGGGTGATGCGCAGGCGATTCTTGAGGCTCCCGATCACCATCTGCCCGAAGAGCTGGCGACCCGCGGGATCGGCGCCGGCGTTGGCTTCGAACTCGCGCAGGAGCAGGTGCATCGCTTCCACGAACTCAGGATCGCCGAGGTCCTCGAGCTTGGCCTCCTTGCGCGCCGCCCCGATGAGGTACTCCGCATCGAGGCCCATGCCCTGCCAGCCGAGGCGCGTGGCGAAGCGCAGGCCCCGGTTCCAGGGGCCGCGCCACCACACGGGCCGGTCGAGGGAGCTCATTGCGGCAGCAGCGCGAGCACGGCATCGGCGGCGGCCGGGGCGCCACCGGCGGCGGCCAGCGAGCGCTGCATGGCCTGCGCCGCGATGCGATAGCGCGGATCGTCGAGCACGGCCATTACGGCCTCGCGTATTTCCCCGGCGCTCGCACGCGTGAAGGAGATCCTGCGCGCGGCGCCGCTGTTCACGGCCGCACGCGCGAAGATGAACTGGTCACCCGCCACCGGCGCCACCACCGCCGGCAGGCCGAAGGCGAGCGTCTCGACCACCGTGCTGCCGGCATGCGTGAGCACGGCATCGAGCTTGGGGTACAGATCGAGCAGCGGCACCCACGGCCGTACGATGAAATTGGCGGGGGCGGCGAGCTCGATGTCCTGCGGCAACTGCAGGATGACCTGCAGGTCTTCGTCGCCGAGCGCCTCGGCCACCTTGGCGAAGAAACCGCCGCCCCGCCCCGCGACAACGGAGCCCAGGCTCACGAACACCCTTCGCTTGGACGCCAGCGCCTCCCACGGGAACTGCGGCGGAGCGAGGCGCTCGCCGAACAGCGGGCCGACGAATCGATAGTGCGCCGGTGGCACGAGAGCGGAGCCGACGAACTCGCGCGACACATAGAGCAGCACCAGCGCATCCGAGCGATCGGGCCACGGCACGACCGGCAGCCCGGCATCGCGCTGGACCTGCGCCAGCAGTCCCGTCAGCCACTCTTCCACCTTGGGAAACTCCGGCGTCACCGGCTCGAAGAGCATCGCGGTGGGCGCCGAGGTCCCCCATGGCAGTCCCTGGCGCCGGGCGGCGAGCGCGCCGGCGATCGTCTGCTGGTCCACGATGAGGGCGTCGGGCTGGAACGAGGCGATCGCCCGCTCGACGCCGGCGAGCATGTCGGCGGCCATCGGCGCGATGACGCCCTCGAACAATGCCTTCATCCCGCCGAGCCACGCCCGCGCGGTGAGGCGTGCGCGCTCGCGCAGCACGGCCACGAGCGACGACTCGATCGGATAGAAGCGCGCCCACCCCGGCAATGCCGGCGCGAGCTCGGCGTAGCCGGTCCACGCAACCTCATGGCCGCGGCGGCCGAGCTCGGCCCCGATCGCGACCGTGGGCTGGATGTGGGAAAGAAACGGCGGTACGACGAACAGGAAACGGCTCAAGCAGAAAGCTCCTTGAGCGCCTTGACCGCCTCGTCGCGAACGAATGCGGTCGCATGGAAGAGGATGCCGTGCGCCACGCCCGGCACCAGCACCAGGCGAAAGCGCGGCATGACGCGGGCGAGGCGCTCGCCGTCCACCCGCAAATCGGAGACCTCGCCGAAGATGCCCACCGTGGGGCACTCGATGCGCGCGAGGGTGGCGTCATCGATGGGCGTGGTGGCCATGAGGTCCTTCACGAACGATGTGGTGTCGCGCAGGCGCACGGCCGTCTCGATCATGGGACTGCGCCGGCGGCGCTTGGACAGCCGCGCCGCGAACTCCGCGGTGGAGCGGCCATCGGCGTCGAGGTCATCGAGGTCGATGTCGTCGACGTCGACGCGGCCACGCGCAGCGTGCTTGGCCAGCCAGTTGCCGAAGACCTCCTTGAACCGGCGGTCGCGCTCCTCGCCTTCCATCGCCACCGACGAGCCGATGCGCTCGCCGATCTCGGCCACGCCGGACTGCGCGTCGAGCAGCACGAGGCCGCGCACGCGCTCCGGATGATCGGCCGCGTAGCGCAATGCGACGTAGCCCCCGAAGCTGTGCCCCACCACGAATACGCGCTCCTCGCCCAGCGCATCGACGAGACCGGCTAAGTCGGCGGCCATGTCCGCGCCCGTGTAGCCGGTGGGGGGCTGCTCGCTGCGGCCGTGGCCGCGCAGGTCGTACAGCACGAGGCGGGCGTGCTTGGCGAGCTCGGGTGCGAGCGTCATGAAGTAGCTCGACATGTTGTCGAGCGGAAGGCCATGCACGAACACGACAACGGGCTCGCCCTGCCCCATCCGCAGCACGTTGAACCGCACGCCGCGGGAGATCACGTCAGGCATCGGCGAGGAACTCCAGGATGGCACCGGCCACCGGCCCGGCCTGCTCGTTGAGCATGAGGTGACCGCTGTCGAACATGCGCACCCGCGCCTGCGGCAGCACGGCGCGCAG
Source organism: uncultured Pseudomonadota bacterium (assembly GCA_937958295.1). GTDB lineage: Bacteria > Pseudomonadota > Gammaproteobacteria > Burkholderiales > Casimicrobiaceae > VBCG01. The sequence goes on from CALFEY010000414.1 coordinate 23,239, forward strand.
CCGGGTGAGCGTGGCGGCCATCGGCGGCAGGGTGCGGGTGCCGTAGCAGAGCATTATCGGCACGCGCAGGGATGCGATCTCGGCATCGGAAATATCGTTGTCCTTCTCGAGATCGGCCATCAGGGACGTCTGGTTGAAGAGCACCGTCGCGCGCGAGCTCGTGCGCCGCACCCGGCGCCCCTTGCCCGCCAGGGCGCGCCGCACGTCCTCGGGCAGGTCGCGCAGCGCGGCGTCGGCCACGCCCTGCACTTCGCTGCGGATGCGCTCCGGATCGATGGCACCGGGAAACTCATCGTCATCGTCGGGGAGGAACACCGGCAAGGGGCCTTCGGAGAACACGAGGCGGCGTACCCGCGCCGGATGATCGATGGCGTAGCGCATCGCCACGGCGGCGCCAAAGCTGTGCCCCACGACGTCCACGGGATCGTCATCGCCAAAGCGGTCGATCACGCCCGCGAGATCGCCCGCCATCGAGCGTACGCCGTAGCCGGTGCGCACGGCCTCGCTGCGGCCATGGCCGCGCAAGTCGTACATCAGCACGCGATGCGCCTCTGCGAGCGGCGGCGCGATCGTGAAGTAGAAGCTCGCGAGGCTGGTGGTCATGCCGTGCACGAGAAAGACCTGGGAGCCGCGGTGGCCCAGCGCCTGCACGTGCAGGCGCACGCCGCCTATCGACTCGATTGGCATTTGGCGATGTAGTCGACGAGCTGCCCCACGGTGAGCGCGATGATCTGCTCGAGCTCCATTCCCGAGAGCCAGCTTGGAAAGTCGACGGTCTCGCCGTACTTCGCCTGGATTTTTTCCGAGAGCGCCACGAGCTCGATGCTCTCGACCTCGAGGTCGGACACGAAGCTCGTGTCCATGGTGATGGGCGTTTCGCTTACCCAGTCCTCGCCGATCACTTCCTTGATCATCTCGGAGAGGGTGGCAAGGATCTCGGCCTTGTTCTGTTCGATGGTGCTCATGACGGTAAGGTCCAGGCGATGATGTAGTCGAGGTGCCGGCGGGTGGCCACCCAGCGGCCGTTCACGCACACGCGATCGCCGTCCACGGCGCTCACCACGAGGTGCTTGGGCGCGTTGCCCATGCCCGTGCCCGCCGCCTTGCCGGCCGCCTCCTTCGCGGCCCACAGGCGGGTGAGGGCTTCGGCCTGATCGGCGCCGGCCACGAGGTCGAGCTCCGCGGGCGCGAACGCGATGCCCGCGAAACCCTCGCCGCGCGGCTCGATCTTCTCGATGTCGATGCCGGGCGTCGTCCCTTCGGCGGCGATGGCCACGCCGATGTTGTCCTTGTGGGCGATCGAAACGCGCACGTCGTCCCCCGACGGCACACCCACCAGCGGCTGCCCGCTCGCGCCGCTGTCGATGGCCACCTCGATCGGAAAGAGCCGGGGGCCGTCGTTGGCGCGCAGGAGGTGGCGAACCGCATCCTTGGCCGCGATGCGGCCCAGTAGCCACTCGCGCTGCCGCTGCAGCTTCTTGATGCCGCCGAATGCGTCGAGCTCCCGCTTCGAGTTGAAGCGGCGGGCGAGGAAGTCGATCGTCACGTTGCGCCAACCCGGATCGGTGAGCATGGCGACGCCGTGCTCGTCGATGACGGCGAGCAGGTACTCCTTCGGCTGGCGGATGATCTCGTAGATGCCGCCGCTCGTCTCGAAGCGCCAATCCTCCCAGCCCGTGATGCGACAGTAGACGCGACCGTTGTCGACGAGCTCGAGGTCCGCCCGCACTTCGCGGCGGCCGAGGCGGCGCGAGCGCACCGTGCACTCGATGGTGGCCCCCGGCGCCGGATCGGCCGAGAAGAACTCCACGCGCTCGATGCGCACCGGCATCGCAAGGCGATCGTGCTCGGTGCTCGCCACCACCCACAGGCCATAGACCTGGCCGGCGGCGTCGAGCAGGGCGCCCTTGCCGGGCAGCGACACGAGCGTCCCGCGCAGGCCGCCCGGGCCATGGTCGCGCAGCGACACGATGCCCTGGTACTGCGGTCCGTGGAAGAGCCAGCCGTCGCGGTATACGTGCTCGATGGGCACCGGGAACTCGCCGGTCTCGCCCAAGGGCTCGCCGGAAGGCGCCGGCGCGGGCGGATAGCGATCGGCCATCCGCACCGTGCCCTCGACGTAGCCTTCGACCTTCACGCGGATGCGCTCGGCATCGAGGCGCGAGCTCGTGACGTTGACGACCACGGCGGGCTCCACGTACAGCCACGAGCTCGCCAGCACGTCTTCCACGACCACCGGAATGCGCGTGGGGTCGAGCCGCTTCGCTGCCTCCATGAGGAGGGCAATCGACATCGTCATCGGCACCGTGGGCGCGCGGTCGATAGGCTCCCGCCACGTGGGCGGCTGCGGCACGAGCGAATGATCGATGAGCTCGGGGTAAGTGGCGAGCGACAACTCGAGGCGATCGGTGCGCTCGTTGGCGAGCCCGGGTGCGGGTGCCGGCGTCGTGCGCGGGGGTGGCACGGGAGGACCAGCGGGCCGCTTGGCAAAGGCGTTCACCACTGCCTCCTGGGCCGCGACGAGCTCGCGCATGCTGTCGTCGAACGCCGCGAGCACGCGCTGGCCCGCCGCCGCCGGCGGGCGCACCGCGGGCGCCACGCCCGTGCGCAACGGCGCCATGTCCGTCCGGATGAGCGGAGCGCCGAGCTCGAGCGAGACCGTGCCGCGCGCAAAGGCGCGGGCGTGCCGCGCGACGAGGCCCACGCGCTCGAGGTCGGCCTGCACGCCCTCCACGTACAGTGCCGCGCACGCGCGCCGCAGCTGCTCCATGCCGGGGTGCTGCGCCGACACGAGCGGAATCGCGTGATGCGGCCTGCCCACGAGCACGTCGTCGACAAAGGCGGTGAGGCTGCCCGTGCCGACCTGCACGAACACGCGCGCCCCCTGCTCGTACATGGCGAGGATCATCTCGCGGAAACGCACGGGCTGCGTGAGGTGATCGAGGAAGAGCTGCGTAATCGCCTTCGGATCGGACGGATACGGCGCGCACGTCGTTGCCGACCACATCGGGCGCTCCGGCCCGCGCAGCGCCACGCTCCCGAGCAGGCCCGCGTAGAAATCGAGGTGCGGCGCGAGCGAGGGCGAATGGAAGCCGGAGCGGAAGGGCAGCACCTCGAACAGGACGCGCGCCTCGCGCAGACGCTCGCGCAGTTGCTCGATCTCGGGCGGGTGGCCGCACGCGATCGATTGATGCACGCAGTTGTCGTGGGTGAGCACCACGCCCGGCAGGTCGGCAATGAGCTTGGTCACACGGTCGGCGCCCGCGCCGATGGCGACGTACACCACGTCCGCCACGCGCAGCGTGCCCGGCTTCAGGCTCTCGATGAGCCCCTGCAGCGAGCCGCGCTCGAACATGCCCGCGGCCATCATGCCCGACCACTCTCCGATGCTGTGCCCCGCGACCATGTCGGGCCGCACGCCGGCGGCCGCCATGACGTCGGTGAGGAACGCATTGAGCGCGAAAATCTGGAAGCCTTGCTGCTCCAGGTTCGGCGACTCGACGTCCGGGACCGGCAGTCCGAAATGCCGCGCGATATCGGTCACCTTGGGCGCGAACACCGCTTCCACGCCGGGATAGAGAAACGCTACCTTGCCGCCCGCCGCGACGAGTCCTTCCGGGGAAAAGTAGAGGCTGTCGCGGCCGTGGCGGGGGCGCCCCGCCTTGATCGCCGCCACCGCGCTGTCCACGCGCTTGGCCGTGGGTGCGATCACCGCGACGCGCCACGGGCCTTCGCCGCCGCTCGTGCCCCTCGCCACGCCCTCGAGCAGCGCGTCCTGCGAGTCCGCCGCCACCACCAGCGCGGGATCGTCGACATGGCCGGCCGGCACCCGTACCGTGCTGCGCGCGGCCGCTTCCGGCGCGTCCAGAATCACGTGAGCGTTAATGCCCCCGAAGCCGAAGGCATTGACCGCGGCGCGGCGCAGGTCGCTCGGCCACGGCTGCGCCGCGGCGAGAGGGCGAAAGCGCGTACGCTCAAGCAGCGGATGCGGGTCGCTGCAATGGAGCGTGGGCGGCAGCACGCCGTGATGCGCGGCCAGCGCGGCCTTGATGAGTCCGGCGGCGCCGGCTGCCGGCATGGTGTGGCCGATCATCGACTTCACGGAGCCGATGGGCACGCGATCGCCGTTGGTCGGTCCGAAGATGCGCGCGAGCGTGCTGAGCTCCGCCGTGTCGCCGGCCGTGGTGGCCGTGCCATGCGCCTCCACGAGCCCCACGGTGGCGGGGTCGAGCCCGGCGTCCTGCCAGGCGCGCGTGAGGGCCAGCACCTGTCCTTCCACGCCCGGGGCCATGAGGCCGGTGTCGCGCCCGTCGCTCGAGGTGCCGGTGCCGCGGATCACGGCGTAGATGCGATCGTCGTCGCGTCGCGCATCCGCGAGGCGCTTCAGCACGAACATCCCGATGCCCTCGCCGATGAGGAGGCCATCGGCGTTGCGGTCGAACGGACGGATCTGCTGCGTACGCGAGAGCGCGCCGAGCTGCGAGAAGACGCTCCAGAAAGCCACGTCGTGGCACAGGTGAACGCCGCCGGCCAGCGCAACGTCGGCCTTGCCTTCGCGCAGCTCGCCTACAGCGAGGTCGACGGCGAGCAGCGTGCTCGCGCACGCGGCGTCGATGGTGTAGGCGGAGCCGCCGAGGTCGAGGCGATTGGCCACGCGGGAGGCCAGCAGGTTGGGCACAAGCCCGATCGCGGCATCGGCGTTGTAGGTGCCGCAGCGCGCCTGGAAGTCGCGCTTGACCTCCGCGATCTGCGTCTCGGACAGGTCGGGCAACAGCTTGCGCAGCGACTCGACGAGCTGCTGCGACCCACGGGTAACGTCGAGCATGCGCACCATGCGCGGGCCGAAATAGTGGCCGCGACCCACCACCACGCTCGTCTTCTCGCGCGCGAAAGTGCGCTCGGCGTAGCCGGCGTCGGCGAGCGCGTCCGCGGCCACCTGCAGCGCGAGGAGTTGCTCGGGCTCGGTCGCCTTGGCGGCGGCCGGCATGATGCCGAAGCGCGCGGCGTCGAAGTTGGCGAAGTCGTCGATGAAGCCGCCGCGACGCGCATAGACGCGGTCGGGCGCCGACGAGGCAGGGTCGTAGTACAGCGGATCCCAGCGGTTGGCCGGGACGTCGGTGATCGCATCGACGCCGGCCTGGATGTTGCGCCAGAACGCAGCGAGGTCAGGTGCCTTCGGAAAGACACAGGCCATCCCGATGATGGCAACATCGCGCTCCATCACGCGTTCACTTCGTTGCGCTCCACCGGGGCGTCAGGCCATCGCGCCGGGATCGCCGCGCATCAGGATCACCTGCGCATCCGTGGCGGAGCCCAGGAAGAGCTCGTCGAGGAAGCTCGCCACGCCGGCCGCGGGCTCGATGAGCCCGATGCCGCGGCGGGCATATTCCCGCTCGAGCTCCGGAGACATCATGCCGGTGGCACCCCACGGGCCCCAGTTGATCGAGATGACGCGGCCTTCGAGCGTGGCGTTGAGCTTGACTGCCAGCCGGTCGAGGAAATCGTTGGCGGCGGCGTAGTCCGACTGGCCGCGGCTGCCAAACGTGGACGCGATGCTCGAGAAGAACACGATGAAGCCGATGTCGGGCCGCACCTTGCGGGCGATGGCGAGCGCGCCGTTGACCTTCGTCTCGAACACGCGCGCGAAGGAATCCGCCGTCTTGTCGCGGGCCAGCTTGTCCTCGATCACGCCGGCGCCGTGGATCACGCCGTCGAGGCGGCCGTGGCTCGCGTACAGGTCGTCGATGAGGGTCCCGAGCGCCGCGCTGTCGCGCACGTCGAGCTGGTGGTAGGTGACCTCCGAGCCGGCCGCCGCGAGCGCGGCCATGTTCGCCCGCACCTCGCGCTCGGCAAGCACGCGAGCGCACGCCGCCTCGATCTCGGCAGGCGTCTTGAAAGTGCCGCGCGCGATCAGCGCCTGCCGCACGGCACGCGCGTCCTTCGCACTGACGATATCGTCGGCCTCGGCGGACGCGGGCAGCGCGGTACGGCCCACCAGCGCCAGGCGGCAATGGAAACGCTCGGCCAGCGCGAGCGCCGTGGCGGCGGTGATCCCGCGCGCGCCGCCGGTGATGAGCACCACCGAGTTGGCATCGAGCACGACGGGCTTCTTCGCCCGCACCCCGTGCGGATCGTGCGCGCCGTGCGCCTCCGGCACATGAGCGCCGCCATTGGCATCGAGCGTGGCGCGCACGACGCGCGGACGCACGCGCTCGCCCTCTTCCGAATAGCCCACTTCGCCGGCATCGTCGACGAGGTTGAGTTCGCCGAACAGGCGCGAGGCCAGGTCGGCATCGGCCAGGCGCGAGGCGAAATTCGCCACGCGGATCTGGCGATCGGGCCATTCCTTGCGCAAGCTCTTGATCATCCCCGCCACGCCGCCCGCGGACGGATGGGCATTGTCAGCGATGGCCAGCGGATCGCCGTCCATGTAGCCATTGGCCGTGCCGGCCACGATCACGTGGCTCGCGCCCTTCAGGAGGGCATCGCGAACGCGCGTGAAGAGCAGCGGGACGTCGTCGGCCTTCCAGTCGGGCCGCAGCGGCGTGAGGTCCACCAGTGCATCGGTGGTGATGGTGGTCGTTGCGCGGTCGGCGGAGACGGTGGTGGACATGCCGGCCGCCGCGAGCTCCTGCGCAAGCAGCGAATCGATCTGCGGTGCGCCGCCGACGATGGAGATCGCGCGATCGGCAAGACGCCACTCGCGCGTGGCGTCCAGCGCAGGGGTCTGCGCCACGATGTAGCGATCGACGTTGGGCGCGATGATGACCTCGCCCGCAACGATGTGCCCGGCAGGCGACGTGACCGCCGCCGAGGCCGTGACCTGCGCCGTGACCTCGATGGTGGCCGCGCCCGCGATGAGCGGCGCCAAGCCGTCGACGATGCCGCGGAGCGTCTTCACGGCGACGAGGTCCTCCGGCAACTCCTGCTGCGTGTCGCCGGCCTGCCCGCGCAGCCGCTCGGCCACGGCGCCCAGGATCTCGACGCGCTTGATGGAGTCGATCGACAGGTCGGCCTCGAGGTCGAGGTCGAGGTCGAGCATCTCCAACGGATAGCCCGTGCGCTCGCTCACGATGTCGAGGAGCGTGGTCTTGATGTCGAGCGGGCCGCTGGCGGCACCCGCGGTGACCACCTCGACCGCGACATTGAACGCGACCTCGGTGGTCGCGGGCGCCATGGTCTCGACGATCGCGGGCCGGGACACCGTGCCCTCGAACACCGCCGGGGCGGCGCCAGGATCGCTGCCGAGGTACGAAAGCATCACGCGACGCTGCGCATCGACCATCTCGCGCACGTTGCGCAGGTAGTCGAGGACAGCGGTGTCGCGCTCGCCCTGGGGGGCCGCCACCTCGAGCCGCTGCAGCACCGGAACCGGCTCCAGCACCGGCCGCAGCGAGTGCGCCGGCGGCTCGCCGTGCATGGGCCAGGCGCGCTGGCCGTTGACCCACCACGCGCTGGCGGAGAACCGCGGCGCGGGCGGCGCGTCGAGCGAGATCTTGCCGACGTTGCGATCGGCGAACAGCGCCTCGACGTCCACCGGCACGCCATGCACCGCGAGCTGGCCGAGCGCGAGGAGGAACTGCACGACGCCGTCTTCGCCGGCTCGATCGCAGGCAATTGCCGCGTGCGGACGCTTGCCGAGAATGCGACCCACGAGGCCCGTGAGGACGCGTCCCGGACCGGCCTCGACAAAGACGCGCGCGCCGGCGGCGTACATCGCCTCGACCTGCGCCGCGAAGCGCACCGGCTCGCCGATGTGCTGCGCGAGAAGATCGCGGATGGCGGCGGGATCGTGCGGATACAAGCCGGTGGTGGTGTTGGAATAGACCGTGACGTCGGGGGCCGCCACTGCGACGGCCGCCAGATCGCGGGCGAAGGCGTCGCACGCGCCGCGCACGAGCGGGCTATGGAATGCGCAGGCCACCGGGATGCCCTTCGCGGCAATGCTCGCCGCCAGGAGCTTGTCGATGGCGGCCTCCACGGCGCGCCTGGGCCCGGAGATCACCGACTGCTCCGGCGAATTCTCGTTGGCGATCACCACGCCTTCGATGCCGGCGAGGTGCGCCGCCACGGTGTCGCGGTCGGCCGCGACAGCGGCCATCGTCCCGGCGTCATCGGCGCCGGCACAGGATTCGAGGATGCGGCGTCCACGCAGCTCGGACAGCTCGAGCAGGGCCACCTCGGGCAGCGCGCCGGCCACCGCGAGGGCCACGAGCTCGCCGTAGCTGTGGCCGGCGAGCATGTCGGGACGCACGCCGAAGCGCTGCAGCAGGCTCGACACGGCAAGGCCGCCGATGCCGAGCACGGGCTGCGCCACGCGGGTGTCGGTGACGGCGGCCTGTTGGGCCTGCTCCTCCTCGGGCGTCCACGCGGTGGGCGGGAACAGCGTGCCCTTCCAGCGCGCGCCCTGCTCCAGGTAACGCTGGAGCTCGGGGAAGGCCACGAACAGGTCGGCGAGCATGCCCACGCGCTGCGAGCCCTGTCCCGGAAAAAGGAAGGCGAGCTTCGCGTTGGCATCGCGAGTGTCGGGCGCGAAGAACACGCCGGAGTTCTGCGCCTTGCCTTCGCGAGCCGCGGCGAGCTTCTTGGCGAGGTCGGCGGCATCGCGTGCGACGATCGCGATCTGCACCGGGCCGCTGCCTTCGCTCGTGGCCCGGGCGAGCTCGGCGAGCGAGCGATCGCTCGCGGCGAGACGGACGAGCTTGTCGACACGCGCGAGGGCCGCCGCGCGGTCGTTGCCGCGGAACAGGAAGAGCTCCGCCGGCCAGCGCTTCATGCCGATCACGGCCTCTTCGCCGTGATACGCGCCGAGGACGACGTGGAAGTTGGTACCGCCGAAGCCGAAAGCGCTCACACCGGCAAAGCGCTTGCTCGCCGGCCACGGCTTGGCCACGGGGGACATCACGAAGGGCGACGCGGGCGTCCAGCCGGGGTTGGGCTGCGTGATGTTGAGCGTGGGCGGCAGCACCCGATGATGCAGCGACAGTGCGGCCTTCACGAGGCCGGCCACGCCGGCGGCGCACTTGGTGTGGCCGATCTGCGACTTGACCGAGCCGAGCCCGATCGAGCCGGCCGGCACGCCGGCGCCGGCAAAGAAGCGGTTGAGCGTCTCGAGCTCGGTGCGGTCGCCCACGACCGTGCCCGTGCCGTGCGCTTCCACGAGGCCCACGTCGCGCGGCGACACCCCGGAACGCTGGTAGGCGCGCTCGAGGGTGCGCGCCTGGCCCTGCGCGCGCGGCGCGGTGAGACCGAGGCTCTTGCCGTCGCTGCCACCGCCCACCGCCTTGATCACGGCGTAGATGCGGTCGCCGTCACGCTCGGCGTCGGCCAGGCGCTTCAGCACGATGGCGGCAACACCCTCGCCCAGTGCGATGCCGTCGGCGGAGGCGTCGAACGTGCGGCATTGACCCGAGGGCGAGAGCGCATGCACGCTCGAGAACGCGAGGTAATCGACAATGCTGTTGTGCATGTCGGCACCGCCGCAGACCACCATGTCGCTGGTGCCGCTCACGAGCTCCTTGCACGCGACGTCGACCGCGGCGAGCGACGAGGCACACGCGGCGTCGACGGTGTAGTTGCTGCCGCCGAGGTCGAGGCGATTGGCCACGCGGCCGGAGATCACATTGGCGAGGATGCCGGGGAACGAGTCCTCGGTCATCGACGGCAGTGCGCTCGCGAGCTCGGGCGGCATCGCTCCGACGTACTGCCGCCACAGGGCACGGAAGCCGTAGGCGCCTGCGAGATCGGTGCCGGCCTCGGCGCCGAAGATCACCGCAGTGTTCTCGCGATCGAACTCGCGCTTGTCGTAGCCGGCGTCATCGAGCGCGCGCTTCGAGGCCTCGAGCGCCAGCAGCTGCACGGGCTCGATCGCGGCGAGGGACAACGGGGGGATGCCGTAAGTCAGCGGGTCGAACGGATACGGATCGAGGAAGCCACCCCACTTCGAGGGCGTCATCTCGCCGTTCATCGACTTGGGGTCGTAGAAGGTGGACGCGCGCCAGCGCTCTTCGGGCACTTCGCGGATGCTGTTCACGCCGCGCACGATGTTCGACCAGTAGGTGTCGAGGTCGGGCGCGCCGGGCATGATCGTGGCCATGCCCACGATCGCGATGTCGTGGCTGCGCTCGCCGGCGGGACGGGTGCGGACGTCGGGCAACGCGTCGAGGTACGCGGCCGCGCCCTCGCCCACGTCAAGGTGGAGGTCGGCCACGCGCACCACGCCATCGCGCAGCGCCGCGACCTGGCCCAGCATCATCATGCCCTCGCGGCGTTGCACGTCGGCATCGACGTGCACGAGCTTGTCGCCCTCGCGCACGATGCCCTTGGCGGCGATGCGCAGGCGGCCGAGGTTGAGCTCCTCGAGCTTCTGCCACATTGCCTGCGGCGCCACGCCCTCGGCCTGGAGGCGCTCGCGCTCGGCCTGGAACATGCGCACGTAATCGGTATCGGCACAGCGCGTGGCATGGCCCGGAGCGGTCTCCAGGAGCACCGTGGCCGCGCAGGCCAGCGCGGCTTCCTGGAACGTGGGCTGGATGGCCCCGCACGCCACCGCTTCTTCCGAGAAGAGGTAGGCGGTGCCCATGAGCACGCCCACGGCGGCGCCGCGCTCGACGAGCGGCGCGGCCATCGCCGCGACCATCGCAGCCGAGCGCGCATCGTGGATGCCGCCGGCGAACACGATCTCCAGATCCGTGCAGCTCGGCTGTGCGAGCAGGCGCTCGATCTGCACCTCCCACAGCGCGAAGCTGCTGCGCGGGCCCACGTGGCCGCCGCACTCGGAGCCTTCGAACACGAACTTGCGTGCGCCCTGCTTGAGGAAGAGGTCGAGCAGCCCCGGCGACGGGATGTGCAGGAACGTGGACGTGCCGGTCTCCTCGAGCGGCTTGGCCTGCGCGGGACGCCCACCGGCGATGAGCGCCATCGGCGGGTTGTACTTCAGCACCGCGGCGAGCTGCTCTTCGCGCAGCTCCTGCGGCACGAAGCCCAGGATGCCCACGCCCCACGCCTTGCTGCCCAGCCGCTGCTTGGTCTCCGCGAGGAGCGCCTCGACCTCCGGACCGCGCATCAGCGCGAGCGCGAGGAAAGGCAGACCGCCGGCCGTGGCCACCGCATCGGCAAACGCCGCGCGGTCGGACACGCGGGTCATCGGACCCTGCATGATCGGATAGCGGAAGCCATGCCGCGCCGCCAGCGGGGCCCCTTCGCCGAGCGCATGCTGCTCGCGCGCCCTCGCGATGCTGCGCTCGATCGCGGCAAGCAGGCCGCGCACGATGCCACCGG
>CALFEY010000415.1 GCA_937958295.1 uncultured Pseudomonadota bacterium
AGGACGCCGTCTTCGCGCACTATCGCGCCACGCTCGTCCGCTTGCGCGCGGCTGCGGCGGCCGCCCGGCGATGAGTTCCCGATGAGCGCGGCCTTCGATCTTGTCGTGGTCGACGTGCACGCGGCCACCATGCAGGCCGGCGGCGCGCCGTATGGCATCGTGCGCGATGCCGCCGTCGGCATCCGCGACGGCCTCATCGCATGGATCGGCCCGCGCGCAGACCTGCCCGCGCATGCGGCCACGCGTACGCTCGAAGGCGGCGGCGACTGGATCACGCCCGGCCTCGTCGACTGCCACACCCATCTCGTGTATGCCGGCAACCGCGCCCACGAGTTCGAGCGGCGGCGCCTGGGCGCCACCTACGCCGACATCGCCCGCGAGGGCGGCGGCATTATGTCCACCGTGCGTGCCACCCGCGCGGCCTCCGACGAGGCGCTCGCGGCGCAGAGCCTGCCTCGTCTGGCGGCGCTCGCGGCCGAGGGCGTGACGACAGTCGAGATCAAGTCGGGCTACGGCCTCGACACGGCCAGCGAGTTGAAGCAGCTGCGCGTGGCGCGCGCCCTCGGGAAGCGCACCGGCGTGAGCGTGCGCACCACGCTCCTCGCGGCACATGCCTTGCCGCCCGAGTTCGCGGGTCGCGCCGACGACTACGTCGACTACGTGTGCCGCGAAACGATTCCCGCGGCAGCGGCGGCCGGGCTCGCGGACGCCGTCGATGCCTTCTGCGAGACCATCGGGTTCACGCCGGCGCAGACCGCCCGGGTGTTCGAGGCGGCGCGGGCCTATGGGCTGCCCGTGAAGCTCCACGCCGACCAGCTCTCCGACACCGGCGGCGCAGCGCTGGCGGCAGGCGCGTGCGGGCTGTCCGCGGATCATCTCGAGTACACGAGCGACGCCGGTGTCGCCGCGATGGCCGGCAGTGGCACCGTGGCCGTGCTGCTGCCGGGCGCGTTCTACGCCTTGCGCGAGACGAAGCTGCCCCCGATCGACGCGTTGCGGCGGGCGCGCGTGCCCATCGCGCTTTCCACCGACTGCAACCCCGGCACGTCGCCCGTTACCTCGCTCGTGCTGATGCAGGGGATGGCGTGCACCCTGTGGAACATGACACCGGAAGACGCCCTCGCGGGCACCACCGTGCATGCCGCGCGTGCGCTCGGCCTGCACGACCGCGGCATCCTGGCCCCCGGCATGCGCGCCGATCTTGCCCGCTGGTCCATTGCCGAGCCCGCGGAGCTGTCGTATCGCATCGGCGGCAATGCCTGCAGCGGCGTGGTGCGCGCAGGCGAGCCGGCGTTCTGGCATTCGAGGCCCGCATGACTCTTCCCCTCTTCGAGCGTGTGCGCGGCGACAGTCCGCTCATCGTGAACGTGCCGCACGCCGGTACCCACCTGCCCGCTGACCTGCACGCGCGCCTCACCCCGGCGGCCCGTGCCGTGCCCGATACCGACTGGCACGTGGAGAAGCTCTATGCCTTCGCGCCCGCGGCGGGCGTCACGTTGATGCATGCGACGCACTCCCGCTTCGTGGTCGACCTCAATCGCGATCCGGCCGGTGTCGCGCTCTATGCCGGCGCGGACAACAGCGAGCTCTGTCCCACCGGTACCTTCGACTCGGAGCCGATCTACGCCGGCGCAGCGCCCGACCCTGCCGAGATCGAGGCCCGCACACGAACGTTCTTCGCTCCCTATCACGAGGCATTGCGCGGCGAGATCGACCGCGTGCGCGTCCGCCACGGCTACGCCATCCTCCTCGACGGCCATTCGATCCGCGCGCAGGTGCCGCGCTTCTTCGCGGGGCGCCTGCCCGATCTCAACCTCGGCACGGCCGACGGCCGCAGCTGCGCGCCCGGCCTCCAGCAGGCGGCGGCGTCCGTGCTCGCAAGTGCCGCGCCTGTTACCCACATCGTGAACGGTCGCTTCAAGGGCGGGTGGATCACGCGGCACTACGGCCAGCCCGACGCGGGCGTACATGCGCTGCAGGTCGAGATGGCGCAGGCGGCCTACATGGACGAGGCGCCGCCCTATCGGTGGGATGCGCGCAAGGCGAGCGCCGTGGAGGCCGTGCTGCGCCGTCTCGTCGACACGCTCCTCGGCTGGCGCCCGGCCCCATGATCCGCATCTACGTGGCGCGGCAGCGCTACGACGCCTGGCTCGTGGCCGACCGGCTGAACCAGCTTGGCATCCGCGCGCACGTGTTCAATCAGTACGCCTCCAGCATCGTGGGCGACGTGCCGCCCGACGTTGCCCAGCCGCAGGTGTGGCTCGAGCGCGAGTGCGACCGCGAGCGCGCGGAGCTCGTGCTGTCGGAGATCGATCGCGCGGGCCGCGACGCGTGCGACGTGGCGTGCGCGCGCTGCGGGGAGACGTCGCCGGGCAACTTCGATCTCTGCTGGAACTGCGGGGGCGCGTTGTGAACGCCGCGGTGGGTCGGTGGGGCGCCTTCGCGCCGCATTGGCTCGCCGCACTGCCCCTGGCGGCCGCGGTGGTCTTCGGCGCCTGGGTGCGCTACCAGCAGTGGTTCGACCAGGTGCTGATCGACGACGAGTGGCACCTCGTGCACCGGCTCGTGCTGTCCACGCCGCGCGAGATGTTCCTCGACTTCGGCTACTCCGACTACGGCATCCCGCTCGGGCTGGCCTACGCCGCGCTCTCCACTGTCACGGGATTGTCCGAAAGCGCGCTGCGCCTGCCCATGCTGGTGGCGGGCGTGGCCGCGCTGATCCTCCTTCCCGCGCTGGTGCTGCGGCGCGTGGGCCTGCCTGCGGCCACGCTCTTCGCGTGGCTGCTCGCGATCTCGCCGCTGCTCATCGTGTACTCGCGGCTCGCGCGGCCCTACGCGCTGGTGGTGGTCCTCGTGTGGATCGCCGTGTTCGCCTTCGCCCGCTTCGTGGAGCGTCCTCGCGGGGAGCCGTGGCTCGGCGCCTTGGCCGTCGTCGCAAGCGCGCTCGCGACGTGGATGCACCTCGCGATGGGCGCCTTCGTGGCGGCAGCGGTACTCGTGGCCGTCGCGCCGATGGGGAGCATGGATCCGGCGCTGCGACGCGTTCGCATGCGACGGGTGGCATGCCTCGTGGTGCCGATCGCGCTGCTGGTCTCGGCTCTCGTGCTGCCGCCGCTCCTTGCGCATCCCGAGGCGATGGCGTTGAAGAGCGGCGTGGCCTCGCCCGATCTCGATACGGTCCTGGGCGCGTGGTTCGCCTGGCTCGGCACCACCTCCCCGTGGATCGCCGCCTTTTCGCTCGCGCTCGCGCTGGTGGGAGCGAGTCGTCTCGCCCGCGCGGTGCCGGAATCGCTCGCGCTCGCCCTCGGCGTGGGCCTCGCCCTCCTGCTCGTGTTGATCACGCGCCCGGCCAGCAGCCAGTTCGGCATCATACTCGCCCGCTACCTCCTCCCCGGACTGCCGCTGGTGCTTCTCGCGGCGGCGGTCGGGGCGATGGTGCTCGTGCAGGGCGCGGCGCGGGCGATGCCGCGGCTCACGTACCTCGGGACGGGCGCCTTCGCCGTGCTGGGCCTCGTGACGCTCATCGTGTCGTCGCCGGTGCGCGAGTGGTGGGAGCGTCCCAATCGCCATGCGCTGCACATGCAGTACTACTTCGATTTTCGCCCGGGCCATAACGCGTACGCACCCCACCTCGCCGCCATTCCCGACACGGGCTTCTGGCGACTGCTCGCGCGCTATCCCGCGAACACCCTCGAGATCGCCGCCGCGCCGTTCTACTTCGAGAGCTTCAACTGGAATGCGCCGGAATGGGAGCGGGAGAGCGGCCAGGCGGTGATCCCCGGCTACCTGTCGGGCCTATGCGTGGACTGGCGATGGGGCGAGGTCCCGACCGATCGCCGCTTCGACTTTCGCAATGCGGTGCATCTAGGCGACAGCCGTGAGCTGGCCGCACGCGGCATCGATCTCGTGGTGTGGCAGAAGTCCTACGTCCGCGGGACCGACCTCGTGGGCGAGGAGACGATGCAGTGCGAGGCCGCGTTGCGCGAGCGCTTCGGCGCGCCGGTATACGAGGATCGCGTCGTGATCGTCTTCGCGGTGAACCCGGCGCTGACCCTGCGCGAGCCCTGACCGCAGCCTGCGCAGCGCTACGCGAAGAAATAGCGGGTGAGGTGGAAGAAGATCGGTGCGGCGAACACCACCGAATCAAGGCGGTCGAGCATGCCGCCGTGGCCCTCGATCAGCGTGCCCCAGTCCTTCACGCCGCGGTCGCGCTTGATCGCCGACATCACGAGCCCGCCGAAGAAGCCCATCACGTTGATCGCGAGGGCCATGAGCGCCGCCTGCCACGGGTTGAAGGGCGTGGCCCACCACAGCGCCGCCCCGAGGGCCGTGGCGGAGAGCACGCCGCCCAGCAGGCCTTCCCACGTCTTGGACGGCGAGATTGATGGCGCGAGCTTGTGGCGGCCGAAGAGCTTGCCCCACACGTACTGCAGCACGTCGCTCGACTGCACCACGATCACGAGGAACGCGATCAACAGCAAGTTGCGCCCTTCGTAGTCGCGAATGTTGAGCGTGAGCAGCGCCGGCACGTGCGAAATGCAGAAGACGCAGATCATGAGGCCCCACTGGATCTTGGCCGTGCGCTCCAGGAAGCGCTTGGTGTCGCCGGCCAGCGCCTCGAGGATCGGCAGCAGCAGCGACACGTACACGGGGATGAAGATCGTGTATAGGCCGTACCACCCCACGTACACGAGCACGTACTGCACCGGCAGCACGAAGTAGAACGCGGCGGCGAGCGCGAGGTAGTCGGCGCTGCGCGTGTACGTGAGCGTCAGGAACTCGCGCAGAGCGAAGAAGGAGATGAAGGCAAAGAGCAGGATGACGCCCGTCCGCCCGAAGAGGAAGGCGATCCCGATGAGGATCACCATCACCCACCATGCCTTGATGCGGGCATTGAGGTTGTCGATGGTGGGATGCGGCTCGCCGCGCGCGACCGAGGCCCGGAGGCCGAAGCCCACGAGCGAGGCGACGACGAGCACGATGCCGATGCCCACGAACAGCGAGTAGGTCTGTTGGACGGGGGTCATTCGGAAGGCGGCTGGAGAGCGAGGAGGGCCGAGCGGGTGCGGGCGACGAAGTCCTCGCGCGACTCGTCGGCGGCGATGGTGATCGGAGCCCCCACCGTCAGGGTGCACAGGAGCGGCAACGGCAGTAGCTTGCCCTTGGGCATCACGCGCTTGGCATTCTCGATCCACACAGGCACGAACTCGGCATCGGGGCACGCCCGGGCGAGATGGAAGATCCCGCTCTTGAACGGGAGCAGGGTTTCCTCGGTGGTGTTGCGGGTGCCTTCCGGGAACACGATGAGCGAGTCGCCGTGGCGGATCACGTGGGCCATCTGCTCGATGGGGTCTGCGGTGCGCGTCTTGGGATTGCGGTCGATCAGCACGGCACGGATCACCCGCTGCGCGATGTAGGTGCGCAACCGGCCCTTGAGCCAGTAGTCGGCGCCGGCCACGGGACGCGACCGCATGCGCAGGTCATCGGGCAGGCAGGCCCAGATGAGCGCGAAGTCGCCGTGGCTGTTGTGATTGCCGTAGTAGACCCGCGGCGTGGCGGCGGGCGCGCAGCCGAGCCACAGCATGCGCGCGCCGGTGAGCGCCTTGGTGAACACGCAAAGCGCGCTTGCGCATAGCGTGTCGAGCGTGGACAAGGGCGGGAGGACGGCAGGGAGTTGTCGGGCGTGCGCAGGATACGCCAGTTCCACCCGAGCCGCCCGGCGCGGTGCAAACAGCGCGGCCGCGCCTTAGGCGAAGGCGATGGCGGCCGCGGCGAGCACGAAGAGCAGGCCCTGGATCACGGTGAGCGACCCGAGCCCGCGCATGAGGGACAGCGCGCCGCGGCAACGCGTATCCCAGTCGCGGCCTTCCTTGTTGGCGGGGAGCATGCCGACGCCGCGTAACGCGCGGTCGAGGTGCTCGGTGCGGAAGCCCGACTTCTGCACGGCGTCGACGAGCGCGGCGAAGACATTGGCATCGAAGCGCACCCGCACCGACATCCACTTGGCCGCGAGGCCCACCACGATCTGCGCGGCCAGGAACACGAGCGCGAGCGCTCCCACCGGATGCCACAGGGCCACGCCCACGGCGGCGGCGGCCACCAGCGTGAGCCCGGTGGACAGGGTGTCGACGGTGCTCACCGCGGCCAGTGCGTCGGCGGTGAGGCGGAGTCGCCAGGCGAGCGCCTCGTCGATCGTATCGGATAGCGTCATGATTCCCCTCTGGCCGGTGGGCAGCCTTGCAGCGCCGCGAGCGCGGCGGCGTGGCCTGCGCCCAGCACGGCGTCGCGCCTGGCGGCACGCACGCAGGCGAGCGCGTTGTCGATGTCGGACACGCGGCCCGTCTCTATGAGCCAGGCGGCCACCGCGCACGCGCTGCGCGACAGGCCGAGCGCGCAACACACGAGCACCGGCCCGCGGGTGCGAATGGCCTCGATGTGACCCGCGGCCGCGGCGAGCGTGCGGCTGTCCGGCACCGTGAGATCGAGCACTGGCGCAACCCGGCGCTCGGGGGGCGCGGCCGGCAGCCGCATCTCGGCCGTGAGGTCGACCACCCCGACGAAATGGTGCTCGGCGAGGTCGCCGGCTGCCGGCATGCGGCCGAGCCACACGTCGTCGGCGACGTGCACGGGGTGGGGCGACCGGCGCGTCCACCAGCGGGAGTTGAGCCACGCCGCCGCAAGATAGGGCGCGAGCAGCCAGCGCGCGGCTAGGCTCAGATCGCCGTCGGCTTGCTTCTGGAACGCGGCCGGGCCCAGGCCGGCATAGGCGATGGCAACGATAGCGAGCGAGAGCGCGGGCCACGTCAGCCAGAGCGCCGCTTCGCCGAGCCCCACGGCCACGATCAGGCACGCCGCCGCGCCGGCGCCGTACGTCCACGCCAACCTGTGACGTACCGGGTCAGCCGTTCGTCGCCAGACGGCGGTCGGCGACTCGAGCCCGCTCGCCGGAAGTGGCCACAGCCACACGCAGAGCCAGCCTAAGGCGAAGCCGGTAGGGACGTCGACGAAATGGTGCTGATAGGTCGTCAGCACGGACACTCCGATCAGGATGAACCAGAGGTCGAGCAAGATGCGCGCCAAGCCGCGGAGCCGGGGGGCAAAGAGCGACCACAGGATCACGGCGAGCGCGATGTGCAGCGAGGGCAGCTGGTTGTAGGGCAGGTCGAAGCTGCCGAGCAACGCGAAGAGCGCGCCGGCAAGGCCGTCGCTGTCCGGGCGTTGCGCCGCTAGGCGCAACGGGAAGGCAAGGAAGCACGCCACGCCTATGAGCTGCGCCGTAAGCAGGCGCCTGGCGTGGGCGTCGAGCTCGGCGCGCGAGGCGCACACGAACAGCGACAGGCCGTACACGAGATCGATCGACCAGTACGGCACGATCGTCCAGCCCCAGAAGGGAATCGCGCGCTCCCACGCGAACACGATGCTGGGCACGCCCTCGCGCTGGGCGGCGACCCAGTTGGCGAAGCCGTAGGAGAGGAAGAAGAACGGGCCGAGGAAGGCGAGCCACGCGAGCGCGCGGCCCCAGGGGCGGGCCGGCGCGTGCGGGGCCTTCGCTGCGCTCATCGCGCCACGCGGCGCGCCAGCGAGACGGTGAAGATGCCCCAGCGATCGACGCGTTGCGCGATCTTGCGGAAGCCGGCAGCGGCCACGAGCTGGTCGAGCTCTGCCTGGGTGCGCCGGCGCATCACCCACGCTCCGCCGCGATGGCTCGTAAGCCCGCGGGCGATGAGCTCGAGCTGCGGATGCCAGGGCTGCCCGGTGTAGAGGAGGAGGCCCTCGGGCAGCAGCGCGTCGGCCAGTCCCGCGAGGGCGGTGCGCACGGGCGAGTTGTCGGCAAAGAGCTCGAAGAGGCCCGACACGATCGCAACGGTGGGCCGCGGATCGATCGCCGCGAGACTCGCCCGATCGAAGGCGTCGGCCAGCACGAACGAGGCGATATCGCGCAGCCCGCGCGCCTGGATGAGCGCGCGGCCCTGCTCGACGTTGCGCTCGCTGTAGTCGCGCAGCAGGATCGCGTCAGGCAGCGCGCTGTCGCGGCCGATCGCGTCGAGCACGTAGCGGCCATGGCCGGCGGCGATGTCCACGATGCGCACCGGCGCTCCCGCCGCGCGCCGGTCATGGATGGCGCTGCGCAGGAGCTCCTCGACGTGCACCTTCCGCTGGCGGATGCCCGTCCACCCGATCGAGTCCAGGTAGTTGCGGTCGATTATGCGGCCAAGCGGGCTCAAGCCCGAGGGCATGTTGCGGTAGACGTAGTCGAGCGTGCTGCCCGAATCGAAGCCCGTCTGCGCTCCCAGGCGAACGCCGTCGGACAGGCGCGCGCCGAGCGCGAGCCCGGCGCGCGTCGCGCGCCAGTACAGGCCCCGCGGTGACAGCGGGGCCAACGGCGCCGCCAGCGCATCGCACTCCTCGCGCGTGGGGCCGCCTTCGTCGGCGTGAGTGAGGTCGGGCAGCGCCAGGGGGCGGTCGAAATGGCGCAGCAGAAACGTTCGCACGCGGCTCACAGCCCGGGCCCGGTCCTGCTCGCCCAGCGTGTCGTGATAGAAGCCGTGCAGCACATGCCGCTCTTTGTCGGCCGTGCCGAGCCGGTCGAAGAACGCGTGCTGTTGGCCGTGCTTGACGACCCAGTCGGCGCCGGAGACGAGCAGTTGCGTGGGCGTGACGATGGCCGCCGCATCGGCGACCACGCGCCTGGCGGCGTCGTACAGGCCGAGCAGCACGCGCACGGAGATCGCGCGCGCGATGAGCGGGTCGCTGTCGTAGCTCGCCATGCGGGCGGGGTCGCGCGTGAGGAACTTCGCCTTGACGTAGCTTTGCACGAAGAAGTTGCCGCGCAGCTTGTACATGAGCGCGAGGCTCGGCCGCGCGAGCGGGACGTAGAGCTTCACGTCGAAGGCCGGCGAGGCCAGCACCATCGCGCGCAGGCGCGGCGCATAGTCGTGCACCCACGTGGCCACGAGCACGGCCCCAACGCTTTGCGCGACGATGGTGAGGTCCTCGGCCGCAAAGCCGTGGGCATCGCGCAGATGGGCGGCGAAGGTGTCGACGTCGCGCACCAGCGCGTCGATGCCGGGCGCGTCGCCGCGCACGCCGGGCGAGCGGCCGTGGCCGCGGGCATCCCAAGCGAAGAAGTCGAACTCCGGCATGCCGAGCTCGTCGACGAGATGCGCCATGCGACCCGAGTGCTCGTGGCCGCGATGGAACAGCACGACCGCGCCACGTGCCGGCCCGGCGGGGGCGGGCCAGTGCCGGTAGAAGAGGTCGACGCCGTCGTGGGTGCGGAACGTGTACTCGTGCGCCGTGCGCGCGAGCGTGCCGATGGCCGGTGCGTCGTTCACGCGGACGCGCCTTCGGCGAGGCCGCGGCGCACGCGGTTGCCGATGGTGGCCACGAGGGCGAGCGCCACGGCCCACACGAGCCACTCGGCAAAGGCCGGCAGCGCGGCGGTAAGGCCGATCCATAGGCCGAGCGCGCCGAACACGAAGGCGCGGTCGCTCTTGCCCATGGGGCCGTCGTAGCGCCGCGACGCACCCACCATGAGGCCCAGCACGCCGGCGTACTCGCTGATGACCGCGAGGACGATGACCGTGCCCACCGCCCATGCCCCCAGCGGCGCGACGAAGGCAAAGGGAAGGTAGAGCATCGTGTCGGAGAGGACGTCCGTGAGCTCGTTCAGATAGGCTCCGAGGCGGCTCTTCTGCCCGAACTCGCGGGCCAGCATGCCGTCGATCGCATTGAAGGCCATACGCAGGAACATCCACAGCGGGATGAGCAGGAAGGGCCAGCGTGCCGGCACCTTCCACGTGACGAAGGCGCCGAGCGCGATGGAGATCGTGCAAGCCGCGAGCGTGACCTGGTTGGCGGTGACGCCGGTTCGCGCGAGCGCGGAGGCGAGGGGTCGCAGCAGCGCCTGGAAGCGCGGCTTGAGTTCGTAGATGGAGATCGCCATGGGCCGCGAGGATGGAGGGGCGAAGCCGGCGCGGGGGATGTTATCACCGCGGTCCTTCGCCGCATGCCCGATGTCCTCGCGGGAAGGCCCCGCGCCCCGGCGCGCTTGTCGTCGCGTGGCCGGTGCTCCGGTCCGGGGTATTCCTTCACCCGTAGCTCAGATCCTTGGCCTTGCCCCAGAACACGCGGTACGCGTAGACGGTGTATCCCAGGATCGCGGGCAGGACCACCACCACGCCCACGAGAATGAACTTGAGCGACGCCGGTGCGCTGGCCGCCTGCCAGATGGTGAGGCGGTCGACCACGAGGTACGGGTACATGCTGTACGCGAGCCCGTAGAAAGCCAGCAGGAAGATGCCCACGCCGCAGGCAAAGGGCGCCCAGCACCAGCGCTCCACCTCCGCGGTGCGGCCGTGGCGGGCGTCCTGCTCCAGGCGTCGCAGGAAGAGCGCCGCCAGCAGGAACAGGCCCACGGTGAAGAGCGGGATGGGCGCGAGCATGAGCAGCTGCGGCAGCGCGAACCACTTGTCGAAGATGCGCCCGCTGACGAGCGGTGTGGCGAGCGAGACCGCCACGATGCCGAGCGCGGTGAGCCACAGGCTGCGGCGCGCCCACGAGAGGGCGCGCCGCTGGAGCGCGCCTTCCGTCTTCAGTGCGACCCAGCCCGCGCCCAGGAGCGCGTAGCCCGCGCACAGCCCGAAGGCGATCGCGGCGGCGAACGCCCAGCCCAGTGGGTCGTTGCGAAAGCCCGTGATCCATGCCCCCAGCATCCAGCCCTGGGCGAGCGCTGCGAGCAGCGATCCTCCACGGAAGGCGAGGTTCCATGCGCGCTGGTGATGCGCCTGTGCCTTGACGCGAAAGTCGAAGGCCACGCCGCGCAGGATGAGCCCCCCGAGCATCAGGGCCACCGGCAGGTACAGGGCGGTGAGAATCACCCCGTGCGCCTTGGGAAAGGCCGTGAGCAGGATGCCGATGCCCAATACCAGCCACGTCTCGTTGGCGTCCCAGAACGGGCCGATGGTGGCCACCATGCGATTGCGGTCTTCGTCGGAGCCGGTGAAGAGGATGCCCACCCCAAGGTCGTAGCCGTCGAGCACGACGTAGATGAGGATCGCGAGGCCCATCAGCCCCATGAACACCATCGGCAGCCACTCGCCTTCGCTCATGCTTGGCCCCCGGTCGCCGCCACCGGCTTGCCGCCGGAGCTCGTGGCGGGCTCGCCCGGCGCAAAACCCGGCGGCCGCGCCTTGGTCTCGCCCGCCTTGCGCGCCATGTAGAACACGACGGAGACATAGGCCGCGATGAGCAGGAGGTAGAGCGCGAGATACATCGCGAGCGTTGAAGCCAGCATCGGCACGCCGATCGGTCCCACCGCCTGGGCGGTGGTGAGCACACCGTACACGAGCCAGGGCTGGCGCCCGATCTCCGTGACGTACCAGCCGGCCAAGGTGGCGATCCAGCCCGAGAAGCTCATGGCGACCAGCAATCGTGCCGACCACGGGGACAAGGCGGGGGAGCGGGCGGTCGCGCGCTGCGCACCGGATCGGGCCGGGCGCAGCTGCCAGGCTGCCCACCACGACGCCGCGAGCATCAGCAGGCCCAAGCCCACCATGATGCGAAAGCTCCAGAAGACGGGCGCCACCGGCGGGTGCTTCCCCGGAAACTCTTCCAGTCCCCGCAGCAGCCCGTCGAACTCGTGGGTGAGGACGAGGCTCGCGCCGCGCGGTATCGCGAGCGCGTACCGGTTGCTGCGCGTGGCTTCGTCCGGCAGCCCGAACAGGAGCAGTGGCGCGCCGCGCTCGGTGTTCCAGATGCCTTCGATGGCAGCAACCTTTGCCGGCTGGTGCTTCAACGTATTGAGCCCGAGCAGGTCGCCGATGACGACCTGCGTGGGCGTGAGCACCGCCGCGACGAGCACGCCCGTGCGCAGGGCCACCATGACGTCGGGGGCCCGATCGCCCCTGCGCCACCGGTAAGCGGACAAGCCCGCGATGACGAAGGCCACGGTGATGCCCGAGGCGAGCAGCATGTGCACGAGGCGGTAGCCGAAGGACGGATTGAAGATCACCGCCCACCAGTCCGTGACGTGGGCCTGCCCGTCGATCATCTCGAAGCCCGCGGGGGTCTGCATCCAGGCATTGAGGGCGAGGATCCAGAAGGCCGACAGCGTGGTGCCGAAGGCCACGAGGAAAGTGGCGAGCGTGTGCATCCGCTGCGACACGCGGCCCGTGCCGAACAGCATGATCCCCAGGAACGTGGCCTCGAGAAAGAACGCCGTGAGCACCTCGTAGGCGAGGAGCGGTCCGGCGACGTTGCCCACGGTCTCCATGTAGCCTGGCCAGTTGGTGCCGAACTGGAAGGACATCGTGACGCCGCTCACCACGCCCAGCGCGAAGGAGAGGGCGAAGACCTTCACCCAGAAACGGTAGGCCTCCATCCACTTCGCGTCCTGCGTGGCGTTGAACCGCAGCTTGAAGTAGAGCAGCACCCACGCGAGCGCGATGGTGACCGTGGGAAAGAGAATGTGGAAGCTGATGTTGGCGGCGAACTGGATGCGCGCGAGCATCAGCGGGTCGGACAGCAAGGAGAGCGGCGCAGTCATGGCGAAGGCCCGCGGCCGGGCGGCGTCAGCCGGAGGGCTTTCCGCTCGCGACGAGCTTGACCTTGTCCTTGAACTCGAGCAGCTTCTGCACGCGTGCACCCAGCATGAGCAGCTGCTTCAGCGTGGCGGCGTCCATGCGCTGCACATCGTCGAACCACTTGGTCACGAGCTCGATCAGGTCGTGCATCTCCCGCAGGCGCGTCTGGACATGCTCGTCCGTGGCGCCCGCAGGCGCCTCGAGCAGCGCATCGCGCAGCATGGACAGCGTGGGCTCGATTTCGCGCTTGCGGCGCTGCTCGGCCAGGGTACGGAAGATCGTCCACACGTCCGCGGGGGTGGAGAAGTACTCGCGTCGGTCATGCGGCAGGTGCTGCAGGCGAACGAGGCTCCAGCTCGAAAGCTCCTTCAGGCCCATGCTGACGTTGGAGCGCGAGAACGAGAGCTCCTCGGCGATCTCGTCGGCGTTGAGCGGCCGCTGCGAGACGTAGAGCAGGGCGTAGATCTGGCCGACGGTGCGATTGATGCCCCAGCGGCTGCCCATTTCACCGAAATGGATGACGAAGCGCTGCATGAGCGGGGTCACGGCAAGAGCCCTTTAGTCTGTCGAATTTCAGTAATTCCTGTAATTATAGCAATTACAGGTGAAAAAACCAAGGGGAACTTCGGGCTCTTGGGCCGGCGCGGCGCCTGCGGCGGTGTCACGGTCGTCCAGAGCGCGCCACGGGGTCGTGCCATCATGGCGGCGGTGCCCGGGCGGCGGGCGCTTGACGATCCACAGGAGAACGAGGCGATGAAGCGCAAAGTGATGCAGGCCCAGGTGGCGCCTGCGGTGGCCTCGGGCGCGAACGCGCTGGGGGCGAGCGCGTTGGGGGCGGTGGCCCTCGGCGCGTTCGCGATCGGGGCGCTGGCCGTCGGTGCGCTGGCCATCGGCCGGCTCAACATCGCGAGGGCGCGGATCAGGCGGCTGGAGATCGACGAGCTCGTGGTTCGGCGGTTGCGGGTTCTCGAGGACCTGAGCGCGCCACCCGGACCCGACGCCGACCTCTGACCCGCCGCCTGTCATCGCCCGTCCGTCTGACCCCCGCGTTCCCGCTGTCATGCGCAAGGATGAGATCAAGGCTATTTTCGACCGCCAGGCCGCCACCTACGACGAGCGCTGGGCCCGGACCGCGCCCCTTCGGGAGGCGTTGCATTTCCTCCTGGAGGCGGTGTTCTCGGGGCTTCCCGCCGATGCGCGCATCCTGTGCATTGGCGTGGGCACGGGCGAAGAGATGGTCCATCTTGCCAGACGCTTCCCCCGGTGGACGTTTGCCGCGGTGGAGCCTTCCGGCGCCATGCTCGAGGTTTGTCGTGCGAAGGCCGCGACGGCCGGGGTCGCCTCGCGTTGCCATTTTCACGAGGGCTACCTCGACACGCTCGAAGCGCCAGGCGCGTTCGACGCCGCCACGTGCTTCCTCGTCTCCCAGTTCATCCTCGAGCCGCCGGCCCGCGTCGCTTTTTTCCGGGCCATCGCGCAGCGGCTCGTCCCCGGTGGCGTGCTCGCGAGCTCGGATCTCGCCGCGGACGTCGCGACGAGCCGGTACGAAGCCCTTCTCGAGCTCTGGCTCGACCTCATGGCGGTGTCCGGCATTCCTGCCACGGGGCTGGCGCAGATGCGCGAAGCCTATGCGCGGGACGTGGCCGTCCTGCCTCCCGCCCAGGTCGCCGCGCTGATCCAATCGGCCGGGTTCCACGACCCGGTGCCGTTCTACCAGATGGGCTTGATCCACGCCTGGGCCGCCAAGCGCCTTTCAGGCGAGGCGGGCGTCGCGGCGGGCCGCTGACGCGTCGTTCGACGTCCGCCGCACGGCCCGCGGCAACGCGCAGCTAGTCGAGTGGATTGTCGAGCAGTGCCCGGGCGCGCGCCACGCCCGTGGCCGCCGCGGCATCGGGTGCCGCGGGCGTGGCCCCCGGAACGGCGACGTCGTCCTCGTCGCCGTCGGCGCGGCGACCGCGCCGACGCGCGATGAGCCACCACACCACGCCGCCCCCCGCGAGCAGGATGAAGGGGCCATACCACAGCAGCCACGTGGTGCTCTTGACCGGCGGACGATAGAGCACGAAGTCGCCATAGCGGTCGACGAGGAACGTCTTGATCTCCTCGTCGTTCTTGCCGGCAGCGGCGAGGCCGCGCACCTCGCGGCGCAGATCTTCCGCGAGCGGCGCGCTGGAGTCAGCCAGCGACTGGTTCTGGCACACGAGGCAGCGCAACTCTTCCTCGAGGCGCTTCAGGCGTGCCTCGAAGGCAGGGTCGGCTTGCGCGAGCACGCCGGCCGGCCACGCGATCACGAGGGCCGCCGCCAGCGCACCGGCGAATGCGCAAGCGCGCGGGAGGAGCGAGCGCATCATGCCTTGCGCAACTCGCGCACGAGCGGGAGGATCTTCTGCTCGAGCGCGTCCTTGGTGAGAGGGCCGATCTGCTTGTAGCGGATCACGCCATTCTTGTCGACGACGAAGGTCTCGGGCACGCCGTAGACGCCCCAGTCGATGCCAACGCGCCCGTCGGCGTCCACCACCGAGAGCTTGTACGGATCGCCGTGCTGGGCGAGCCAGGCGATGCCCTCGGGGGTCTTGTCCTTGTAGTTGAGGCCGATCACCGGCACCACGTTGGCCTTGGCCAGCTCCACGAGCAGCGGATGCTCGATGCGACACGAGACGCACCACGACGCCCACACGTTGAGCAGCCACACCTGGCCCTTCATGTCGGCGGTGCCGAGCGTCTTGTCGGACGCGTGGAGCTGCGGAAGCGTGAAGAGCGGGGCGGCCTTGCCCACGAGCGGCGACGGCACCTCGCGCGGATCGCGCGACAGACCCACCCACAGGAACGCCACGATGAGGACGAAGACCGCGAGCGGAAGCAGCAGGCGCAGGCGTAGCGAGGAGTTCATGACGAGTCGCTCAGGCGGGCGCGCCCACGAGCGCTTCGATGCGTCGTTTCACGGCGAGGCGATAGCGGCGGTCGGCCATCGCGATGAAGCCGCCGAGCGCCATGAGGAAGGAACCGCCCCAGATCCAGTCGACCAGCGGCTTGATGTAGATGCGCAACGCCCACGCGCCGGCCTCCCCCTTGTCGCTGACCGGCTCGCCGAGCGAGACGTAGCGGTCGCCGAAGATGCCGGCATCGATGGCCGCCTCGGTCATCGGCGTTCCGCTCGCATGGTAGATGCGCTTCTCCGGATGCAGCGTGTCGAGAAGCACGCCGTTGCGCCGCATCTCCACCACCCCGGCCACGCCGGAATAGTTGGGACCGGTGACCGGCACCACGCCCTGGAAGGTGAAGACATAGCCGCCGACTTCCACCGCCTGGCCCTTGTCGAGCGTGACGTTCTGCTCGATGCCGTAGCTGCGCACGAGCGTGACGCCGGCGATGAACACGGCCACACCGAGGTGGGCCACCACCATGCCGTACCACGCCGCGGGATTGGCGCGGAGCTTGGCGACGAGTCCCGACTGCGGCGTGCGCCGCAGTCGTTCCACGACGAGCGCCGCGGTGGCCGCCGCGATCCACGCGGCGAGGAACACGCCGAGCGCGGTGAGCGGCGCCAGGCGGCCCTGGAGAAGGGGCACGACGATGGCCACCACGAGGGCCACGCCGAAGGCCCAGCGCAGGCGCGTCCACAGGTCGGGCAACGCCGTCTTGCGCCAGCTCGCGGCTGGCCCTACGCCGATGAGGAATGCAAGTGGGGCGGTGAGGGCCGCGAACACGGCATCGAAGTAGGGCGGGCCGACCGAGATCTTGCCGAGGTTCATTGCATCGATCACGAGCGGGTAGAGGGTGCCGAGCAGCACGCTCGCGCAGGCCACGACCAGCAGGATATTGTTGGCGAGCAGCAGCGACTCGCGCGACACCGGGGCGAACGTCGCACCCCCGCCCACCGCGCCCGCGCGCAATGCGTAGAGCAGCAGCGAGCCGCCGACCACGACGGCGAGGAAGATGAGAATGACACGCCGCGCGTGGGATCGGTCGCGAAGGCGTGCACGGAGGTGAGCACGCCGGAGCGCACGAGGAAGGTGCCGAGCAGCGACAGCGAAAAGGCCACGATGGCAAGCAGCACCGTCCAGCTCTTGAAGGTGCCGCGCTTCTCCGTGACCGCGAGCGAGTGCACGAGCGCGGTGCCCACGAGCCACGGCATGAACGAGGCGTTCTCCACCGGATCCCAGAACCACCAGCCGCCCCAGCCGAGCTCGTAATACGCCCACCAGCTGCCGAG
>CALFEY010000416.1 GCA_937958295.1 uncultured Pseudomonadota bacterium
CGCGCGCTCCTGCGCGCGTCCTTTGCGCAATATCGCCTGCGGCTGCTGGAGCTCGTCCGCTCGTCGCTGGCGGAGATGGGCGACCTCTTCGAGACCAACAGCCACATCCCCGACGGCGAGCTCGAGGCCTTCCGCAAGAAGCTGCCCGAGTGGGTGGACCGCTTCGACAATACGCTTTGCGACCTCTTCGAGCGGCGCGTGATGGAGAACGTCCGGCGCAAGGGGCGCCGCCCGGATGCCGATGCGTCGCTTGCCACGTTGCGCGTGCTCACCGCTTTCGACCACGACCGTCAGGCCGCCCTGAAGGACGCCACGCGCTTCCTCGACCGCTTCACGCAGCGCGAGATCGCCGCGTTGAACCTGCGGGTCGAGCACGTGCTCGGCGAGCGGCCGGGTCCCGAGGCCGACAACCCGTTCGCGGTGTCGTACATCCTCGACGCCGTGGGTGCGTCGGCGCGAAGCATCTTCCCCAATCCCCGCGTGTGGCGCCCGTTTATGGAGCGCGTTCTCGCGGACCTCACGCCCGAGATCAACAAGCTCTACATCTCGCTCAACCGCTTCCTCGCCGACCGCGGGGTGCTGCCGGAGATCAAGGCGGCGCTGCGCGCGCGCAGCGAGTACCGCCCCAACGACGACCGCGACCTCCTCCAGACGTTCGGCAAGATGATGCACGACGCCCTGCCGGACGTGCCGCGCGACATCGTGGTGCCGGAGATCACCAATCCGAACGCCCCGCCGGCGCTCGTCTTCGCCGACAAGTTCGCCGACAAGTCGCCCCTGCGCACCGCCACGGCGGATCTGCCCGCCGCCGATGTGCACGAGATGTCCGCGGCCAAGATCCTGGCGGGCCTGGCGGCGCTGGCCAACACCGTGCCGTCGGCGATGGCGGGCGTCCCCAGTGCCGCGCTCGCGCCCATGTCGCTCGACGGGCTCGCGGTGCCCTCGCCGGCGGCGGTGGCGCACGACCCGGGCGGCTTCCCGTCGCTCGACCCGTTGATGGCGCTGGGCACCTCCACGCCTCTGTTCGCCACCCTCGCGCGTTGGCAGCGGCTCGATCTGCCCGCGGCCATTGCCCGGGCGGCGCCACCTCCCGTGGTCGGCGCGAACGAGGGCACGGTCGTCCCGATCAACCTGATCCCGCATATCCGGGCGGCAATCGAGAGCCAGATCGACAGCGATACGGATCGCATCACGATGGACGTGATCGCGCTCCTGTTCGACTACATCTTCCGCGACCCCTCGATTCCGGACGCGCTGCGCAACCTCTTCGGCCGGCTGCAGGTGCCGATCGTCAAGGCGGCGCTGCTCGACCGGATGTTCTTCTCCGACAAGTCGCATCCGGCGCGCGAGCTCCTCGACAACCTTGCCGACGCCGCCGTCGGCGCCAACTTCGACGACGACTATCAGCAGGCATTCGGCAAGCTCGCCACGGCGATCGTCGACGACATCTGCCGCGACTTCGAGATCGACATCTCGATCTTCCGCGACGCCAACGCCCAGCTCGCGGCCTTCATCGAGGCCGAACGGCAGCGCGTAGCGCAGGCCTCCAGCCCCGACGTCGAGGCAGCGCTCGACGCCGAGCAGGGCGAAGCCGATCGCTCGGAGGTGCGCGCCTTCATCCGCGACCGTCTCGCGGGCATGGAGGTGCCCTACGAGGTGCGCGGCTTCGTGGAGACCACTTGGGCCGACTACCTCGCAGGCTTGCGGCGCGAGCATGGCCCCGAGGCCGATGCCACCAAGGCCGCCGAGAAGACCCTCGACGACCTCCTGTGGAGCATCGTCGCCAAGGAACGCTCGGCGCAGAAGGCGCGTCTCACCAAGATGATCCCGTCGCTGATCGGCGCCCTGCGCAAGGGGGCCGCGGCGGTGGGCGCATCGCCGGAGCGCAGTCGTGCGTTCCTCGAGTCGCTCTACCAACTGCACATCGCGGCCATCAAGGCCGTCCCCGCCGCGCCCGGCACCGCGCCCGTCGCGGCGGCGCAGGAGGCACCGGCCCTGCCCAAGGTGAGCGTGCACGACTACGTCAACGAAATGGCGGTGGGGACGTGGCTCGCCTTCTCCAAGGAAGAGCAGTCGGTCAACGCCCGCCTCACATGGGTGAGCCCGCTACGCACCAAGTACCTCTTCACCAGTCGCTCGCGCGCCCGCGCCTTCGTCTACACGCCGGAGGAGCTGGCCTACGAGATCAATGCAGGGCTCGTCACGCTGGTCGTGGAGCCGGTGCCGCTGTTCGATCGCGCGGTGAGCGCCGCGCTCGACTCGCTCGGCGCGCGGCAGCCGCCCGCGCCCGCGGCCGCGTCGGCCTAACATCGTCGTGCATGCGCCATCGCGCCGGGGGTGGCTGCGCGCCCTCGCTCGATCCAGCCTTGGCGCCGTGGCGTGGCTCGCCTGCAGCGCGCACGCGCAGCTCGGCGGCGCGCCCCTGCCCGATCCCGCGGCCATCCTCGCGCAGGCCAAGGCGGCCAGCGGCGGCAGCGCGTGGGACGCGCTGCGCACGCAGCACAGCAAGGTCGCCATCACCGCAGGCCCGGTAAGCGGGCAAGCGGAGCGGTGGAGCGAGTTCACCACCGGCCGCTCGGCGATCAATTACTCCATCGGACCTGTTACCGGCACCGCGGGCTACGACGCGCAAGGTCCCTGGGTACAGGAGCCGGGCGGCGAGCCCCGCGACGAGGCCGACCCCATCGCGCGCGAGCTTGCCGTGAACGCCGCGTATCGCGACCGGCTCGCCTTCTGGTTCCCCGAGCGCGCCCCTGCGCGCATCGCCTACAAGGAGGCGGCCGCAGCCGAGGGCGCCACGTTCCACGTGATTCGGATCACCCCCGAGGGCGGGCGCCCCTTCGAGCTGTGGATCAACACCGACACCCTGCTCATCGAGCGCCTGGCGGAGCGCGAAGCGGCGGCGTTACGCACCGAGCAATACATGGACATGCGCAAGGTTCAAGGGGTGACGATACCCTTTCGCGTGCGCGCCTCGCGCGACGGCGGGCAGCGCGACGAGGTCGTCACCGTCGATGCGATGGCCTTCAACGAGGCGCTGGCCCCGGCCCGCTTCACGCGCCCACCGCCGCCCGCGCCGGACTTCAGCTTTCCCACGGGACGCGCCGCCGTGGAGGTGCCCTTCGAGCTCAGCGACGGCCACGTGTTCGTGCTCGTCACGCTCGAGGGCAAGCGGGTGCGCATGCTGCTCGACAGCGGCGGCAACAACGTGCTCGTGCCGGGAGTTGCCGCGAGTGTGGGCGCGACGCGCGAAGGCGGTACCGGCCCGGGCGATCTCGGCGTGGCACGGGTGGCGCGGATGGGCATCGGCGGCCTAGTGCTCGAGCAGCAGGCCTTCGCCACGCTCGACCTCGCGAGCTTCCTGCGGCGGGTGGAAGGGATGGACGACATCGGCGGCGTGCTCGGCGCCGAGCTCTTCCGCCGCGTGGTGGTGCAATTCGACTACACGCGCTCGCGCCTCACCTTGCACGACCCCGCGCGCTATCGCCACGCCGGTGGCGGCACCACCCTGCCCATCGCCCCACCGGGCAGGACGCCGCGGGTGCAGGGCGCGGTCGACGGCGTGACCGGCGTGTTCCGCGTGGACACCGGCAATCGCGGCTCGCTCACCCTCGCGCAGACCTTCGCGGCGGCCAACGGCATCGCCGACCGCCATCGCGGCGTGGACGCCGTGTACGGGGCAAGCGTGTCTGGACCGCTGCGCGCCACCATCGCCCGCACCGCCTCGCTCACGCTCGGCGACATCGACATCGCCGGTCCCGTCACCGCGATCGTGGCCAGCGACAGCGGCGCGCTGGCCGATCCCGACGTCGCCGGCAGCATCGGCAACGGGATTCTCCGTCGCTTCGACGTGGTGTTCGATCTACCGCACGGATCCTTGCACCTGACGCGCAACGCGAGCTTCGCCGGGGCCGACGTGCACGATCGCGCGGGCCTGTGGGTCGAGCGCGGCGAGCGCGGTTTCGAGGTAGTCGACGTCGTGGCGGGCGGCCCCGCCGCCCAAGCCGGCCTCACCCCCGGCAACGTCATCGTGGCGGTGGACGGCGTGCGGGCGAGCGCCACCACGCTGGCATCCCTGCGCTCGGCGCTGCGCGGCGCCCCCGGACGCAAGGTGCGGTTGGCCATCGAAGGCGGCGGGGTCAAGGTCGTCACGCTGCGCGACCTCTTCTGACCCCGCATGCTCGCCGACACCACGCGGGCCTTCGCGGGCATCGCCGCCCTCACTGCGCCGCTCTTCCTACTCGTCTTCGTCGGCTACGCGCTGTCCCGCTTCGGGCACTGGCCCAAGGTAGTGTCCGACGCGCTCACGCGCTTCGTGTTCGCCGTGGCCGTGCCCGCGCTGCTGTTTCGCCTCATGGCCGACTTCTCGCGCCTTCCGGCAGTGGATGCGCGCCTGCTCGTCGCCTACTTCGGCGGCTGCGCCATCACCTATGTCATCGCCCGTGTGTTCGCCGCGCGCGCGTTCCGCATGAACGGTGTGGGGCAATCGGTGTTCGGCATGGGCACCATCTTCAGCAACAACGTGCTCCTGGGCATTCCCATCGCCAAGGTCGCCTTGGGCGAGGCGTCGCTGCCCGTGGTATCGCTGGTGCTCGTGTTCAACTCGTTCCTGCTGTGGACGGCGGTCACCATCTCCGTCGAGTGGGCGCGCAATCGTGACCTGTCCGTGCGTGGCATCAGCCGCACCGCGCGCGACGTGGTCACCAACCCCATCGTCGCGGCGATACTGCTCGGCACGGGCTTCGGCTTCACGGGAGCGCCCCTGCCCGGCATGGTGGCGGAAACGCTCGGTCTCGTGAGCCAGGCCGCAGTGCCCATGTCGCTCATCGTCCTGGGCATGGGGCTCGCGGAGTACGGCATCCGCGAAGGCTGGCGGCAAAGCGTGGCGATCGCCGTCCTCAAGATGACCGCCTTCCCCCTGGCGGTGTTTGGCGTGGCGCTCGCGATCGGACTGCCCGCGAGGGAGACGCAGGCCGTGGTGATGCTCGCCGCCCTTCCCGTGGGCGCCAATGTCTACCTCATGGCGCGCCAGTTCGCCGCGCTCGAAGGGCCGGTGGCGGCGAGCCTCGTGCTCACCACCTTCGTCGCGGCGTTCACCACCCCGCTCGTGATCGCGCTCCTCGCCTGACGGCGCGGGCGTGGTCGCCTTCGTGCGAGAATCCACGCTCACTTCCCTCCATCCACCGCATCGCGTCCATGCCCGCCACCGCTCCCCGCAAGCCCTACGTCGTGCGCAACTCCGTCATCCACGGCCGCGGGGTATTCGCCGCAACGCGCATCCCGAAGGGCGAGACCGTCATCGAGTACAGGGGCCAGCGCACGAGCTGGGACGACGCGATGGAGCGGCCGGACAGCGATCCGGACGATCCGTCGCACACCTTCCTGTTCGAACTGGACGATGGCCGCGTCATCGACGCGCGCGTGCGCGGCAACGCCGCGCGGTGGATCAACCATTCCTGCGCGCCCAACTGCGAGACCTACGAGGACGAGGACGGCCGCGTCTTCATCCAGGCCCGCAAGAAGATCGAGCCAGGCACTGAGCTCACCTACGACTACAAGCTGTCGGTGGACGGCAAGCTCACCAAGGAAGAGCGCGCGCGCTTCGAATGCCGCTGCGGGACGGCGAAGTGCCGCGGGAGCCTGCTCAGCAAGCCGAAGAAGAAGAAAAAGAAAGACAAGGCCAAGAAGAAGGACAAGAAGGGCAAGTCGAAGAAGTAGCGGCTGGGCGCTTGCCCGCGGTGCCTCGCGTCCCGCGCGCCGCACCGCAATCCCCGTGGGGAGAGCGGCGTCGGCAAACCGGTGCCCCGGCCGGCGAACGGCCGCCCCAACGTCCGACCTGCCGCACCGTGCGTTCCCTGGTACCCCGTCGCGCCTCCGCCACCGCGACGCCGCTCGCTCGGCGCAGCGATAACCTCAGGTTAAGCACACGATAATGATAATTAAATTGAATTGATCTCTCCGCGACCATAACATATGAATCGTTCTCATTAGCAACCGCCGCCGGCAGGCCGTCGAGGCCCAAGGCGCGCCAACCCAGGAGAGTCGATTCATGAAGACCGTAGGCCAGAAGCTCGAATCCTTCAACGTCGTGGGCGTCAAGCCCGGTTTCAACCAACACGAGGAAAACGGCCAGTCCGCCTTCGAGCCGATCAACGAGACCTCCTTTCCGGGCAAGTGGAAGATCATCTATTTCTACCCGAAGGACTTCACGTTCGTGTGCCCGACCGAGATCGTGGGCTTCGCCAAGCTCGCCAACGACTTCGCCGACCGCGATGCCGTGGTGCTCGGCGGCTCCACCGACAACGAGTTCTCCAAGCTCGGCTGGCGGCGTGACCACAAGGACCTCACGAGCCTTAACCACTACCAATTCGCCGACTCGACGGGCTCGCTCGTCGATCAGCTCGGGGTGCGCGACGCCAAGGAAGGCGTGGCGCTGCGCGCGACCTTCGTGGTAGACCCGGACAACGTCATCCAGCACGTGTCGGTGAACAACCTCAACGTGGGCCGCAACCCGGAAGAGGTGCTGCGCATCCTCGACGGCCTGCAGACGGACGAGCTCTGCCCGTGCAACCGCACGGTCGGCGGCAAGACGCTGTAACGGCCGAGGGAGAGCCGACATGGAATTCGTCAATGCATTGAAGGCGAAGCTGCCTGACTACGCGAAGGACATCCGGCTCAATCTCGACGCGGTCATCGCCCGCTCGAGCTTGAGCCCGCAGCTGGCGGTGGGCGCGGCGTTGGCCGCGGCGTTCGCGGCGAAGGCACCGGCGATCGTGGCGACCATCCGCAGCGACGCGACGCTCGACGCGACCCACCAGCAGGCCGCCCTCACCGCGGCCGCGCTGATGGGGATGAACAACGTGTGGTACCCGTTCGTGGAGATGGCCGACGACGCCGATCTGAAGACCGTCCGCGCCGAACTGCGCATGAATGCGTACGCCACGCACGGCGGTGTCGACCGGCAGAGCTTCGAGCTCTACGCGCTCGCCGCGTCGATCGTGGGCAAGTGCGAGTTCTGCGTGCAATCGCACTACAAGCTGCTCAAGGAGACAGGCCTGTCCACGCAGCAACTGCGCGACGTGGGTCGCATCGCCGCCGTGATCAACGCCACGGCCCAGGTGCTTGCCACCGAAGTCGTGGAGGCGGACGCCGCGGTCGCCTGACCGCTCATCCGTCGGCCCCGCCGCACCGTCCACGACGTGCGGCGGCATGCAGCCCATGGGC
>CALFEY010000417.1 GCA_937958295.1 uncultured Pseudomonadota bacterium
CTCCAAGGATGCCCGTGGCCACGGCAAACACCGCGGCCAGCGCGGGCAAGCCGCCGATCTTCTGGGCGATGCCCATCGCGATGGGAGCCGTGAGCGACTTCGGCGCGAGCGAGAGCACCGTCACGGGAGAAGCGCCCAGCAGCCACGCGAGCCCCGCCGCGCTCGCCACGGCCACGCTCATGCCCGCCACCAGGGCCCCGGCGACCGGCACCGCGAGCCGCCGCACCTCTGGCCACGCCCGGGCGAGCGGCACCGCGAGCCCCACCACCGCCGGCCCGAGGAGGAAGTGCACGAACTGCGCACCGGCGAAGTATTCGTCGTAGGGAGTGCGGGTGAGCAGCAGCGCGGTCACGATGAGCGCCACCGCGATGAGCACGGGGTTGGCGAGCGGATGCATGCGACAGCGCACGTAGCATGTCCAGCCGGCGGCGTAGGCGAGCAACGTCAAGGTGAGGCCCGCGAGCGGCGACGCCGCGAGGTACACCCACAGCTCGAAGAGCTCCTGCCGCATCACGACTGCGCGCCCTGGTCGTCGAGACCCGCGTTAGCCGCCCCGTCGCGGCGACGCAGGAGCCACTGGAAGGTCGCGGCGCTGACCGCGATGGCGAGCACCGTCGACACCACGAGCGCGACGGCAATCGGCAGCCACTCGCTCTCGATCTGGGCCACGTGCAGCATCACGCCGGTGCCCGCGGGCACGAAGAGCAGCGACAAGTGCCGGGCGAGGCCGTCGGAGGTGACGGCCAGCGAATCGGGGACCTCGCCTCGCAACAGGAGCACGGCGAGCAGCAGCACGAGCCCGATCACGGGGCCTGGGATCGGGATACCGGTGCCCCACGCGATGGCCTCGCCCGTGCACTGGAACACAAGCAGCCACGTGAAGCCGGCAAGAAAGGGGCTCATGAGGGTCGGCGCCCGAGCGACGGCTAGTGCAGCTTCACGCGGGGCTCCAGGCGCTCGCGGAGGAAGCGCCCGAGGGTGTCGAACAGCACCCGCACGAAGCCGTGGATGGACACCTGGTGCAACTTGTACAGCGACGTGTACATGAGCCTCGCGATCAATCCCTGGATGAGGAGGTTGCCGCCGATGAGACGTCCCATGAGGTTGCCCACCGCCGAGAGCTCGCCCAGCGACACGAGCGAGCCGAAGTCGCGGAAGTGGAACTCGGGCAGCGGCTTGCCGGCGAGCTTCGCCCGGAGGGACTTCGCGAGCAGCGTGGCCTGCTGGTGCGCGACCTGCGCACGCGGCGGCAGGAGCGCGCCCTCCTTCTGGCCGAGCCATGGCGCCGCCGCGCCATCACCGAAGGCGAAGATGTCGGGGTCGACGGTGGTCTGGAGCGTGGGTCCCACGAGGAGCTGGTTGTTGCGATTGACCGCGAGGCCATCGAGCTCGCGCTGGACCGCCGGGGCCATGATGCCGGCCGCCCACACCGTGAGGTCGGAGGGAAAGAACTCACCGCTTGCCGTGCGCACGCCGTCGGCATCGATCTCGGTCACCCGCGCGCCGGTGCGCACTTCGATGTCGAGCCGCGACAGGAGCTCGTTGGCCGCGGCCGCCACGTCCGCGGACAGGGGCGGCAGGATGCGCGTGAAGGCTTCGAGGATCGTGATGCGGATGTCGCGCACCGCGTCGAGGTGGTCAAGGCCATAAGCTGCATGCGCGCGGGTCGTCTGGCGGATCTCGGCCGCCAGCTCCACGCCGGTGGCCCCCGCCCCGATGATCACGATGTGCACGGTGGCCGAGCCGCCCGCCGCGGCGCGGCCGTCGGCGCGCACGCTCACGGCGAGCAGCCGGCGATGGAAGCGCTCGGCATCGGCGAGCGTGTCGAGCGAGATAGGGTGCAAAGCGGCGCCTGGCACGCCGAAGTCGTTGCTCACGCTACCAAGGCAAAGGATGAGCGTGTCGTAGGGCAGCGTACGCGAAGGCAGAATCTCCTCGCCCTCGGGACCCGTTACCGGAGCGAGCACGATCTCGCGCTTGGCCCGGTCGAGCGCGCGCAGCGCCCCCTGCCGGAAGCGGAAGTGATGCCAATAGGCGATGGCGAGGTAATCGAGCGCGTGCGCGTCCGCATCCATGCGCCCCGCCGCCACCTCGTGCAGCAGCGGCTTCCACACGTGCGTGGCGTTGCGATCGACCAGCGTGACCTGGACCGCGTCGCCGCGACCGTAGCGATCGCCCAGCGCCGTCGCGAGCGGGAGGCCGCCGGCACCGCCGCCCACGATCACGACGCGATGCGGCACCGCGGCCGGGGCGTCCTTCGCTAGCGCGGACATCCTGACAGCGGCACGAAGTTGCTGCCGATGTTGTTCCACGTGGACGCGAGGGACATGCACGGTGTGGTATCGAGCATGCGCATGCCCGCCATGGGAGCCGGCGGCGGGGCGAGCAGGGTATCGGCGAAGCGCTTCTCCAGCGGCTTGCGCGGCACCCGCGGCGCATCCGGATCGCGGCCCTCCACGAAGATGCGCTCCACGTAGGTGGGATCGTTGCGTTGGCGCAC
>CALFEY010000418.1 GCA_937958295.1 uncultured Pseudomonadota bacterium
CGGGTGCGGCCGGCGCTGCGGGCGCGCCGGGGGCCGCCGGCGCTGCACCGGGAGGCGCTGCCGCGCCGAGCACGATGGGCGCTCCCGGGCGCAGCTTCGAGACGCCGTCAGTGATCACGACGTCGCCCGCCTTGAGGCCGCTCTCGACGATCCACAGGTTCACGCCATTGGCCACGGCCCATTCGCCGAGCACCACCGTGCGCACCTGAGCGACGTCCTTGCCCTCCTTGTCCTTGTCGGCCACGTAGACGAACTTGCCCTGCGGGCTGTCCATCACCGCGACCTGCGGCACCGCGAGCGCGTTGTTGCGCGTGGCTCCCATGAGCTTCACGCGCACGAATTGACCGGGCTTGAGCGCGCCGTCGGCGTTGGGGACCTCGGCGCGGACTTCGAAGGTGCCGGTGGAAGGATTGATGCGCGTGTCGGTGAAGTTGATGCGGCCCTTGCGCTCGAGGACCGAGCCGTCGGCGAGCTGCACGGCCACGTCGAAGGCCAAGTTCTTGGGCATCGTGAGGCGGCCCTCCTTCACCGCCTTGCTGATCGACAGCTGCTCGTTCTCGGCGACGGAGAAGGGAATCCACATCGGGTCGACCTGCGACACGGTGGTGAGGAGCGTCTCGTTGGCCGTCACGAGGCTGCCTTCGGACTTGGGCGCTCGGCTCGACAGCCCGGTGATCGGCGCCGTCACGTTGGTGTAGCCGAGGCTGAGCTTCACCTCGGCCAGGCGCGCCTGCGCGGCCTTGACCGCGGCATTGGCGAGATCGACGTTGGATTGCGCGTCGTCGGCTTCCTTCTGGCCAACGGCGCGCTTCTCGGCGAGGGGCTTCAGGCGGGCGAATTCGCGGTCGGCCTGCGCCTTCTGGGCCTCGGTACGGACCACTTCGGCTTCCAGCGCCGCAGTTTGCGCCTGCAACGGCTTGGGATCGATCACGAACAGCGTCTGGCCGGCGCGCACGGGAGCGCCTTCCTGGAAGCTCTTCTTCTCGAGGATGCCGGTGACGCGCGCGCGCACCTCGACTTCCTTCGATCCGGTGGTCTGGCCCACGTATTCGTACACGGCCGGCAGGCTCTGCGGCTCGACCTTGATCGTGGTCACCTGCGCCGGCGGAAAACCGTGGAATGCTGGCGCCTGTTGTTGCCCGCAGGCAGTGACAAGCAAGGCGGCGAGCGATGCCGCGATGGCAACGGGGACAGCGCCAGCGGCGCGAGCGCGAAGGGGGGAGATCATCAAAAGGCTCCTGGGAGAGTCGGCGCAGCGGGCGGGCGGGAAGGTTCCCGGAGGGCCGGGCGGTCCGCTTTGCTGCGGTGCACCTTGCAAAGTGCGCCTAGATTACATACATTCGCGAATGTTTGTAAAGTAGATCGAAGCGAAACGGACGTCAAGATGGTGCGGAAGACCAAGGAAGAATCCCTGGCCACGCGCGAGCGGTTGCTCGACGCGGCGGAGTCGCTGTTCCGGGAGCAGGGCGTAACGCGCACCTCGCTTGCCGAGGTGGCCACGGCCGCAGGGATGACACGTGGTGCGGTTTATTGGCATTTCAAGGACAAGGCCGATCTCTTCCGGGCGATGTGCGATCGCGCCACCTTGCCGCTGGAAGCCCACTTCGAGCGCGTGGATACGGATGCTCGCAGCGACGCCCTCGGCACCTTGCGCGCCTTGTCCATCGCGGCCCTCACCAACCTGGCCACCGACGTGCGCGTCCAGAACGTCTTCGAGATCGTCTTCCACAAGAGCGAGCTCGTCGACGAGCTGGCCGGTCTCGCCACCTCGCACCGCCAGGAGCGCTGCGCTTGCCTCGCTCAGATCGAGGAAGTGGTGCGCCTCGCCGCCGCGAACGGGCAGTTGCCCGCCGATATCGATGCCGCCCTGGCCACCCAGGGCCTGCACGCCCTGATGGTGGGCATCATGCACGAGTGGGTGCTCGACCCCGCGGCCTACGACCTCGCCTCGGCGGCGCCCGCGCTCGTGGACATGTTCATCGCCGGCCTGCGCATGAATCCGCCGCGCCGGGCGATGGGGGCGGTGGAAGGCCGTGCCGTCGCGCTGCCGCCGGCGCTGGCCGGCCCCCTTGCGGTGCCGTCGCGCGCCTGACAGTCCGTGCTGCGCCGCGGCGGAGACGGCATAATCGGGGGCTCTCCAACGTCCTTTTGAGGCAGGGAATCGAATGGCAACGATCGAACGGGTGGGCGTCATCGGCGCCGGCACCATGGGCAATGGCATCGCCCAGGCGTGTGCGGGTGTGGGTCTTGAAGCGGTCATGGTCGACGTGCAGCAGGCGGCCGTCGATCGCGGGCTCGCCACGGTGTCGGGCAGCCTCGAGCGGCTCGTCAAGAAGGACAAGCTCACTGCCGCCGACAAGGCCGCCACGCTGGGCCGCATTCGCGGCTCCACTTCCTACGACGACCTTGCGGCCTGCGACCTCGTGATCGAGGCGGCCACCGAGAACCTCGAGCTCAAGCTCAAGATCCTGCGGCAGGTGGGCGCGCTCGCCAAGGCCGACGCGCTGATCGCCTCGAACACGTCGTCGATCTCGATCACCACGCTCGCCTCGGTGATGCCGCGTCCCGACGCCTTCCTGGGCGTGCACTTCTTCAATCCGGTACCGATGATGGCGCTGGTGGAGCTCGTGCGCGGCCTGCAGACGTCCGACGACGCGATCGCCACCGCCACCACCTTCGTGCAGCGCCTCACCAAGACGCCGATCGTGGTCAAAAACAGCCCGGGCTTCGTGGTGAACCGCATCCTCTGCCCGATGCTCAACGAGGCCGTGTTCACGCTGCAGGAAGGGCTCGCCTCCGCGCAGGCGATCGACGATGGCATGAAGCTCGGCTGCAACCACCCCATCGGGCCGCTCGCGCTGTGCGATCTCGTGGGACTCGACGTGCTCCTCGCCGTGATGAACGTGTTCTACGCCGACTTCAACGATCCCAAGTACCGCCCGGCCCCGCTGCTGAAGGAAATGGTCGCGGCCGGGTGGCTCGGCCGCAAGACCGGGCGCGGCTTCTACACGTACTCCTGAGGTTCGGGCGCCGCGGCCCTTGGCGAGAGGCGGGCGAAGCCCGCGTCGGGGGGGACCAGCGCCGCCGGGCCGTCCCAAGGCGCCGCCCCCTGGGGGGGAGGCGGGCGAAGCCCGCGTCGGGGGGGACTATCAACCCGCCGCCTACAGCGTGGTGTTCACCGCTCCCCCGTCGATCAGCAGGTTCTGCCCGATGATGAACCCGGCGTCGGCGCTGCACAGGAACGCGCACGCCTTGCCGAATTCGTCCGGGTGACCGAAGCGCCCCGCGGGCACCTCGGCGCGGCGCGCGGCCGCAAACGTGTCGAAGTCCTGCCCTGCCTTCGCCGAGCGCTTCATGAGGCCGTCGATCGTGCGGTCGGTGTCGAACGGCCCCGGCAGCAGGTTGTTGATCACCACGTTGTGCTTCGCGACCTGGCGCGAGAGCCCCGCCACGAAGGCCGTGAGCCCGGCGCGCGCGCCGTTGGACAGGCCGAGGTCCGGCAGCGGCATCTTCACCGCTCGCGAGGTGACGTTCACGATGCGCCCGAAGCGGCGCTCGATCATGCCGTCGACCACGGCGCGGATCAACATGATCGGCGTGATCATGTTGGCATTGACGGCGTCCTGCCACGTCTTCTCGTCCCAGTCGCGGAAATCGCCGATCGGTGGACCGCCTGCATTGTTGATGAGGATGTCCGGGGCAGGGCAGGCGGCGAGCACGGCGGCGCGCCCCTCGGGGGTGGTGATGTCGCTCGCCACCGCGGTCACGCGCACGCCGGTCTCCCGGCGGATCTCGTCGGCGGTGGCTTCGAGGCGGTCGCGCGAGCGCGCATTGACGACGAGATCGACGCCCTCGCGCGCAAGGGCGAAGGCGCAGCCACGGCCGAGGCCCTGGCTCGAGGCGCAGACGATGGCCTTGCGGCCGCGGATGGCGTAGTCCATGGGAAGCGTGTCAGTCGACGGGCTGTCATTGTAGGCCCACCCGGCGTACGGGCCGCCGGCGTCATTCGGCCTTGATGTTCGCCTCGCGGATGGTCTTCTGCCACTTGGCCACGTCCTTGGCGAGAAAGGCCCCGAACGCCTCCGGACCCAGCGGCGGATCCGCGGCGAGCATCGTGTTCTGCTGGAGCTTCTGCCGAACCTGCGGATCCGCATAGGCGGTCGTGAACGCCTGGTTGAGCTTCTGCCGGACCTCGGCGGGCGTGCCCTTGGGGACGACGAAGCCGACCCAGTCGAGGACGTCGATGGCGCCCATGCCGAGCTCGGCGAGCGTCGGGACGTCGGGCAGTTCAGCGAGCCTCGACTGCGAGGTGACCGCGAGCGCCTGCACCTTGCCCCCCTTGATCTGCGGCAGGGCCGCCGAGGCGGTGGCGAACATGAGCGCCGTTTCGCCGGTGACGACCGAGAGCACGGCCGGAGGCGCCCCCTTGTACGGGACGTGGCTCATCGCCACCCCGGTACGCAGCTTGAACGTCTCGCCCGAGAGGTGGCCGGGGCTGCCCACGCCTCCCGAAGCGTAGTCGTTCTTCGGGCGCGCCTTCAGGACGGACACGAGTTCGTTCATCGACTTGACCGGGATCGCCGGCGTGACGATCAGCACATTGGCGAGCCACGCGTACAGGCCGACCGGGTCGAGATCCGCGACGAGGCTGTAGCTCTTGCCGGTGGCGAGCGTCTCGTTGGCCGCGTTGCTTGCGGTGACGAGGCCGATGACGGTGCCGTCGGGCTTTGCGTTCTTCACGAACTCCGCCGCCACCACGCCCCCGGCGCCTGGCCGGTTCTCGATCACCACGGGAGCGCCGAGGGCCTGCGCGAGCTTCTCGGAAGCGAGCCGCGCGGCAATGTCGGTATTGCCGCCGGGGGGACCCCCCACGATGATGCGCACCGGGGTCTGCGCCGCGGCGAGCGGGATGGCGAGGGCCAGGGCGGCCGAGAGCGTTGCAAGCCAGCGTGATGTCATGTGCGTTCCTCCAAGGTCGTTGCGCGGTCAGCGAAAGGCGTCGGCCCAATCGCGGGCACGGTAGCCGCTGTCCACTCGCCAGTCGAGCCAGGCCGCGCGCAGGTCCTCCCGGAGGCCGCGCAGGCCGGGGTCGTCCCAACGGTCGCGCTCTTCATGCGGATCTTCGGCGAGGTCGAACAGCTGGCCATAGGCTTCGCCCAGGAAATGGACGAACTTGTAGCGCGGGGTGCGCAGCATGGACACGAAGTCGGCGAACTGGAAGACGACATCGCGTCCCTGCTCGCAGTACACCGCCTCGCGGCCCGTGAACGCCTCGCCCCGTAGCGCCGGACCGAGCGAGGTGGTCTCCCACCAATCGGGGACGGGACAGCCGGCCAGCTCGAAGATGGCCGGCGCGAGATCGACCGATTGCACCAGGGCATCGCACTCCCCCTGGCCGCGCAGCCGTCCGCCGGACCACACCACGAGCGGCACCCGCACCACCTGCTCGTACATCGTCCACTTCTGCGCGTGCCCGTGGTCGCCGAGGCAGTCGCCGTGATCGGAGGTGAAGATGACGATGGCGTCGGCCAGGCGTCCCGCTTTCTGCAGGGCCGCAAGCAGATGTCCCACCTCGCGATCGATCAGGGTGACGTTCGCGAGGTAGTGCGCGAGCTGGCGATGGCGCTGTGCGCGGGGGGCGTCGATGGTGTGCGGCGCGGCGTCGTGGTTGCCCGTCACGTGCTTTTCACGCAAGGCACGAAATGGCGGCGGCTGCCGCTCGAGGTCGTCGCCCGTGACCGGCCGGATCGGCAGCGCGCGATCCCGGTACGGCGCCACGAAATGTTCGGGCGGATCGTACGGAGGATGCGGCCCCGGAAAGCCCACCTCGAGGAACCACGGACGCGGGTCGTCGGCGTTGCGCGCGATCCAGTCGGCGGCCGTGCGACCCACGAACACGTCCGGATGCAGCGCTTCGTCGAGGGCCCATTCGTAGGCACCGAGCCTTGCGGCGTAATCCGCGAGCAGCCGATAGGTCGGCAACCCCGGCTTGGCCACGCCGGCGGCGGCGAGGGCACGGTCCCAGGCGTCGACGAAGTCGCGCCCGCGCCGGGCCATCGAGCGGTCCTTGTTCTCGACCACGATGCGTTCGGCGAAGCCCGCCGGCGCATCCATGGGTTGCGTGTGCATCTTGCCCACGTTCGCGCACAGGTAGCCGCTCGCGGCCAGCGTCTCGACCCACGTGTGCCGCCAGGACGACGCATTGGTGAGGATGCCGTTCGTGTGCGGGTAGACCCCGGTGAAAAGGCTCGCGCGCGCGGGCACGCAACTCGCACCGGTCACGTAGCAGCGGGAAAAGAATGTGCCCTCGCGCACCAGGCGGTCGAGCACCGGAGTGTCGACGTGCGCAAAGCCCAAGGCGCGGATCGTTTCGTAGCGTTGCTGGTCGGTGATGACCAGCACGATGTCGGGGCGCCGGGTCGGCGCTGGCGAGTCAGGCGGCATCGGACAACCGCTGGCGCAGCGATGTGGAGCCTTGTCGCCGGCGCGTGGGCCACAGGGCCGCGAGCT
This sequence comes from uncultured Pseudomonadota bacterium, assembly GCA_937958295.1. Classification (GTDB taxonomy): domain Bacteria; phylum Pseudomonadota; class Gammaproteobacteria; order Burkholderiales; family Casimicrobiaceae; genus VBCG01. The sequence continues at coordinate 6,511 of CALFEY010000418.1, forward strand.
CCAGCGCCGCCTCCCTGACGCGCGGGGCGAGTGCTTCCGCATGCTTGGCATCGAAGCGCACGCCCGGGCCGGCGACGGAGACGGTGCCGACCGTGGGGGCGTCCGCGGCGGGTGACAGGCCGAAAGCCGCCGCCACCGCGACGATGCCGGGCTCGGCCTCGTCGACGGCGAGCGCGTAGCCACGCCGGCGCGCGTCGCGCAGGTGCCGGCGGAAATCGTCGAGGGTCTGCGATGCCCGCGAGCCCATGCCCGGCCGTCCGGAGAAGCCGCGCTGCACCACGATGCGCAGCGCGTCGTCCTCGGGAAGCGTGGCGAGCCACGCTTTGCCCGACGCGGTCGCATGGAGCATCACCTCGCGACCCATCGGAGGCTCGTAGCGCAGTCCCTGCGTGGCGCCTTGCGCGCGCGCCGTCCAGTACAGGGCGCGGTCCTCGACGACGGCGAGCCGGCAGTACTCGCCCGAGTCGCGGGCGAGCCGATCGAGGACCTCCTGGGCGACGTCGGGCATCGCACCCGCGTCGAGCAGCCGAAAGCCCAGGGCGCCGAGCTTGAGCGAGAGACGGTAATCCTGTGTCAGCAGATCCTGCAGGACGTAACCGCGCAACGCGAGCGAGCTCAGGAGCCGGTGCACGGCGCTCTTGGGCACTTCCGCCGCTTCGGCGAGCGCGCCGAGGGAGGCGCCTTCCGGCCGGTCGGCCAGGAGCTCGAGGAGCGCGAGTGCGCGATCGACATTGGCGATGGCGAGAACGTTGGCTGGCATGATGTTTCAATATGGAACGATGTTCCAGTGTATGGGCGCTAAGCAGGCTCCGTCAATGGCGTACGGCGTTAGGGGCAAGGGCGGCGGGGAGCGGCGCGGAAGGCTCCCCCGCGGCGCGTCAGGATCGCGCGTGGATTTGCGCGTCCTGCTTGTGGAACTGCCCGTTCTTCATGATCGCCGCGAGGCGGCCACGGTCTTGCATGATCCGCACGTCCTCCAGCGGATCCCCGTCGACGAGCAAGAGATCGGCGAGCGCGCCCTGGCGCACCACGCCGAGCGCGCCCGGGTGCCCCATGAGCGCGCCGCCCCAGGAGGTGGCCGCCACGATAGCCTCCATCGGCGTATACCCCAGGAGATCGACGAAGAAGGCGAGGTCGCGCGCATTGTTGCCGTGCGGATTCCAGGGAAAGCCGTAATCGCCACCCGGCAGCACGCGCACGCCCCGGCGCTTTAGGTCGCGCATGCGCTCGCAGGTGAGCCCGAGGTCGTTTTCGATGCGGGACGTAAGCGCGGGCGAGGCGGGCAGGCCGTAGTTGCCGGCCTCGTGCAGGCGCGTCCACGTGACCGCGAGCGCGGGCGCCACGAAGATGCGCTCCTTGGCCGACTCGAGCATGTCGAGCGCCTGCTCGTCGGCGCAGGTCGCGTGATAGATCACGTCCACGCCGTGGCGGACGCACATCCTGAGGGACTCGGCGCTGCGCGCGTGCGCCGCCACGACCTTGCCGCGCTCGCGCGCGACCTCGCACACGGCGGCGACCTCGTCGTCGGTCATCAGCGTGACCGCCGCCGGGATGTGCGGCGTGGAGGTGTCGCCCGAGGGCACGATCTTCAGCACGTCCACGCCTTCGCGGCACGCCTCGCGCGCGGCCTTGCGAAACTCCACGGGACCGTCGCAAGGATGCGTGTACATCGAATCGCCCGGGTCGAGGTGGAGCTGGCGCAGGTCGCCCACGCCGCCGGTGGGCGTGAGCTGGACGCTCGCCGCGAGCGTGCGCGGGCCGGGGTGGTCGCCGCGGTCGATCGCATTGCGCGTGACGATGTCCAGGCGCGGCTTGGCGGCGGCGGCCGAGAAGCATGAGGTGTAGCCGCTGTCGAGGTAGAGCCTCGCGTGCTTGAGCGTGGCGAGCAGGTGCTCTTCCACCGGCAACAGCGCGTGCAGCTGCAGGGTGGTCTGGTCCACGAACGACAAGTGCGCGTGCGACTCGATGAGGCCGGGCATCAGCGTGCGGCCGCGGCACTCCACCGCGAAGGCGTCCTCCGTGGCGGGGCGGTCGGCGGCGCGCCGCACGGCGGCGATGCGCGAGCCTTCCACCCGCACGTCGCCGCGCCAGGGCTGCGCGCCCGTCCCGTCGAGGATGGACGCATCGCGGAACACGATAGCGGACATGGTCGAAGCTCCTCCAAGAGACGAAAAGCGGCGGGATGCGCTCGTCGCGCACCCGCCGTTCGTCGAACGGTCCGGGTGCACCCCGGGCGCGGTCTTGACCGCCGCGCTCCCAGGCTGCTTCCGAGCTTACCTCAGTGGCACACCGGCGACGTGCTGGAGCTCTGCGGGACCCACACGTCGATCGCGAACGGCTTGTTGGTGATGTTGGCGAAGGCGACGTCGTCGCCGAGGCGGCCCCGCCATCGTGTCGCGGGCGGTTCGCGGCACGCGGACGGCGTCAATCTATGCGAGGAGGAGGGCACGCGCAATGGCTTCCCGTACAACAGGCCCGTAGTTCATGTGGCCCCCGTGCCCTGCCGGGGCGCGAGACATCGCCTAGTCCTCGTAGCGGCGCAGGCCCTCGAGGTCGCGCACGGTGATGCCGCCGTAGTCGATTCGCAATAGCCCCCCTTGCTCCAGTCGCTGAAGCGCCTGGTTCGCTCGCTGCCGCGACAGCCCGGCCAAGTGCGCGATCTCTTCCTGGGAGAAGGGCAGCGACGGCCGCACCCCCGGATAGAGCACCGGGTTGAACATGGCGGCCAGGCAGTGGGCGACGCGTGCTTCGGGACCCAGCAAGCGGTCGTGCTCCACCATGCCGATGAACTGGCCGAGCCGCTCGTTGAGCTGGGTGATGATGAAGCGGTTGAAGGACATGCTGGTATCGAGCAGCCACAAGAAGGTGGCCCGCGGCATGTAGGCGACGGCACTCTCGCGCAGGGCCACGATGTCGTAGCGGCGCGGCTCGTCCTTCAGGAGCGACCCCTCACCGAACCATCCGCCGGAGCCCACGCCCACGAAGCTCGTGGGCTTCCCCTCGGGGGACACGATGGCCATCTTGACGAGGCCGTCGATCACGCCCACCCACGCCTCCACCGCCTCCCCCTTGCGGCACACGAGCGCGCCGGGCGGGCACACGCGGACGAGCGTCTCGGTCTCCACCCGCGCCAGGTCGGCGGGGGCGAGCGTCCCCGCCCACGGCGTGGCGCGGAGCATCGTGGCGAGCGTTTGCATCGTGTCAGGGATTGTCGGCGGGGCGACAGCTTTGCCGGGGGATCGCGCCTACAGTGAGGCTACGGCTCCGGCACCGCTCGCATTCTAGCGTTCGGGGTGCCATGACCCCAAAGCGGTCGAACTTGGCCGTGCGCGGTCC
>CALFEY010000419.1 GCA_937958295.1 uncultured Pseudomonadota bacterium
GGCGCTGCGCTACTACGAGGAGGTGGGGCTGATCGCGCCCGCGGCGCGGCGCGGGCTGCGCCGGCAGTTCCCGGCGAGCGTGCTGCTGCAGCTGAAGCTCGTGGCCATGGGCAAGCTCGCGGGCTTCTCGCTGGAGGAAATCGCCGGCATGTTCGGCCCCGACGGCGCACCCGATCTTCCGCGCGCGCGTTTGCGGGCAAAGGCCGACGACATCGACCGCCAGTTGCGCGACCTCACGGTGTTGCGCGACACCTTGCGCCACGTGGCCGACTGCCGCGCGCCGTCGCACATGGAGTGCCCCACGTTCCGGCGGTTGGTGGATGCGGCGGGGAAGCGCGCGGTGCATCGCTCGCGGAAGACGACGGCGAGATAGTCGTTGTCGGCGCGCGGCGTCCCGGACTGGGACGGCGCCGCCGTCGGGGCGTGGCGCTCACGCTGGGCAGGCGACGAAAGGCGCCCTTGGCGGTATCGCCATCCGCCCCCGATGCGCTAGGCTTCGCCGTCGCATCTTGGGGAGAAGGGTCGTGCACCGCAGCCGTAATGTCGTTCGCGCAGGTCAAATTCGGGGCGTGATCCATCGCCTCGTGCTCCTTGCGTCGCTGTGGCCGATGCTCCTCACGGCCGAACCCGTGGCCATGGACGCCCGCAGCCCGATGGCGCAAGCCGCCGCCGCCCGGCCGGCCACGGTCTCGCGCATCGTCATCGGCCTGGTCCCCGCGGTGCAGCCACTGGCCGGCGAGGCCATCGACGCCGCGCTGCGTGATCGCCTCCAGGCCGCCGTAGGGCAACCGCTCGTGGTCGGCCGGGCCACCCGTTACGGCGACCAGGTCGTCACGCTGTCCACCCCGGTGTCCGTGAAAGAGGCCAAGCGCATCGTGGGCGTGTTGCGGATGCAGCCGGACGTCCTCCGCGCCGAGCTCGACCGCAGAGAATCACCTCGGAACATGGCGCGAAGCCAGCCCGCTGCGGAGGACTCGAAGCCCGTCATCAAGCAGTTCATCGTCACCTTCGAAGACCCTACCACCCGCGACCTTGCGGCCGCCAACGGACGCTCGGGCCCCGAATGGGACGCCCTCCTCACCACGGGCGCAGGCGTCTCGATGCACGTGGTGCGCCCCACCATCGGCGGCGCGTGGATCGTCGAGACGCTGTCGGCCGTCACCCGTGAGAGGGCCGACGCCATCGCGGCGCAACTCGCTGCCACACCGGGCGTGCGCAACGCGCGGCCGAACCGGCCGGTGAAGACGTCGGCCTACCACCCCAACGACACGTACTACCAGGACGGCTACCAGCCCAACCTGGCCGATCCGGAGACCACGGAGTTCTACGGCATCGACGCGGTGAGCGCGTGGGACATCACCGTGGGCAACGACATGGTGATCGCCGTGATCGACACGGGCGTGCGTCCGCATCCGGAGCTGTATCTGCGCCTGCTCGACGGCTACAACTTCATCTCGTCGCCCGACACGCCGCAGGACGGCACGGGCCGCGCGCCCGACGGCAACGACTTGGGCGACTGGAGTGCGCCGGGCGACTGCGGCAGCGGGCGCGACGGCGACGACAGCTCATGGCACGGCACGCACGTGGCCGGGATCATCGCGGCCGATAGCGACAACGACGAGGGCATCGCGGGCATCAACTGGCGCGCGCGGATCCTGCCGATCAAGGTGCTCGGCTCCTGCGGCGGCACGGACGTGGACATCCTCGAAGGCATGCAGTGGGCGGCGGGATTGCCGGTGCCGGGCGTGCCGTCCAACCTCAACCCCGCCAAGGTGATCAACATGAGCCTCGGCGGCAAGGGTGCCTGCGACGAGATCTACCAGGCCGCCATCGATGCCGTCATCGCCCGCGGCGTGTTCGTGGCGGTGGCGGCGGGCAACGAGAGCGACGACATCGAAGGCTACTCACCGGCGGGTTGCTACGGCGTGAGCACGGTGGCTGCCACCGATCCTTACGGTTTCCTCGCCACCTACAGCAACTACAGCGTGTACGTGGACATCGCAGCACCCGGCGGCGACCAGTCGCGCTACGGCGACGACTGGGGCATCTGGTCCACGGCCAACAGCGGCACGAAGGGCCCCGAGTTCGCCAACTACATCGCCTACAACGGCACGAGCCAGGCCACGCCGCACGTGGCGGGCGTGGCCTCGCTGATGCTCGCGGTCAATCCCACCCTCACGCCGGCGCAGATCAAGTCGATCATGGCCGACACGTCGTCCTACTTCGCGCCCACGTCGATCTGCAGCACCACCGGGGAGTGTGGCGCCGGCATCGTCAATGCGTACTACGCCGTCAAGGAGTCGTTGCGGCAACTGGCCATCCAGAGCTCGTCGGTGATCGAGTTCTACAACGTTGCGCTCGATCACTACTTCGTCACGGCGTCCCCGATCGAGATCGCGGCGCTGGACAGCGGCCAGTTCAAGGGCTGGCGACGCACCGGGTTTTCATTCAATGCCTACACGCGTCCGGTGCCCGGCGTGAGCCCGGTCTGCCGCTTCTACGTGCCGCCGCAATACGGCGATTCGCACTTCTATTCGGCCTCGCCCGCGGAATGCGCGGCCGTGCGCGCGCAGTTTCCTCAGCTCTCGTACGAAGCGCCCGACGTCTTCTACGTGGGCCTGCCTGACGCCGTGACCGGCTTCTGCCCGAATGACGGCACCCCCGTGTATCGCCTCTGGAATCGGCGCGCGGACACGAACCACCGCTACACCACGAGCATATTGCTGCGCAATCAGATGCTCGCCCGGGGCTACGTGGCGGAAGGCTACGGGCCGAACGCCGTGGCGATGTGCTCGGTGCATTGACGCCGTCGCCTCTGAAGGCGCGCCCATCACCACAAGGTCCGGCCCGTCGCCTTCGGCGGGCCGGCCCTGGGCCACCATCGCATCACGAGCCGCGCCATCGGTCGTGTAGCGGTGGGTGGCGTCCGGTCGATTGCCGAAGACGCGATAGACCGGCATCGCCCCCGGAGGTAAGAGGGCGGGATGGCGGTCCCGACCCTCGTCGGGCATCACCCTAGCGCGACGACTTCTGCTGCAGTGACTGCTCGAGTTGCTGCTGTCCTTGCTTCGTCTTGAGGTCAGCGTTCTGCTTCGGCAGCTCCTTGGACGCGGCCACGTTCGCCTTCTGCTGCTTGGCGGTGGCTGCCTGGCCGGCGTCGTTGTTAGGATTGACGCCGGACGCATTGGCACCTTTGATCGCCGCATTCTTGTCGGCCGTGGACATCTTGGCCGTCTCCTTGGAAACCGCGGTGTTCTTGGCCTGCTCGGCCGCGGTCTTCTGCGCGCTCGTGGAGCTTCCAGAGCCCCCCTGCGTGGCGCTCTGGACATCTTTCTGCCTTTCCTGCGCCGTAGGGGCCGCCGTCTGAGCGGACACGAGGGAGACGCCGGCGCTGGCGATCAATGCGATGAGGAGCTTGTTCATTGAATTTTCCTTTCGATCGAGATTGAAGAATCGGCATATTGCTGCCGTAGAGTCCATGCCACGGGTTCCATGTGGATACGCGACGCGTCACGTGGTCGCGCCCTGTGGAGGAAGTGGCCACACCTTGGACAAGGCCCACGCCACGGCGATGCCTACCACGCAGCCGAACAGCACCTCCGCGACACGGTGGAGGCCTTGTTCCATCGCCGTCAACTTCGCGTGATGCTGGAGCCCGCCGGCGATGACGATGGCGGCGGTGATCGGGGCCTGCCGCCACATCGCCGGAACGCGGACGAAGTACGATGAGAGGATGACCGTAACCGCCATGGCGAACGGGAGCTGCCACTCGGTGCGCCCAAGCCAGACGAACACCAGGCCCACGACGCAGCCGAGCAGCGTGTTGAGGATGCGGCCGCGCAACGTCGACAACGCCTGCTTGACCTGGGGATCGCTCGTGGCGACCATCGAGCTGATCGCCCAGATCGGATTCGCGTCGCCCACTTCCTTGACGAGGATCCACAGCACCGTCGTGGCAATGAAGATGCTCACGGCGTAGTGGATCCCCCGCATGCCGTCGCTCAGGAATCGCGACGCGGCGTTCATGCCGACCTTTCCGTTCCGGCGACTCGCCGCTGCGCGCGCCGCTTGTGGATCAGCGACAGTTGCGTGCTCTGGAATTCCTGCGCCAGCGTGAGCAGCACGCCGGTGGACCAGGCAAAGGTCATCAGCCCGGCGATCGGGAGCATCCCCTCGAGCAGTCGCCAGCGTGTCGGCAGGCTCAAGGTGCTACCCACGGTCGTGTACTGCATCAGCGCGAAGTAGTACGCCGAGCTGGCCGTTGCCATCGCGCCCTCCCAGAGAAAGAACAGCGCCCACACGATCAGCTCGAGGAGATGGATCAGGACGATCATCCAGCTGGCGAGCACGAGCACGGCGCCGCCCCGGAAGAACGATGCGGGGTCCTGCCCGTTCCCCTTGGCGAGGTGACAAGCGAAGAGCGTGGCGATCATCCCGCAGCCATGGATCGCCATCGTGATCGCCACCAGCGAGATGCCCCACATAATCTCCTCGAGCGACGCGACGTAGCTCACGATCGGAAGAGGCCTACTCGTGCGACTGCGGCGGATTTCCGTTCAGGCGATAAACCATGCCCGTCTTGGTGGCGCCAAGATAGATCCAGGCGGCGCCGATCTGCTGCAGACGCACGAAGAACTTCGCGCACCGCTCTCGCGCCTTGTCGTGCACCTCGTTCCTGCGCTTGAACTTGACCTGGAAAGCGAACTCGCCGATGAGGGGCAGGTGCTCGCCGCGCGTGCGCCAGAGCGCGACGTTGGCGTCGGCGGTGACCCCCTTTCCGAAGTCGAGGGTGCCGAGATCCTGCAGCACCTCCTCGACGATCGTCTGGTTGACCAGCGACACGCGCTCGCCCTTCGCCTGCTTGAGCGCTTTCAACGCGGGAAAAACGTCGCCGAGTCGCTCGACCGCGAGACGGTCTCCTCCGGGGGCGTGGCTCAACGGAAACTGCACGTTGTGCGAGAAGAGGAGACGGTATCCGCCCACGCGGTCCTTCAGGGGCAGCGCCTCCGCCTTGAACTTGAGGCGGAAATCGCCGGGAAGATTGGGGCGCACGTCGACCTCGGCCGCGGCCTGCTGGTCCGGATGGCGGAACTTGAACACGATCTCGGGCTCGTCGGCCGGGAAGCCGTCCTCGAAGCGCACGCGCCGCCGCAGGATGAAGGCGTTGTTGTAAAGGCGGAAGTCCCCGGTATCGAGGAACATGACCTCGCGGATGGCCGGCCGTGCGCCCACCGCGGCGGCGGTATCGAACTTCACGCCGCACTCCTCGGCGGCGCGGGCCACGAGCTTCGCGTATTTGCGAAATCCCTTGGCCGAGGTGAACTCGTCCGTCTTGAGAATCAGCTTGCACTCGAGATACTGGATGTCGTCGAGCGGGCTCCCATCGACGTACTGGCCGGCCCGGAGGTCGGCCACCCGCGTCGTACGCGGATCGGGCATCTTGGTCTTGGTCATCTCGACTCCCTACCTTTGGCTTCGATGGGCTTGCGCGCCGCTCAGGGCGCGGGCACCCCTGTGTAGAACATGCCGTTGGCGCCGTACGACGGCTTGAACCACGCGCTTCCGGCGATGAAGTACGCCGCGCCGTTCTCGTTGACGGAGATGGTTTCGGGAGGCGGTGCCGGATAGATCGCGCCGACCGCGTACGTCGCAGAGACGGCGACCGGCGGCGGCGTGAACGCCGCCGCGGGCAGCGTGGTGTCCACGTTCCGGTCCTCGAGCACCATCTCGTGCTGAACCTTCTGACGATCGCCGAGGTGGACCGCGCGCATCGTGCGGGGCAGGCGATCCTGCGCGCCCACCCAGCGCTCTATGAGCACGTCGTCGTTGCCGAAGACCAGGATGTCGGTGGTGGTGCCGCCGACCGTCGTGGCTTGGCCCACGTAGAACGCGACGCGCAGGCCGTCGGCGATCGCCTTGCAGGGATCGGCCACGACGAGGTCGGTGAAGGGGGGGTAGATGCTCGCGGTCTTGAATCCCTGCAGGAGCGCCGCGTCGATGGTGGCCGGCGCCGGCATCGTGGCGATCAGATTGGTGGCGGGGGCATAGGCCGCCAGCAACTTGCCGTTGTAGGGAAGGTCGGTGGCCGCACCATCCCCTGGGCTCGTGACGCGCAGCTTGTCAGGACGCTGCAGGACGACGTCGTAGCGACTGGTGCACGCGAGGACGGGACCGAGCCGGCTCGGACTCTTTTCGCTCACCGTGGCCTTGAATGCGAGGGTCTTCGCGGCCGCGAGGCGATCGCTCGTGCCCTTGAGTATCGCCGGGGCCTTGGGCTCGATCTCGATGGCGGGCCCGGCCACGGCCGGCGCCTGTGCGAGCGCGCTCGAGGTCGTGCCGGCGGCGAGCGTGGCCAGCGCGCCGGCCGCCATCCACCTACGCATCTTTCTGGTCACGCTGCATCTCCTTTCGCAACATTCGCCCCGTACGCATGGCCGAGCCGCGGTCGCGTGCTCATGGATCCGAGCATCCGCCCGGGATCACTCGGGCTTCGTGAAGAACATGGAGGAAAGCCCGTGGAACCCGATGACCCGCCCGACTTCCCAGAACGCGAAGAACGGAACGAAGGCCAGGATCAGCATCAGCGCGCGCGCCGTCAGCTCGTATACGCCGATCGCCTCGATCTTCTCGAGGGCGCCGAGCATGCCTTCCTTGTGAATCCATGCCTCCACGAGGTGCTCTACGATGCCGAACATGAACACCAGGACACCGAAGAGCACCGACTTGAAGATCACGGGATAGACGAGCGGGCGATCCTCCAGCCAGCGGCTGAAGCGAAAGGCCTTCGCGATGAGGATGACCTTGGCGATGATCAGCGCCTCGACGATGGCGACGCCGTAGTTGACATAGGAGACGCCGAACTCCGCGAGGACGAGCCGGCGGTAGTTGGTGAGGGCACCGAGAAAGATCACGAGGTACAGGACGATGATCCAGTACACCTTGAACTCCTCGATCGCCCGCGCCTTGAGGTCGGCGCGTTGAGTGGCTGCCGCGTTCGTATCGGTCATGCCCGGCGGGCTCCGGTCTGCCGGCGGGCCAGCTCGTCCGCCAGGATAGGCACCCCGAGGTTGCACGCCGCGACGCCCTGCACCACGCAGAGCTTGAGGACTTCCATGATCTCCTCGATCGTGGCGCCAGCGGCGAACGCGTTATGGATGTGCCGGCGCGTGCCGGGTGCGTACATGTGCGTGTACGAGGCGTCGAAAGCGATGCTCAAGAGCTCGACGTCCTTGGCGGACAGGAGCCCGGCGGAATAGATGCCGGCGCCCGTGGCCATGAAGGCATCGGTCCACTTCGGGTCGAGCTCGTAGAACGGGTCCCACGCGACGTTCCACTGGCCGATCGCCTTCATCTTGTCGCACGCCGGGGTGGGCTCGGCGGGCTTGGCGCTGGGCTTCACTCCCGCCGCCTTCGCTTCCTCGAGGAGGATCGGGGCGCCGAGACTGCAGGAGTGAATCGACATGACCGACGCCATCTTGAGGATCATCAGGATCTCGTCGCGCGTGGCGCCCGCGTCGAGCGCGGCCCGAATGTGGCGGCGGGTGCCGTCGGCGTTCAGGTTGGTGCACGCGGCGTTCACCGCGATGCTGATGAGGCCGACGAGCTTGAGCGGAAGCACCCCGCTCGTCCAAGGGTCGACGGTCATCCGTGCGCACGTCTGCGCCCAAGCGAGATCCCATTCACGCAGCTGCGCGAGTGCATCGTCCCAAGGTCCTGCTTCCGTGCTCATGCTTCCTCCATCGTCATTTCGTCACGCGGTACTGATGGCAGAAGATGCCTGCGGTCCGCGCAGACACCTTCCGCCTCGCCGGAGCTACAGGATGCTGACCGGGTTCGTGCGCCCGTCGCCGGCCTTCGGGAGACGACCGTCCGTTTCGTAGGTGAGAAAGCCTTTCTGGCCATCGGCGCGGTTGGGGGGCAGACCAAGCTGTTTCAGGGTCTCTTCCACCGAGTCGTACCACTCGCCGACCTTCATGATCTTGCGGGCTTCGTCGGCGGTGGCCACCTGACGGCCGTGCTGCTCGCTCATCTTCACGGCCCACTCGACCTGCTTCACCGTTGACCAGCGCTTCTTGCGCATGTCCCAGATGTTGTCCTCGTTGCCCACCCGCACATGGCAGCCGAGGATGGTGGCGAGCGTCTGGATAGCGATGTTGCCGCGCATGCTGCTCCAGAACGTCACGCTCGATGCGCCGTGGGGCGTGCGCCGGAGCATCTCCATCCAGTCGAACGGATTGCGTCCCATCGAGCCACCGCCGTAGCCGCAGAGGGCGACGTTGAGGGGACCCATGTAGACGCCCGTCCGCACCAGGCGCTCGATGATCTCGAGCTGGTGCACATGCCCCGGCACGAAGTACGGCTGGATCTTGTTCTTGCGCAGGCGCTTGAGGTGCTCGACGTAGAACGCGGGGGTCGAGTCCACGACCATGCCGCTCCACGCGGCCGCGACCTTGGGGTCATCGAGATGCGTGCCCTTGGCGTCGTCCGGCGTGAACGCCATCGTCACATCCCAGAGCGTCGTGCCGGTGGTGATGGTCACGAACTCCGGCCTGGGGTCGAGCTCCGTCAGCATGTGGCGGGTGTCGTAGTCGAGCCACTTCGCTTTGGCATCGGCGGTGTGCGGCGCAAAGGAGATCGATCCGCCCACCTGGATGATCATCTTGGGAACCGCCTGGCGGACGCGGCCGAGCAGTTCGTTGTACTGATCGAAGTTGCTGGAGCCCTGGCCGGTCTTCGGGTCGCGCACGTGGAAGTGCAGCATGGTCGCGCCGGCGTTGTAGCAATCGACGGCGGCCTGCACTTGCTGGTCGAAGCTCAAGGGGAGATCCTCGACGTCTCCCGGCAGCCACTCGGGGCCATAGGGGGCCGCGGTGATGATCGTGGGTTGCATGTTCTCGGGAAACAGCGAATCGTCGGTGAAGTACATGGGTTTCTCCTTCTTTGGTTATCGGGGTGAATCGGTTGTCGAAGGTGCCAGCGAGTGAGGGCGGACGCGGCGGCCGGCGCGCATCACTTCCGCTCGAGCGAATAGAGCGAGCGCATCGATGAGTAGGTCGCAGTCGGAGCTGTCAGAGGGGCACTCCTTCCGCAACGTCGGGAATGGGTCCGAAAAAGATCCGGCGGACCTTGTTTTTGCCGATGACGCGGATCAACTCGCGGCTGGTGCAATACATCAAGATCAGGACGAGAAGGATGATCTGCAGCGCGAGGAAGTGCTGCCACACGAAGTGTTCGGCAAGCGATCGGTTGCCGGCGGCGATGCCACCCGCGTCGCGACTTGCGTCGTAGAGTCGCTCGAGGTAATGGAGTGCGGTGGCAATCGCGAGATAGATCGCGGTTTTCCACGCGACGTTGTAGACCAGCGGCCTGTGGGGGTACAGATTGATCCACGGCAGCATGTCCGCGATGAGCACCGCCTTGCCCAGAATTAGGGACGCCACCGCGATCTGGGCGCTGGACACCGCCTCGAGGCCGGTGCCTTTGGTCATCAGTGCCCGAACGAGGCCGATGACGTGCAGCGCAACGAAGAAGAAGATCGTGGGCGGGAGGACCTTGAAGAACTCCTCCCGGATCTTGTGCAGCAATGTGGCCATGAGCGGCTCGCTACTTGGGAAACATGAACTGCACCTGGGCGCTCGCGCTCGCGCCCCACACCCGCTCGCCAGGAGCGGCGGGTGACAGGGACGCCGTGAATTGCAGGTCGCCCACGCCGTTCGTGCGCGAATCGCTTGGCGCAAGGCCCGGCTGCCAGATCACGGGCAGGATCGTCCGCGTGATGATGTTCCAGTCGGGTGACACCTCGATCGGAATCATCGGCTGGACATTGAGGCCGTTCTGCGTGCCTTTCTGCGGACCGTCGTTCAGGTTGACGTTGTCCTGGAACGGGACGCTGATGAGATTGCCCACGGGGTTCTGCGCGAGCTTCGCGAGGCCCTCCGCGGACAGCGCAGCGTGGGCGGCGCCGCAGCTAAGGCCCAGGCAGCGGGCGAGGCAGGCGCTGCGCGCGGGCGATGGCGTCATGTCGTTCGTCTCGGTTACTCGCGACGACCGGCCCCGGCAAAGCAGCCGCTGCCGTCTTCGGGGCAGATGACGAGGTAGGTCCCACGCTGGTTGCATCCGCTGACGCCGATCGTGTACTCGAGGCGAGGCGTGCCGCGGAACTGCAGAACCGGCGGCACCTCTTCGCGGGAGATGACCTGCGCAGTGGCGGCGGGGCAGTTCATCTCGAAGGCGCCGCGCCGCGTGGCGATCTGCAGCGCCTGGGGCTGGGAGGCGTCCATCACCTGCTGCGTGGTCTGGCAGCCCGCGAGCATTGCGAGCAAGCCCATGGCCATCCACGTGTTCGCGCTCTTCATGTCGTGTTCCCCACTGTGACGTGTCGTAGGTCTCTTCAATGCGTCGCGCCTGGCGAGACGTAGCGCTCGCCGGCGAGCAGGGCGTCCACTGCCGGCAGCAAGTCGCGGGCGATCGCGCGCTTGAGCACGAGGCCGTCGGCCCCCGCGGCGAGCGCGGCACTCGCCACCGCGGGCTCGTCGTGCACGCTCAGCACCAGCACCTTCGCCGTCGGCGCGTGATGCCTGATCGACCCCAGTAGCTCTCGGATGTCGCCCCGCGCCAGCGAGATGTCCACCACCACGAGTGCCGGCGATAACCGCTGCGCGCCTTCCATCAGCGACGCGGTGTCGGCCACCATGAACACCTTGCTGAACGTCGTCTCCAGCAAGCCGCGCACACCTTCGCTGAGCCGATGGTTGCGATCGGCCAGCAGCACGCAGCGAGGCGTTTGCGCACCCACCGTCGTGGTCGTCTCCAAAGTCGCTTCGTGTCCGTTGCCGTATGGGAACGAAGCATCGCTTCATCGCCGACGCGCGTCACTCCGTATTTTTTCGGTGGGCACGGACGGAAACTACGACGGACCGTGCGGTCGGTCAGATCCGGGGGCGAGAGGACGCCACGCGCGAGCGTGCGCGCGGCAACGCGGCGAGGCTAGGGCTCGACGATGCCGTAGCGGATGGCGACGCGGATCAGCTCGGCGCTGCTATGCGCGCCCAGCGATTCCATGATCTGGTACTTGTGGGACTCCACGGTTCGCGACGAGATATTGAGGTTCTTCGCGATCTCCTTCGCCGACAGGCCATCGGCGAGCAGTCGTAGAATCTCCCGCTGGTGCGGGGTGAGCTTGGCCAGGTGATCGCCCGGCTCCCCCGGGCGGCCGTCGTCTGATTCGAACACCGCGCGGACGAGCGCGGGGCTCACGAAGGTTTCGCCGTCCAGCGCGGACCGTATCGCCTGGACGAGCTCTTCGGGAGCCGCCAGCTTCAGCACGTAGCCCGCAGCGCCGGCGCGCAAGGCGCGTTTGGCATAGCCCGCCAGGTTGTGCATCGTAAGAAAGACGACGGGAATCGCGATGCCCTGCTGCCTCAGCCGCTCCAACGCCTCGATGCCGTTCAGGACCGGCATGGAGACGTCGGCCACGATGACATCCGGGCACAGACGCTTGGCGGCTTCGACCATGGCTTCGCCGTCTGCCACCACGGCGACGAGATCGAACTCGGCGGACAGCATGCTCTTGAGGCCTTGCGCCACCACCTGGTGATCGTCGGCGACGAGAATCCGCGGTCGCGTCATGCCGACTCCGTCAGTGGCACCCACGCGGTCAAGGTCGTGCCGGCGCCGGGGCCGCTCTCGATGTCGAGCCGGCCGCCGAGCATGCGCACGCGTTCACGCATGCTCGCCAGACCGAGGCTCGCGCGCCCACGCTCTCCCGTCGCGTCGAAACCTTCCCCATCGTCCCGGACGCACAGCGCGAGGCCTTGATCCCTGCCCGTCACGGAGACCTCGATGCTCTTCGCGCGCGCGTGGCGCTCCACGTTGCGCAATGCCTCCTGACCCACCCGAAAGAGGCACAGGGCTGTATCTGCGGGCACCTTTCTCGGCACGTCGCGACAATCGAAGCTCACCTGCAGCAAGCGTTGCCCGGCCACCCGGTCGCACTCGATCCTGAGGGCCTCGACGAGGCCGAGGTCTTCGATCACCGACGGGTGGAGGCGATAGGAGAGAGCGTGCACATCGTTGCCCAGCTCGACGAGGCCGTCTCGAATCGAGTGCGCGGCGTCCCCCATGGCGCTGCTCTTCGTTCGCCCTTCCAGCTCCGCCGCCTCGATGGCGAGGCCCGCCAATCGCTGGGTCACGTCGTCGTGCAGCTCGCGTGCAAGGCGCCGGCGCTCGTCTTCATGGGCCGTGACGAGCCGCCCGGCCAGGCCCTCGGCTTCGCGCTCGGCCCGCTGGCGGCGCGTTCGCTGCACCAGCAGCGCCGTGATGAGCGTCGCTTGCAGAAGGAGCGCCGCCGTGATGGCCATCATGGCGGGACCGTGCTCTTTCCAGAGAGAGGGCGGCTTGAAGCGTATCTCGCTCCCCGGCGGCAGTCGGGAGGGGTCGATCTTCCACCGCTTGAGCTCCCGCCAGTCGTAGACGGGAGACTCGACCCCCGCGATGCTCACTTGCGGTTCACCCGCCGCGCCTTTGAGGATGCGCGCCGTGGCGGCGGCCATGTGCTCGCCACTGAGTCTTTGAGAGGTGTAAGGGCCGCCCACCACACCGATCCCAAGCTCGCTTTCGTAGATGCCGAAGATCGGGGCGTTTGCCACGGCGCGCAGGCGGAGCAGGGCATCCTGGCGCTCGTGCGGTACTCCCGCGGCATCCGTGACCAGCAGGCCGTAGAGAATCGCCGAATCAGGCGGGAGCGTGGCCGCACGCTTCAGCATCTGCTCGAGGGAAAGCTCGTTGAACCAGATGAAGTCGATCCGACCCGTCAAAGAGGCGGTCTCCCGCCTGAGCTCGTTCAGCCAGAATTTCTCCAGATCCGTGGCCCCGATGACCACGGCGACGGTACGGGTTTCGGGCAACAGCGTCAGGATGTTCGAGACGAGTCCCGGCAGATCGACCTTGCCCATTGTGGCGGCATCGCCAGGACGCAACGGCGTGGACTTCGCGAGCCGCACATCCAAGGCGGCGAGCACCAGTGGGGTGGCAGGAAAGAGCTGATCGCGATGCGCGAGATAGAACCGCGCGGCAGGCGGGCCCATGGTCACGACCACGTCGGGGGGCGCGCTTTCGAAGCGGGCGCGCAGATACTCGAAGAATGCCTCCTGCTCGTTGCCGGTGAGGCTACGCGCGGCATCGAGCGTGGCCTCCGAGATGACGAGCGGCGCACCGAAGTTGCGAGCCAGCTCGTTGCGGAACACGGCCGCGATCGTGTCGTAGGGCGCGAAATCGCGACCGAAGGAATGGAGAAGCAGAACCCGCTTGGGTGTGGCAGCCTCGGCACCGAGCGCAAAGACAAGGAGAACGAGCGCCCAGGGCCAACCTGCGCGCTCTCGCGGGCAACGAGGCGAAGTCGGCATGGCGGGGGATTGTACGTGGGGCTCCGAGACATGCGCCACCGCCGCGTCACCCCCGGTGGGTGTGCAGCCCGCCGCCCACGCGCACCACGTTCCCGGTGGCGAACGGCAGCCGTCCCGGCGCGAGCGCCGCAACGGTGCGGCCCACGTCGTCGGGCGTCCCCCAGGGTCGCATGGGGACGCCATGCCATTTCATCGTCAGCAGCTGCGCTACCGCGCAACGACGGTGGTGGGCTCGGGTCGGCGTACCTGCCGAGCGGGCTGCGGTTACCATCCAGAGCCTTCGCCCTGATCCGGACACGCCTCGATGTCGCTCGCCTTGCGGTTGTCGCATTGAACCCCCACAACGGGCGGGGCGCTCTCGCCATGATCGCCAGCATGGCGTGCTTCGTGAGCGGTGACGCGCTGGTGAAGCTTTCCGGGCAGTCGCTGCCGATGTCCCAGGTCATCTTCGTGCGCAGCGTCTGCGGCGCGATCCTCCTGCTCGGGCTGGCCCTCGCGCTACGCGCCCCGCACCTCGGCAAGACGCTTTCCAGCGGCCGCGTGCGGGCGCGCATCGTCCTCGACGCGGGGGCTTCGATCGGCTTCCTGACGGCGCTGGTGCATTTGCCGTTGGCGAGCGCCACCGCCATCAACCAGGCTACCCCGCTCATCATCACCGCCATCGCGATGGTGGTACTGAAGGAGAGCGTGAGCGCGCGCAAGTGGCTCGCGATCGTGTCCGGATTCGCGGGCGTGCTTCTCGTGGTGCAGCCCGCGGGCAAGGATTTCAATGCGTGGTCGCTCGTGGTGCTCGCGAGCTCGTTTCTCACGGCGGCGCGGGACGTCGTCACCCGCACGGTCGATCGCCGGATCAGCGGCCTTCAGATCGTGCTGGCGAGCACGGTGTGCCTCATTCCGGTCTCGGCCGCGTGGGGGCTCGCCGACGACTGGCAGCCGGTCACGGCGATGGCACTGCTCGTCCTGGCCGGGGCGGCGCTGTTCGTCTCGGCGGCATATCTGCTGATCACCTTCGCCCTGCGGGAAGGCGCGGTCGCTGTTGTAGTGCCGTTCCGCTATACGGCGCTCATCTTCGCCGCGATTCTCGGCTGGGCGGTGTGGGGCGATCTGCCCGATGGATTCGCGTGGTCCGGCATCGCCCTGATCGTCACGACGGGCATCTACCTGCTCCGCAGCCGCTAGCGTCGGCGCGTTCCGCCGCAGGTCGCGGCCCCTTGCTGCAGATCGCGCCGGAAATCGGCCCTTTGTCGCAAGCCTCTGGCGGCGGTTTCGGCGCCTGCCTACATTGGGCCCGCGTCATCCGACGCAGCGATCGCCCCCCGCCCCGCCCGAAGGCCCCAGACCATGAACCCTTTCGCGTTCGTCACCGCCCCCGTCCAGACCCTCTGGAATGCCGTCGCCCAGCCGTTCAAGGCGCTGTTCGTGGTGGGCCTGTGCTACTTCATCAACCGCATGACGTCCCCCGAAACCGCCTGGTGGCATTGGGTGGCGCTGGGCATGTCGATCGCGGTACTGGTGGCGTGGGCGCGCGCCTTCAAGACGATCCTGCTTCTCGCCGTCGTCTTCTACGTGGGCCGGTGGATCTATCGCCGCTACGGCGACGCCGCCAAGGCGCGCTTCGACGCGTGGGTGAACGGCACGGAGTCGGCGAGCGGGCCGGCGCAAGCCCATCCCGCGAAGGCGCCGAGGGAGGTGCTGCGCCTCATCGACAACGACGCCGCCGTGCGCGCGGCGGGCATCGTGCGGTGAAGCGACTTGCGCGTGGCCGCCACCGTTGCCGGGAAGGATGTCGAGCGAGTCAGCCGTTGCCGTTGTCCTGCACGAAGCACGCGCCCCCCACCGCGGGGCACTTCACCCGGTAGGTCTTGCGCTGGCCGCAGCCGGCGACCTCGATCGCATAGACCAGCATGACGTTGCCGCCCGTGGCTCGCGACGGCACTTCCTGCTGCCGATCGACCACGGTGGGCGTCACGCTCGCGCAC
>CALFEY010000420.1 GCA_937958295.1 uncultured Pseudomonadota bacterium
AGGGCAAATGCGAAAGACCTCGCAAGACTTGGCGAGGTGAAGCTTGCCTTCACATGCGATGACGCCGGCGGCCGCTTTCGAGCGGCCGCCTTTATTCGTGCGCGGCCCGCGCGCGTTGCCCTGGAGCCTCGAGCGTCACTCGCCCAGGACGTGCACCACCACCTCTCGCCGATGCGGGCGGGTGCGGTGCTCCCACAAGTACACGCCCTGCCAGGTCCCGAGCGCGAGCCGGGCATCGGTGAAGGGCACGCACAACTGCACCGCCGTGAGCGCCGCGCGCACATGGGCGGGCATGTCGTCGGACCCCTCGTCACGATGACGGAACAGCGGATCGCCGTCGGGTACGAGGCGGGCGAAGAACCGGTCGAGGTCCGCGCGAACGGCGGGATCGGCATTCTCCTGGACGAGCAGGCTCGCCGAGGTGTGGCGCACGAAGAGCGTGACCAGGCCTTCGCGCAGGCGCGTCTGCGCGAGGAAGGCCCCGATGTCGGCGGTGAATTCCATCAACCCGCGGCCGCGCGTGGCGAGGGACAGCGTGGTGGTGGCCTGGCGCAGCATGGGCCTTGAAGGATACGGGATCGCCGCCTTGCGCGTTGTGCAGCGACTGGCCGGCCCGGGCAACGGGAGTACAGTGCGTGTCCCCGTACGCGCTTGTCCCTATGCCCGGCCCCTCGAGCACCGTCCATGGCGACGGCAACGTCGAGCTCCATCGCGCGCACCGGCGATTCCCCGGTGGCGGCGGGCCGGCGTGGACGCCGCGCCGGGTGCTCTCGGTCAATGCCTCCGCCGACGCCCTGCAGCGGCCGGCCCGCCTCGCATGGGCGGTGCTCGGGGGCCTCGCGTGGCTCCTCCTCGTCGGCACGGCAAGCGCGCAAGGTTGCAAGCTGTCCCAAGTGGCCGAGTGGACGCTCCGCGCGGGCGCCCAGCACCTCGTGATCGACGGCGCGATCAATGGCCAGCCGGTGGGGGTCGCGCTCGACACGGGCGCCGCACGCAGCGTGATCCTGCGCAGTACCGCGGTGCGGCTCGACCTGCCCCGCGCGGAGGCGCGCGGGATGCGGCTGTACGGCGTGGGCGGCGAATCAAAGGTGGAGGTGGCGCAGGTCGACGACCTGCGGTTGGGCGGCGTGTCCACGCCCGGCATCGCGCTCTACGTGGCGGGCGAGGTCGCGTTCGGCGGCGGCGTGGACGTGCTGCTCGGGCACGATTTCCTCGCGAAGTTCGACCTCGAATTCGACCTGGCCGATCACAAGGTGCGGCTCTTCCGGCCGCAAGGCTGCGACGACGTCTCGCTCGCCTACTGGACCCGCGAGACCGCCGGCCAGGTCGCCCTCGAGTCGATCACCGCGCGGCAGTCGCGGATTGCCTTTACGGTGGAGGTCAACCACGCCCGCATTCCCGCGCTCCTCGACTCGGGGGCGCCGGCCTCGATCCTGTCCAAGGCCCACGCCGAGAGCGTGGGCGTGGTCCCGGGCGGCTCGGGCGTGACCGCCGCCGCCCCACTGCGAGGACTCGGCGCCGGGTCCGTCCCCTCGTGGATCGGCACCTTCGAGATGTTCGCGATCGGCAACGAGAGCATGGCGCACGTGCGCCTGCGCTTCGCGGACCTGTACGCCGACACCGCGCACGCCCCGACCGGCAGCCGCATCGCGCGCACTGCCGCTCCCACGCAGCCCATGCTCCTCGGCGCCGACTTCCTGCGCGCGCATCGCACCTTCGTGGCCCACAGCCAGCAGCGGATGTACTTTACGTATTCGGGCGGGCCCGTGTTCCAGGTGCCGTAACAGCCGGCACGGGGCGGGCCGCGCAATTGCGGTAATCTACCGCCCCCCGCAACGATCCGGCGTCGCGCTCGGGACTACCCGTCCCGGCGGCGCGCGCCGACGAACGCACCGGAAGACCCCGCGTGTTCTCCTTCTTCGAACGCCTCGTCGACCCGTATCCCGACACCACGCCCGCGCCGGCGCCAAGCGGCTTTTTCGCGTTTCTGTGGTCGGCCTCGCGCGGGCTGCGCAAGTATCTCGTCGCCACCATCATCCTCACCGGCGCTCTCGGCGCCTTCGAGGCGCTGCTGTTCGCCTTCATGGGCAAAGTCGTAGACTGGCTCGCGGAGGTGCAGCCCGCGAACCTGTGGACGCAGGAAGGCCACAACTTGCTCCTGCTCGCAGGCGTACTGCTGGGGAGCGTCCTGCTCGTCGCGCTGCAGTCCACCATCAAGCAGCAGGCGCTCTTCGGCAATTTCCCCATGCTCCTCCGGTGGAACTTCCACCGCCTGATGCTCGCGCAGAGCATGCACTTCTACCAGGACGAGTTCGCGGGCCGCATCGCCACCAAGGTGATGCAGACGGCGCTCGCGGTGCGCGACACGTGGCTCATCGTGTGTGAGCTCCTGGTGTTCATCGTCATCTACTTCGTGACGCTCCTCGCGGTGCTCGGGGACTTCGACCTGCGACTGCTCGTGCCCTTCCTGGGCTGGGTCGTGGCCTATGTCGTCTCCCTGTGGTTCTTCGTGCCGCGCCTGGGCCGCGTGGGCAAGCAGCAGGCGGACGCGCGCTCGCTCATGACCGGCCGCATCACCGATGCCTACACCAACATCGCCACGGTCAAGCTCTTCTCGCACGCCCAGCGCGAAGCGAGCTTTGCGCGCGGGGCCATGCAGGAATTCCTCGGCACCGTCTATGCGCAGATGCGCCTCGTGACGGCCTTCGAGATCGTGAACCACGTGCTGTCGATCGGGCTCATCCTGTCCTCCGCGGGGGTCACGCTGTGGCTGTGGACGAAGGGCGAGGTGGGCGTAGGCGCGGTGGCGGCCACCACCGCCATGGCCTTGCGGCTGAACGGGATCTCGCACTGGGTGATGTGGGAGATGGCCGCGCTGTTCGAGCACATCGGCACCGTGGAGGACGGCATCACCACCCTGTCGAAGCCGCACGTCGTGGTGGACGCGCCCGGCGCGAAGCCGCTCGTGGTCACGCAAGGCGACATCCGCTTCGAGCACGTAAGCTTCGGCTACGGCGGCCGCGCCAACGTGGTGGACGACCTCTGCCTGCATATCCGGCCTGGCGAGAAGATCGGCCTCGTGGGCCGCTCGGGCGCGGGCAAGTCCACCATCGTGAACCTGCTGCTGCGCTTCTACGACGTGGGCAGCGGCCGCATCCTCATCGACGGCCAGGACATCGCGCTCGTGACGCAGGAGAGCCTGCGCGCGCAGATCGGCATGGTCACGCAGGACACGTCGCTCCTGCATCGCTCGGTGCGCGACAACATCGTGTACGGCCGTCCCGACGCCACCGAGGCCGAGATGCTCACCGCCGCCTCGCGGGCCGAGGCCGACGGCTTCATCGATCACCTCGTCGATCCCAAGGGCCGGCGCGGCTACGACGCACACGTGGGCGAGCGCGGCGTGAAGCTCTCCGGCGGGCAGCGCCAGCGGGTGGCGATCGCGCGCGTGATGCTAAAGGACGCGCCGATTCTTCTGCTCGACGAGGCCACGAGCGCGCTCGACAGCGAGGTCGAGGCCGCCATCCAGGCGAGCCTCAACCGCCTCATGGAGGGCAAGACGGTGGTGGCCATCGCGCATCGGCTCTCCACCATCGCCGCGATGGACCGCCTGCTCGTGCTCGACCGCGGCCGCGTGGTGGAGGAGGGCGACCACAAGACGCTGCTTGCGGCCGGCGGCATCTACGCCAAGCTGTGGGCGCACCAGAGCGGCGGCTTCCTGGCCGACGACGCCGACGACGCCGAGGACGGCGCGATCGAGGTGGAACAGCCCGCGAGCGAGGCGGCCGTGGAGGAAGAGGTGGAGCGCGATACGAGCCCGCGCTCCGTGGGAGCCGCGCGCACGGGGCACGACCTGCCCACAGGCTCCGATCCCACGCCGCGCTGACCGGCTTCCGGGTGTAAGACAGTCGACGACACCACCGCGCGGGCCGCCACGGACGGCGCGGAGGCGGCGGCGCAAGCACCATGGCTTGCCATGAATCGCACGCGCATCGTGATCCTCGCCGCCGCCGGCCTCGCCGTGGCCACCCTCGCCGGTTGCATGGCGCAGCGCCTCGAGACCTCGCGCAACCTCGCCCGCCAGGCCGAGCCGTTCTCGATCGAGCCGAGCCGCGCGCGCGCCCGGCTGCTCGTGATCGGGGACAGCACGGCGGTGGGCACGGGCGCCAGCGGCCCGGAAATGAGCGTGGCGGGCCAGCTCGCCGCGCGCTCGCCCGAGCTTGCGATCGACAACCTCGCGCGCAACGGCGCCCGCTTCGAGGACCTGGAAGCGCAGCTTGAGGCGGCCCCGGGCCAGCGCTACGATGCGATCCTGATCATGGCCGGTGGCAACGATGTACTGCGCTTCACGCGCGAATCGACGCTGCGGCACGACATCGATGGCGTAGCGCTCCGCGCGAAGTCGATGGCGCCTCTCGTGGTGATCATGCCGGCCGGCAACATGGGCAACGCACCGTTCTTCCTGCCGCCCGTGTCGTGGATCATGACGTCGCGCTCGCAAACCCTGCACGCCGTGGTACGCGAGCAGGCCGCCCTGCGTGGCCTCGCGTACGTCAACCTTTACAAGCCGAAGGACGACGACCCCTTCGCGCAAGAGTCCGACCGTTTGAACGCCGCCGACGGCCTGCATCCGAGCGACGACGGCTATGCGCTATGGCTGCACGAGCTCCTGGAGCAGTCGCCGCTGGCCACGGTGCTGGCCATGGGGCACGTCGGCAGCCGCGTGCCGGTGCTCGCGGAAATGCCCGTTCCTCCGACGGGCTCGGGGCGCCGGCCGCCCGGCTAGCGCGCCGTGAGCGCGGGATAGCGGCTGAACAGCGGGTCCGTGGTGCCGGCCTCGGCGAAGCCCTTGGCGCGGAGCTGGCACGCATCACACCGACGACAAGGTGCGCCGTCGGGGGCGGGGTCGTAGCAACTCGTGGTCATGCCGTAGTCCACGCCGAGCGCCTGGCCACGGGCGATGATCTGCGCCTTCGTCATGTCGATGAGCGGCGTGTGGATGTGCAGGTGCTGCGTGCCCTCCACCCCAGCGCGGGTGGCAAGGTTGGCCATGGTCTCGTACGCGGCGATGTACTCGGGCCGACAATCGGGGTAGCCGGAATAGTCGAGCGCGTTCACGCCGATGAAAATCTCGGACACGCCGAGCGTCTCCGCCCAAGCTAAGGCAAAGCTCAGGAAGATGGTGTTGCGGGCGGGCACGTAGGTGACCGGGATGCCGCGCTCCATCGCCGCGGGCGAGCGGTCCTTGGGCACCGGGATGTCGGCGGTGAGCGCCGAGCCCCCGAAGCTCGCGAGGTCGATATCCACCACGATGTGATCGGCCGCACCGTGCGCATGCGCGATGCGCCGCGCGCTGTCGAGCTCGATCACGTGGCGCTGGCCATAGCGAAAGCTCAGGGCGTACACCAGGTAGCCCTGCTTGCGCGCAATCGCGAGCACCGTCGCGGAATCGAGTCCGCCGCTCAGAAGGACGATCGCGCGGGGGCTCATCGCAGGCAGGCGGATGTCGTCATGCGCCGATGCTACCGCAAAGGCGCCGTCCGACGCGATTTGCGGGCACGTACCTACAGCGCGCACGTGAACCTGCGCCTATCGTGGTGATCATGCGGGGCCCTTCCTGCCCCAATGGAGGACAAGTCATGAATCGCCCATTTCACCGTTCCCGCTCGCTCGTGGCCCTGGCTGCGCTCGTGGTTTCGGGCGCTGTCTTCGCGCAGTCGAGTGCGCTCACGGCCCCCAACAATTCGGCAGGGACGCCGCTCGATACGCCGCCCATGGCTGCGCCTCCCGCGACGGGTCTGACGGGCACCCCGACGCGCACCGAATCGGTCATCACCGCCTTCGACAAGCTCGATGGCGGCAACGGCTACGTTACCCGGCACGATACCGATCGCCTGCCCGGCACCGTCAACTTCGACGAGGCCGACCGCAATCGCGACGGGCGTCTGGATGCAGAAGAGTTCCAACGCTTCTGGGGCGACTACCAAGGCGCCGGACAGTAGCCGGTACGGCCATGCCGTAGCCGATCATTACCGTCGGCGGAATGCCGCCGGCAGCTCCCACCCGGGCAGCGACTCGCCCGGCGTGCGGAGCATCAGGAGCATCCGTACGGCATTCTCCTTGCCTTCGTAGTACCCCGCCATCCGCAGCGACGGCACGAACCCGGCGTCGCGGTAGAGGGCGAGGGCCACTCGATTGCCCTCGCGCAACTCGACGTGCACCGATGCCACGCCCGCCGTGCGCGCGGACTGCAACAACCATGTCACGAGCGCACGCCCAAGGCCCCTGCGACGCCAAGCAGGCTGCACCGCGAGAAGCACCAGATGCGCCCGCTCATCATGGAACTGCATGACCGCGAAGCCGGCGAATGCGTCACCGGCCTTGCCCACGAGCGCGACGCAATGGGGATCGCCGGCGAACTGCGCCATCCGCGAGGTCCGGTAGCGCCACGTCAGCCCGTGCTCGATCGCATCGCGCGACAGCGCGGCCATGGCCGGTGCATCGTGGACCGAGGCGAAGCCGATGGCGAATGCAGGCGGCGGGTTGCGCGTCATGGCCGGACGCGCTACGACCCGCCCGGTGCGGGGGCCAGGGCGAAGAATTCGGCGAACGCGCGCTGGTACTGCTCGCCGCCCACCCACATCGCGTTGTTGTGACCGCCGTTCTCGACGAGGAGCAGTCGCTTCGGGGCGGCGCAGGCGTCGTAGAGCGCTTGCGAGAATCGCGCAGGTACGTAGCGGTCGCCGGTGCCGTGCACGAACAACACGGGGACGTCGATGGCGCGCACCTTGTCGATGGAGTCGTAGCGCATCGACATGAACAGGCGGGTGGGCAGCCAGCTCCACGACAGCTCGGCGGCGATGTCCGGCAGCGAGGTGAACGTGGACTCCACGATCAGCCCTCGGGCCTGCGGTGCCTGCGGATGCCCGCGCGCGAGGCGCGCGGCAAGGTCGATCGCCACCGCGCCCCCAAGCGAGTGGCCATAGATCAGGCGCCGGGCCGGATCCGGCTGTTGCCGCGCCACCCACGCCCAGCCGGCGGCGGCATCCTCGTAGGTCATGGACTCCGACGGCAACTCGCCGTCGCTCTTGCCGAAGCCGCGATAGTCGATGGCGAACACTGCGAAGCCGTAGTCGCGCAACTGCTGCATGCGGCGGACGTGCCCCGTGAGGTTCCAGCGCACGCCGTGGAGGTAGTAGACCACGGGCGCGTCGGGGTCGGCCGCCGGCCACCACCACGCGTGGATGCGCTGGCCGGGCTTGTCGCCCACCGGGAGGTACACATCCTGCACGCTGGCCGGCGCACCGCCGTACCAGCCGGCATCCGACCGGACGACGCGGAACGTCCACTCCCGCTCCTTCTCCTCGAGCGAGGCACACCCGGTGGCGAGAAGTCCGGCCACTGCCAGCATCGCGATGGCCCAACCCGCACGGCGGCCGCGGACGGGACGCAGGACAGCGAGGATGGCAACGGGCGAGCGCATGCGAAAGAGCCTCGAGAGCGGAACGAGAGGATCGTACAACGGGCAAGCGCCGCGTGCGGCCGACAACGCGGCGACATGCGCATGGACCACGGCAGGTCACGCGCGGTTCCCCGGCGGCGGTTGCAAGGTGCCGTTGTCCGCGACCGTTTCGCCTCCATACTGTCGGGATCATGCCGCCCGTCACCACCGCCCTCATCGTCGCCAACGTGGCGATCTTCCTGATCCAGAGCGCCGTCCTGCCGGAGTTGCTCTTCCCGTTTGCCCTGTGGCCCGTGGGGTCGGGCGCGGCGAGCGGCGGCCAGGTCGACTTCCATGTGTGGCAGCTCGTCACCTACGGGTTCCTGCATGGGGGCCTCACCCACCTGCTCTTCAACATGTTCGGCTTGTACATGTTCGGCGGGCCGTTCGAGCAGGTGGTGGGGCCGCGGCGGTTCTTGGCCTACTACTTCGTCTGCGTGGTCACGGCAGCGCTCACCCAGCTCCTCGCGAGCATGGGGGCGGGGAACATCTATCCCACGGTGGGCGCGTCGGGCGGCGTGTTCGGGCTGCTGCTGGCATATGCGGCCTACTTCCCGCGCAACCGCCTCTTTCTTCTCTTCATCCCCGTGCCGATCCCGGCGCGCATCTTCGTCGTCATCTACGCCGTGGCCGAGCTCGCCCTCGGAGTGAGCGGCGCCCGCACCGGTGTGGCGCATTTCGCGCACCTCGGCGGACTCGTGGGTGGTGCGATCATGCTCGCCTACTGGCGCTGGGGACGGCCGCTGCGCCGCTAGCCGACCGCACCGGCTGCAGGCACCGCCGCTACGACGCGGCGCCCACGAGCGCGCGCCACACGCGCTCGGAGGTGAGCGGCATCTGCAAGGTATCGACCGGACATGCGGGATCGGCGCGATGCAGCGCATCGAGCACCGCATTGACCACCGCCGGCGTCGCACCGATCGTGCCGAGCTCGCCCACGCCTTTCACCCCGAGCAGGTTGTTGGTGGAGGGCGTGCCTTCGTCGGTGGTCATGGCGAAGTGGCGGGCCATGTCGGCACGCGGCAGGGCGTAGTCGAGGAAGCTGCCCGTGAGGGGCTGGCCCGTTGCCCGGTCGTACACCATCGCCTCGCACAGCGCCTGGCCAATGCCCTGGAGCGCGCCGCCCTCGAGCTGGCCGTTCACCACGAGCGGATTGATCACGCGCCCGACATCGTTCACGCCCCAGTAGCGATCAACCTCCACCACGCCAGTGTCGGGATCGATCTCCACTTCGCACACGTGACACGCGTTGGGCCAGGTCGCCTCGCTCACGCGGCTGTCGGACACGAGCGCGATCCGCTGCTCCGCCTGCGCCGCCGCGAGCTCGAAGAGGCCGATCGCGCGGTCCGTGCCGGCGATGCGGAACTCGCCCTCGGCATATTCGATGTCGCTGGCTGCGGCCTCCAGCGCGGCCGCGGCGAGCTCCTGTCCCTTGCGCACAGTGCGCTCGGCGGCCACGTGCACGGCGGACCCGCCCACGAAGAGCGAGCGCGAGCCGGCGCTGCCGAAGCCCGTGCCACGATCGGTGTCGCCGAACGCGAGCCGGATGCGCTCCGGCGGCACGCCGAACACATCCACCGCGAGCTGCGTGAAGGTGGTGGACAGCGAGGTGCCCATGGGCTGCGTGGCGGAGTAGATCTCGATCGCATCGCCCGTGACCGTGATGGTCACGCGCTCGGCGAAGACCTCCGCCCCCGTCCACTCGAGGAACGTGACGATCCCCCGGCCGCGCAACCTGCCGCGGCGCGCGCTGGCCGCCGCACGGGCGTCGTAGCCGTCCCACTGCGCATGCACGAGGGCGAGGTCGAGCACGCGCTCGAAGCGACCCGTGTCGTAGGTCTTGCCGAGCGGGTTGCGATAGGGCATCTGCACCGGCTTGACGAGGTTACGGCGACGTAGCTCCACCCGGTCGAGACCGCACCTGCGCGAGGCAGCGTCGAGCAGGCGCTCGATGATGTAGATGGCCTCCGGCCGGCCGGCGCCGCGATACGGTCCGGTGGGCGTGGTATGCGTGAGCACACCCGCGATGCGCACGTCCACGATCGGCACCTCGTACACGCTCGTCGTGACCCACGGCCCGATGAGGAGCTGGATCGCCGCGCCAGCAGGCGTGGCGTAGGCACCAAGGTTGGCGTGCGAGTCGATGCGCAGGGCCAGGATGCGGCCCTCCTCGTCGAGGGCGAGCGTGGCGCGGGTGGCGAGATCGCGGCCGTGCGAGGCCGCGACGAACTCCTCCAGGCGATCGGCCACCCACTTGACCGGGCGCGCGAGGCGGCGCGCCGCAAGCGCGACGACCACGTCCTCGGCATACAGCGCCGTCTTCATGCCGAAGCCACCGCCCACGTCGCCCACCACGGCGCGCACGCTCTCCATGGGCCATCCCAGCACCTCGCAGAGCTTGTCGCGCACCCCGGTAGGCGTCTGGCTGCTCACATGCAGCGTGAGGCGATCCGACTCGGCATCGGGGCTCGCGAGCGTCACGCGCGGCTCCATGGGCGATGGCGCCAAGCGCTGGTTCGCGAGGTCGAGCGTGACCACGTGCCGGCTCGAGGCGATGGCGAGCGTGGCAGCGTCGGCGCTGCCGTAGCGCGCGAAGGCTGCGACGTTGCCGGGCGCCCCGTGATGAACGAGCGGGGCGCCCTTGGCGAGGGCGTCGTCCATGTGGCACACCGAAGGCAGCATGTCGTAGCGTACGTCCACGAGGTCGGCCGCTTCGCGCGCCTCCGCCCGCGTTTGCGCCACCACCGCCGCCACCGCCTCACCCACGTGGCGAACGACGTCCACCGCCAGAGCATGCTGCGGCGGCGAATCGGCGCGGCCTCCGTCGGGGCGCTTGAAGTCGGTGGAGCGCGGCAGCGGCTTCACGCCGGCCGCAAGGAGCTCGGCTCCGGTGAGCACGGCCAGCACGCCGGGCGCGGCTTCGGCGGC
>CALFEY010000421.1 GCA_937958295.1 uncultured Pseudomonadota bacterium
CTCCCCGTCGCGTACAGCGTGGCGGCTTCGTCGTCGAGGATCCAGCGGAAGATGTCGAAGTCGTGGATCAGCATGTCGCGGAAGATGCCGCCCGACCGCTTGATGTAGTCCACGGGCGGCGCCCCGGGATCGCGGCTCGTGACCACGAGCATCTCGGGGTCGCCGATCTCGCCCTTGTCGATGCGCTGCCTGGCGGCATTGAACGTGGGATCGTAGCGGCGCTGGAAACCGATGAGGCACGCCACGCCGGCGGCCTGCACGGCCGCCGCGCACTTGCGCGCGCGCTCCACCGACAAGTCCACCGGCTTCTCGCAGAAGATCGCCTTGCCGGCGGCCGCGCTGCGAGTGATGAGATCGGCGTGGGTATCGGTGGACGAGCCGATCACCACCACGCGCACGTCCTTGTCGGCGAAGACCTCCTCGGCCGTGGCGACCCGGGCGCCGTGCTGCTGCGCGAGGGCGGCGCCGGCGGCAGCGTCCACGTCCACGACGTAGCGCAGCCGCACGCCGGGCTGCCTGGCGAGATTGCCCGCGTGGATCTTGCCGATGCGGCCGGCGCCGAAGAGTGCGGCTTCCATGATTGCGTGTCCTTGTCTATTTTTTCGCGAGCATCCACTCGTGCACAGGGTCGTTCTTGAAGTACCACTCGCGGGTGGGGCCCGCCATCACGTTGAGGTAGTAGGAGTCGTAGCCGTAGGGCACCACCACGGGATGGTAGCCACGCGGCACCATCACCACGTCATGGTCCTCCACGGCGAGCGCCTCGTCGAGGGAGCGGTCGTCGGTGTACACCCGCTGGAACGCAAAGCCCTGCGCGGGATTCAGGCGGTGGTAGTACGTCTCCTCGAGCGAGCTCTCCACCGGCAGGTTGTCGGTATCGTGCTTGTGCGGGGGATAGCTCGACGAGTGGCCGGAGGGCGTGACCACCTCGACCACGAGCAGGCGATCGGCCGGCTCCGTCTGCGGAAGGATGTCGCACACGTAGCGCGTATTGGCGCCGGTGCCGCGCGCGAAGCGCTTCATCGACCCAGGCTCGATGAGTCGCGCGGGACGCACGCCCCGCGACCGCGGCGCCGGCGCGCTGGCGAACGCGATCTCCGCGACCCCGTGGGCCGTGACCTCGATCGCCGCACCCGCGGGCACATAAACGGCGTAGGGGGCCTCGTCGGCGAAGACGCTCTCGCGCTTGCCGATCTCGTGCCAGGTCTGTGCGCCGGCAGTCAGCGTGACCTTGCCGCGCAACACCACGACGCACACCTCGTCGTCGTTGCCGGGCCGCTGCACCGAGTCGCCGCCGGCGAGCCGGTGCGCGGCGAAGCCGACGTATGTCCAGCCCGCCGACGCGGGCGTGACCGCGACGATGTCGCGGCCGGATTTCTTCGCCTTGACGAGGAGGCTCATCGCAATGCTCCGCTTTTCAAGCCGTGACGAGTTGCTTGAGCGTCCGGAAGCCCTTGTCCGCGTACGCATAGCTCGGCGCCACTACCGGATCCTGCTCCGCTTCCACCACGAGCCAGCCGGCATAGCCGTTGTCGCGCAGGATCCTCATCACCGCGGGGAAATCCACCACGCCGTCGCCGGGTACCGTGAAGGCGCCGTTGATCACCGACTCGAGGAAGCTCCAGTTGTTGTTGCGCGCGAGGCGGATCACGTCGGGACGCACGTCCTTGCAATGGACGTGGCACACGCGGTGCACGTGCTTGGCGAGCATGGCCACGGCGTCGCCGCCGGCGAAGGTCATGTGGCCGGTATCGTAGAGGAGGCCCACCTCGGGGCCTACGCGACGCATGAGCTCGTCGACGTCCGCGGGCGCCTCCACGTAGGCGCCCATATGGTGGTGGTACGCCACGCGCACGCCGTGCGCGAGGGTGTGCCGCGCAAAGCGTGTGAGGCGCTCGGCGTAGCGGTCCCACTGCTCCGCCGTGAAAAAGCGCGGACGCTTGTACAGCGGCTGCGGCGAGCCCTGGATGCTGTCGGCGACCTCGCCGTAGACCATCACCTTCGCGCCGTTGTCGGCGAGGAGTTTGAGGTGCGGCCCGACCGCCTCGATCTCCTCTTCCACGGAGCGGCGAGCGAGCCGTCCCGAGTACCAGCCGGACACGAGCTCGAGACCGTGCTCGCCCAGCACCTTGCGCAGGGCCGCCGGCTCGCGGGGAAACTTGTTGCCGAGCTCGAAGCCCTGATAGCCGATCTTGCGGCCCTCGGTGAGGGCGGTGTGAAGGGACGTCTCCCCGCCGAGGGACGGCAGGTCGTCATTGCTCCACGAGATGGGATTGATGCCGATCTTCACGTTCATCGCATTGCCTCGTTCAATTCGCGCGCCGTACCTGGAACACCGATCCTTGCCAAGGCCTGTCGGGTACCGCGGCCTACGGAACCTGCTTCTGCTTGCCGGCGTCGTAGGCCTCGCGCGCCGCACGCACCTGCGCCCGCTCCGACACCTCCGGCACCGCCACCTCCCACCAGCAGCCACCCTCGGCCGTGGTGCGCGCGGGGTCGGTGTCGATCACTACGACGTAGGTGCGCTCGCTCGCACGGGCGCGCGCGAGCGCCGCCTCGAGCGCAGGCACGGTCGTGACGTGCTCCGCCCCCGCGCCCATCGCGGCGGCATGCGCGGCGAAGTCGATGCGCGGCGCGACTCCTTCGGTACCCTCGTCGAAGAGATTGTTGAAGGGCTCGCCGCCCACCGCCTGCTGCAACCGGTTGATGCAACCGTAGCCCCGGTTGTCGAGGATCACGATGAGGAGCTTGCGACCGAGCGCCACGGACGTGGCGATCTCGGCATTGAGCATGAGATAGCTGCCGTCGCCCACCATGACCACGACCTCGCGGTCGGGACAGGCCATCTTCACGCCAAGGCCGCCGGCGATCTCGTAGCCCATGCAGGAGAAGCCGTACTCCATGTGATAGCCGCCGGGCTCCGTCGTGCGCCAGAGCTTGTGCAGCTCCGCCGGGAGCGTGCCGGCCGCGCACACCACGATGTCCTTGGCCGCGGACAGCGGCGAGGAGCGCTGCACCGCCCCGATGACGTCGCCGTCGTAGGGCAAGGCGACGTCGCGCTGCCCGGTGAGCCGCGCGATGTCGTCGCGCCAGGCGGTGGCGCCGCGCTTCGCCCGCACCTGCCACGCGGGCGCGGCCGTCCAGCCGCGCAAAGCCTCCGCCAGCGCATCGAGCCCGGCCTTGGCGTCACCCACCACCTCAAGGCCGCGCCACTTGCGCGCGTCGAAGGCATTGACGTTGAGGTTCACGAGCCGCGCCTGCGTGAACAGCGAATGCGAGCCGGTGGTGAAATCGGACAGGCGTGTGCCCACCGCCAGCACGACGTCGGCATCGGCCGCAAGCGCATTGGCCGCAGGCGAGCCGGTGACGCCGATGGCGCCCTGCTGCAGCGGGTGATCCCACGGCAGCGCGCTCTTGCCCGCCTGCGTTTCAGCGACTGGAATGCCGTGCGCATCGGCAAAGGTGCGCAAGGCATCGGTGGCCAGGCCATACAAGACACCGCCGCCGGCCACGAGCAACGGCCGTTGCGCGCCCCGGAGCACCGCGGCCGCCGCGGCAATGGAGGCCGCGGATGGCGCCGGCGCCTCGAAGGTCACGAGCGGCGGCTCGAAGAAGGCATCGGGATAGTCGAAGGCCATCGTCTGCACGTCCTGCGGCAGTGCCAGCGTGACCGGCCCGCACAGCGCGGCGTCGGTGAGCACGCGCACGGCCTCCGGGAGCGCATTGTGGAGCTGCGCGGGGTGCACGATGCGGTCGAAGTAGCGCGACACCGGCCGGAAGCAGTCGTTGGCGGTGACCGTACCGTCGCCGAAGTCCTCCACTTGCTGCAGCACCGGGTCCGGGGCGCGGGAGATGAAGACGTCGCCCGGCAGGAAGAGCACGGGCAGGCGGTTCACGTGCGCGAGCGCGGCGGCCGTAACGAGATTGGTGGCACCCGGGCCAATGGAGGTGGTGCAGGCCATCATGCGCCGGCGGAAGCTCGTCTTGGCAAAGGCGATGGCCGCGTGCGCCATCGCCTGCTCGTTGTGCGCGCGATACGTAGGCAGGACACCGCGCTGCCCGTGCAGTGCCTCGCCCATCCCCGCCACGTTGCCGTGGCCGAAGATGGCGAACACGCCCGCGAACAGCGGCTCGATCCCCTGAGGGGTGCGCGCGCGCAGCGCCGCCAGGTAGCGGACGAGCGCCTGGGCGGCGGTCAGGCGCATCGGCCCGGGACCCTGCGCGAACGCGGCGTGCTCACGACCGCCCCTGTTTCCAGAGGTCGATCAGCCGCTCGAAGTTGGCACGCACCTGCTGCTTCAGCACGGCATCGTCGCTCGTCCCGGCGAGCCAGGCGGCAGCGGGGTCCTGGAAGAGCGTGCGGCCCACGGCGAAGCCGCGGCAGGTCTTGCTCGCCTGCGCGTCCACGAAGCCCTTGGCGAGTGTGTCCATGGGCGCATTCAGCCCGAGTAGCAGCACGCCGCGGCAGTGCGGATCGCGTTCGGCGACGAGCGCATCGACGTTCTTCCACTGCGCCGCCGACATCGGCTCGAGCTTCCACCACTCAGGATAGATGCCGAGGTTGTACAACCGCTTGAGCGAGCGATACACCGTGTCGTCGCTGCGCGGCATGTTCTTCGGGGGGATGATCTCGAGCAGAAGCTCGTGGCCACTCGCCTGCACGGCGTCGTAGAGCGCACGCACCTGCGCCTCCTGCTCCAGCCGGTTGTCGATGGCGTCGTCCGGATGGTAGGCCACGAGGCACTTCGCGACGTGCTCCAGCGGCCAGGTCGACAACGTGGTGCCCACCGAGCGGCCGCGATCGAAGGTGAGCGGATTCGACCCTGGCAGCTCCACGGGGCGTCCGATCCACCAGCCGCGCCCGGTCGCGGCGTTGAGTGCGTCCTGGCCGTAGCGGTCGTCGCAGAGGATGCCCACCTTGCCGGCCAGCCCGCGCGCCGCCTCGACCTCCGCCACCGCCTCCACCAGCAATTGCTTGAGGCGGGGCAGCCGGTGCTCTCCGGCTCCAGCGCGTTGCGCGAGCTCGAAGAAGGGATTGCGATGATCGAAGGCGAACGCGAACACCTCGTCACGCGGCGTCCGCGGCGCCGTCACCCGGTGCAGGCGGGTGAGCGTGGCGTCCTGGTCGGGGCGCGGGATCCGGTCGGCGTTGGCGAGGAAGTAGTCGAGCTCCACGCGCGTGGGCATCGCCGGCGCGCAGCCATGCCGCGACACCACGAGGGCGCCGCACGCATTGGCGTAGCGGGTACAGCGATCGTAATCCTCGCCACGCACCCAGCCGGATAGAAAGCCCGCGGAGAACGCATCGCCGGCGCCCAAGACGTTCAGCACTTCCACGTTCACGCCCTGACCGTTGAACGCGGCGTCGAGCGAAGCGGGGATGGCGCCGTCGATCACCGCGCAGCCGATCGGCCCGCGCTTGACCACCAGCGTGGCGGGGGTGAGCGCACGCACCGCGCGCAGCGACTCCATGATGTCGAGGCTGCCGCCCGCGATGTTGAACTCCTCGACGGTGCCGATCACGAGGTCGAACTTGGGCAGGATACGCTGCAGGTGCGCAGTCACGCCGTCGGAGGGGATGAAGCGCGTCTCGCCGTCGCCGCGGTTGGTAAGCCCCCACAGCACCGGGCGATAGTCGATGTCGAGCACCGTGCGGACATCGTTGGCGCGCGCGCGGTCGAGCGCCAGGTTGCTGATGCGATCGATGTAGCTCGTGGAGAAGTGCGTGCCGGTGATGAGGAGCGCGCGCGAGGATGCGATGTACGCCTCCCCGATGTCGTCCTCGGTGATCGCCATGTCGGCGCAGTTCTCGCGCAGGAAGATGAGCGGGAACGTGTCCTTGTCCTTGATGCCCAGCACCACGGCGCCGGTGAGCCGCTGCGGATCCACGCTCACGTGGCTCGTGTCGCAGCCTTCCTTGGCGATGGTTTCCACCAGGAAGCGGCCATTGGCATCGTTACCCACCCGCGAGATGAGTCCGGCCTTCAATCCGAGGCGCGCGCAGCCGAATGCCGTGTTGGCCGAAGACCCCCCCAGATACTTCGAAAACGCCGTGCAGTCCTCGAGCCGGGCGCCAATCTGCTGTGCATAGAAATCGACGGCGAAGCGGCCGAGGCAGACGACGTCGAGGGGCCGGCCGGAGGCGAAGGGAGTGGCGTTGCGCATGATGGCGGTGCGTGAAATGCGAGGACCGCGCGGCGGCGCGGGGACGGCATTGTCCCGCAGGGATATGTGAAACGCAAGTTTCGATATTCCGTCGAGATGGAACAAATATTCCACGGACCGGGGGACCGTGCATGCCGGAGGCCGGTATCCCTTCCCCCGTGGCCGCCCCCGGATCCGCCCCGGTAGAATCACCGGCCCGTGTCCGCCCGCCTCTCGTCCCGCGACGCCCTCCTCGTCCTCGCCGTAGTGACGATCTGGGGCTTCGCCTTTGTCCCCATGCGCTGGGCGCTGGACACCGTCCCGCCGTTCGCCCTGGCGGCGCTGCGCTTCCTCTGCGCCGCCGTGCCGGCGGTGTTCTTCGTGCGCCGACCCGACGTGTCGTGGGGCGCGCTCGTCGCCTACGGCCTTGCCATCGGCGTGTTCCAGTTCGGCCTGCTCTTCCTGGGGTTGCGCCTGGGGATGCCGGCCGGCCTGTCGTCGCTCGTCATCCAGATGCAGGCCTTCTTCACGATCCTGCTCGCCGCCTGGTGGTTGCACGACCGTCTCACGCTGCACAGCATCGTGGGCGCCGCCATCGCCGGGGCGGGCTTGGCAGTGCTCGGCGCGCACAAGGTGATGAGCGGCGTCGGCGCCACGGCGATCGGCTTTGCGCTCGTCATCGCCGCCGCCTTGTCCTGGGCCATCGCCAACATCATCGCCAAGGTCGCCGGGCGGGACAGCCTCGGCAACGACCGCGGCGTGGACATGTTCGCCATGGTGGTGTGGTCGAGCGTCGCGGCACCGCTGCCCTTGTTCGTGGCGTCGTATCTGTTCGAGGGCGGGCCCGCGGCCGTGGCCGCGGTGCGTGACATGACGTGGCAGCCCTGGGCCTGCGTGCTCTTCATGAGTTACTTCGCCACGCTCTTCGGCCTCGCCGCGTGGAATGCGCTCCTGCATCGCTACCCCACCGCGGTGATCGCGCCGTTCGCGCTGCTGATTCCGGTGTCGGGGCTCGCGAGCGGCTGGGCCTTTCTCGGCGAGGGTCTGGCGCCCATCCAGGCAGCGGGCGTGGCGCTGGTGCTCGCCGGGCTCGCGTGGAACGTGTTCGGCGCGCGCGGCGCCGCGTGGATCGCGGCGGCGCTCGACTAGGCCCCGCGCCTGCCCCGGTGGGCGACGGCGTCTCGCATGGGCGCCGCCCGGCGGCGGCCCTAGGTCGCGGGGGCCCTTCTCACCCTGCGCCGTGCGAGCTGCGCCGCCACAACGGGTGCCATGAGACCCACCCCGATCAACGTGCTCACGAGCTCCGGCGCGATCATGAGGATGGCGGCGAGGAGGCAGAAGATGCGCTCCCAGGTGCGCATGGGCGCGAACATGTACTTCGACAAGGCTGCCGAGAGCACGGTGATGCCGAGCAGGCAGCCCGCGAAGGCGAGCACGAATTCCTGCAACGCGAAGCCCTTCACCATGATGAGCAGCGACGGTGCAAAAACGAACACGAACGGGACCAGCGCCTTGCCGAGGCCCAGGCGGAACGCGGTATTGCCCGTCTTGAACGGATCGGAGCCCGCCATGCCCGCCGCCGCGTAGGCCGCGAGCGCCACCGGTGGCGTGATGTCCGCGAGCACGCCGTAGTAGAACACGAAGAAGTGGGCGACGATCGGCTGCACGCCAAGCAGCACGAGCGTGGGTGCGGCCACCGTGACCATGATGATGTAATTGGCCGTGGTGGGGATGCCGCACCCCATGAGGATGCACACGAAGCCGGTCATGACGAGCGCCGCGACGAGCGTCAGCGTGGTCATGTTGGCCCAGCCGGTGGGCAGCACGCTCGCCACCCAGCCGGCCATCACGCTGGCTGCCGACGTGACGATGTACGACAGCTTGAAGCCCACGCCCGTGAGCGTGACCACGCCGATCACGATGCCCACGGTGGCCGCCGCCGCGCCCACCGCCAGCGCGTACTTGGCCCCGAGCTCGAAGGCTGCGAGGATCGCCGCGCGTCCGATGCGCGACTCGCGCCCGAGCGCCTTGTGCACGAAGGGGACCGCCACGACCATGGCCAGGAACACCCACATGCCGGAGTTGCCGAACGCGCGCGTGATGATCGCGAGCAGGATCGCATGCATCAGGAACAGCACGGCGTACTGCACGGCGGTGGTGTTCTGCCGCGAGGTGAAGAGTCCCACGAGGATGCACGAGCTGATGCCGGTGAACGCGGCCAGGTAGGGCGTGTTGCCGTTGACGATGATGCCCACGAGCAACACCAGCGGGATCAGCGTGGGCCAGTTGGCCTTGATCTGCCGCGGCAGGTTCGGCAGCTCGTCCTGGGTGAGGCCGCGCAGGCCCTTCGCCTTGGCCTCGAAGTGCACCTGCATGAACACGCCGTAGAAGTGCATGAAGGCCGGCACGATCGCCGCGATGATGATCGTGGAGTACGGCAAGGCGAGGAACTCGATCATCAGGAAGGCCGCCGCGCCCATGATGGGCGGCGTGATCTGGCCGCCGGTGGACGAGGCCGCTTCCACGCCGCCGGCGAAGTGCCGGGGATAGCCCAGGCGGATCATCGCCGGGATGGTGAGCGAGCCCACGGTCACGGCGTTGGCCACCGATGATCCCGAGAGCATGCCGAAGAGCGCAGAGGCGAACACCGACACTTTGGCCGGACCGCCGGCGTAGCGCCCGGCGATCCACGAGGCGATGTCGATGAAGAGCTGGCCGAGGCCGATGGCCGTGGCGAGCACGCCGAAGAGCACGAAGTGGAAGACGTAGGTCGCCACCACGCCGATCGCGATGCCGTAGATGCCCTGGCTCGTGAGGTAGAGGTGATTGACGAGCGCGGGCCACGACGAGCCGGAGTGCTTGAGCAGGCCGGGGAAGTACGTGCCCCACAGCGCATAGGCCATGAACAGAAGGGCAATGATCGGCAGCGGCCAGCCCATGCTGCGCCGCGTGGCCTCGAGCAGCAGCACCACGAGCACGGTGCCGAGCGCCACGTCGAGCGTGCTGGGATTGCCCACCCGGAAGGCGAGGTCGTCGAAGACGTAGGGGATGTAGAGCGCGGCCGCCGCCACGAAGATCGCGCAGGCCCAGTCGTATAGCGGCACGCCGCCCGGGGCGAGCACGCCCGGCTTGGGCGGATGCTCGAGCATCGCCTTGCGCAGCGGGAACACGAGGAAGATGAGCGAGAGCACGAAGGCCATGTGCGTGCCGCGATGGGTCGCCTCCCGCAGCAGGCCGAAGCCCGCGGTGTAGTAGTGGAAGCACGACAGCACGATGAGCAGCGCGGTAACCGCGAGCGCCGCGGGATGCCACACGGGCCGAAAGCGCATCTCCGGGTCGAACTTCTCCTCGAGCGCGCGCGTCTTGTCGATTTCGATGGCCTGCATCAATGGCTCCGGATACCGCGAGTCGCGCCGCGCGTGCGCCAGCAACGCCGCCGGCCGCCGCAATGGAAACGGGGCCGGCAACTCGCGCTCCGGCCCCGTAGGGTGTTCGGGCGGATCGGCCTACTTCAGCAGGCCGGCTTCCTTGTAGAACTTCTCCGCACCCGGGTGGAACGGGATGCCCGCACCGGCCGTGGCGCTCGCCCGGGTGATGGCCTTGCCCTTGGCATGGCCGCTATCGAGGAGCTTGCGCGTGTTGTCGTTCCACACGGCCTTGGTGATCTCGTAGATGAGCGCCTCGGGCTGCTTCGCGGAGGTGACCCACTGGGCGCCGACGGCAATCGTCTTGACCTCGCCGACGCCCTTGTACGTGTTCGCCGGGATCGTGTCGGGCGCGAAGAAGGCATACTGGCCGCGCATCTTGTCGATCTGCGGACCGGTGACCGGCACGAGGTCGATGCCCGCGCCGGCGGACGCGAGCTCGGCGATGGCGCTCGTGGGATAGCCGCCCACGAAGAAGAAGGCGTCGAGGCCGCCGTCCTTCATCTTGTCGCCCGCCTGGTTGGGCTTGAGGTACTCGGCCACCACATCCTTCTCGGTGAGGCCGAATGCGGAGAGGATGATGCGTGCATCCACCAGCGTGCCGGAGCCCGGCTCGTCGAGCGACACGCGCTTGCCCTTCAGATCGGCCACGCTCTTGATGTTGGCCCCCTTGCGCGCCACGAGATGGATGGTCTCGGGATAGAGGTTGGCAATGAGGCGCAGGTCGGAGACCTTGGGCTTGCCTTCGTACACGCCGTTGCCGTTGTAGGCCCACGACGCGACGTCGGATTGGGTGAAGCCCGACTCGAGCTGGCCCGACTGGATGCCGTTGATATTGGCGACCGAGCCATTGGACGCGACGGCCGTGGCGACCACGCCGGGCGCGCCACAGCTGCCGCCGTCGGCGCACGCGCGCGAGCCCGGCGGATTGGAGATGGCCGTGGCGAGCAGCCCGCCGATGGGGTAGTACGTGCCGGCGGTGCCGCCGGTGCCGATGCGGAAGAACTTGATGTCCTGCGCGATTGCGGAGCCGACGGCCGCGGCAGCGACGAATCCGGCAAGGAGCGTGCGGGTGAGGCGAGCGGAGATCATGGAGAAGCCTTTTCCGGATGGGAGGGCGAAACTGGAGTTTCGCATGGGTATCAGGCTCCGACAACGACCGCCGCGGCGGTCGATGAGGCGGGACAAGGCCCGCGTGCCGGCGGGTGACTACAATCGTCCGCATCGCCTCTCGCTTCCCCACCGCCAATGTCCACTCCCCAGGATCATGCCCCCGCCCTCGCCAGCGCCCTCTGGGCCGACCTGGGCGGCGATCCCGCGCTCCTGCGCCGCCTTGCCTTCGCTGGACCGGCCGGGATCCTGCCCTCGGTGTACGACGTTACCGGCTTCGCCGCAGCCACCGTGGGTCTCGCGGCGCTTGCCGTGGCGGAGCTCGCTGCGACGCGCACCGGTCCCGACGTAGCGGTGGCAGCGGTCACCGTCGACCGCCTCCTCGCCTCGGCCTCGTTCAAGTTCGAAGCGCTGGTGCAGCCGGTGGGCTGGGCCATGCCTCCGATCTGGGATCCGGTGGCCGGCGACTACCGCGCGCGCGACGCCTTCATCCGTCTGCACACGAACTATCCGTACCACCTTGCCGCCGCCCTCGCGGTGCTCGACGCCCCCGCCGACCGCCTGGCCGTGGCGGACAAGGTCGCGCAGTGGGACGCCGACGCGCTGGAGGCCGCCGTCGTTGCCGCGGGCGGCTGCGCCGCCGTCATGCGCAGCGCGGAGCAGTGGGCTGCCCATCCGGCGGGAGCGGCCACGCGCAAGGAGCGTCCCGTGGTGGTGGGACCCGGCCGCGAGGTGCCCGACGCCGCCCTACCCGACCTTGCCTATCCCGCGAAGTCCCCGGCGCGGCCGCTCGCCGGCCTCCGTGTGCTCGATCTGACACGCGTGATCGCCGGGCCCGTGGCCACGCGCTATCTCGCCGGCTACGGCGCCGATGTGCTGCGCATCGATCCGCCCGGCTTCGCGGAAGTGCCGGCGCTCCTGCCCGAGGTGACGGCCGGCAAGCGTTGCGCCGCGCTCGATCTCACCCAGGACGACGACCGGCGCCGCTTCACGGAGCTCGTGGCCGAGGCCCACGTGGTGTTCTGCGGCTACCGCCCCGACGCGTTGGGCATGCTCGGCTTCGGCCCCGACGGCCTGCACGTGATCAATCCGGCGCTGGTCGTGGTCAGGCACGATGCCTACGGCTGGGCGGGCCCGTGGGCGGGGCGCCGCGGCTTCGACAGCCTCGTGCAGATGAGCACCGGCATTGCGCATGCTGGCGCCCAGGCGGCGCGGCGCGACACGCCCGCGCCGCTCCCGTGCCAGGCGCTCGACCATGGCACCGGGCACCTGCTGGCCGCCGGAGCCTGCCGCGCGCTCACCCGCCTCCTCCGGCTGGGCAAGGCAAGCGACGTACAAGGCTCCCTCGTGGGCGCTGCCAACGTGTTGAAGGCGGCCCCGGCCGTGACCGACCGCGC
>CALFEY010000422.1 GCA_937958295.1 uncultured Pseudomonadota bacterium
TCACTATTTCATTACCTGGATCGAAGCGGAGATCGCCAATCTCGACGCCGGCGTGACGCCCACCAAGTGGACGCGCACCGGGCGCACCTTCACGGCGGTCGCCGCGGAGCAGGCCGGCACGAGCCAGGTGTGCCGCTTCTACATCCCGCCATCGGACGGCAACTCCCACTTCTTCGGCCGCGGCGTGGCGGAGTGCCAAGCCACCCAGCATGCGCAGCCCGACTTCGTGCTGGAGGACCCGAGCTATATGCACGTGATGCTGCCGACCGCGGGCGAGTGCCCCGCGAGCACGCGACCCATCTATCGCGTCTTCAACAACCGTTCCGACGCCAATCACCGCTACACGATCGACCGCGGCGTGCGCGACGAGATGGTGGCCAAGGGCTGGATCGCCGAAGGCGACGGGGCCGACCACGTGGTGATGTGCGCCCCCGCGCAATAAGCGGTGCGCTCGCGCGCCGTGCCGCCGGCCGAACCGGCGCCGCGGCTAGTAGACGTGCCGCTGCAGCTTGGCGCGATGCAGGATGGTGGTGGCGATCTCTTCGATGGACTTGGTGGTGGTGTCGAGCATCGGGATGCCTTCGCGCGTCATCATCGCCTCCGCCTCGCGGATCTCGTGGCGGCAGTTGTCGAGGGAGGCGTACTTGCTCCCCGGTCGCCGCTCCTCGCGGATCTCGCGCAGGCGCTCCGGCTGGATCGTGAGTCCGAAGAGCTTGCTGCGATAGGGCAGCACCGAGGCCGGGAGGCGGCGCGCCTCGAAGTCGTCGGGAATGAGGGGAAAATTCGCGGCGCGGATACCGAACTGCAGTGCGAGATAGAGCGACGTGGGCGTCTTGCCGCAACGCGACACCCCCACGAGCACCACCTGCGCCTTGCCGAGGTCGCGGGTGGTGGCGCCGTCGTCGTGGGCTTGCGTGAAATTGATCGCCTCGATGCGCGCGAAGTACTCGTGGCTGTTGGCGATGCCGTGGGAGCGCCCGGCGGTGTGCGAGCTCTTGGCGCCGAGCTCGGCCTCCAGGGGCTGGATGAAGACCTGGAAGAGGTCGAGGGTGAGGGCGTTGACCTCCTGGCGGATCACCTCGCTCATGGCCTCGTCGACCACGGAGCTGATCACGATCGGACGGCGGCCTTCGGCCTCCGCGGTCTCGTTCACGGCTCGCACCGCCTCTGCTACGCGCTCGGGTGTGTCGACGAAGGGGAGGGTGATGCGGTGGAAGTCGATCTCATCGAACTGGGTGAGCAGGCTGTTGCCGAGCATCTCGGCGGTGATGCCGGTGCGGTCCGAGATGAAATAGACCGTGCGCTTGCCCCGCGCGCCGGTCACCATTGCGACCACACGGGGGTGAGGCCCGGCGGCAAGGCAGGTAGCGAACCCAGGTCGAGCGGACTCTCGCCCGGCCCGTGATAGTCGGAGCCGGCGGAGGCCAGGAAGCCGAAGGTTCGCGCATGACCGGCGAACAGGCCGTATTCCTCTCGCGTGTGGGCGGCGGTGACCACCTCGATGGCATCGCCTCCGGCATCGCGGAAATCGCCGAGCAGGCGACGCATGCCGGTGGCGGTGAGCTCGTAGCGGCCGGGGTGCGCGAGCACTGCCTGGCCACCGGCGGCATGGATCCAATTCACGGCGGTGCCCACCGCCGTCCAGGCGTGCGGCACGTAGCCCGGCTTGCCGGGGGTGAGGTAGCGCTTGAAGACCTCGCGCGTGGACTTGGCGCGGCCCTGCTCCACGAGGAAGCGGGCAAAGTGCGCGCGCGAGACGAGCCGATCGCTGGCCGCGAAGCGGCAGGCGCCCTCGTAGGCGTTGGCAATGCCGGCCCGCGCCAGCGCTTCGCCGATACGCCGTGCCCGCGCGTCGCGACCGGCGCGCAACTCCGCCAGGCCATGGGCGAGGCCGGGGTGGGCGGGGTCGATGCCGAGGCCGACCACGTGCACCGCGTGGCGCTCCCAGGTGGTCGAAACCTCCACGCCGGCGATGAGCTCCAGGGGCGTGCCCGCCGCCGCTGCGCGCGCCTCGTCGAGTCCG
This sequence comes from uncultured Pseudomonadota bacterium, assembly GCA_937958295.1. Lineage (GTDB taxonomy): Bacteria > Pseudomonadota > Gammaproteobacteria > Burkholderiales > Casimicrobiaceae > VBCG01. The sequence goes on from CALFEY010000422.1 coordinate 2,024, forward strand.
GCCGTATCGTCGTGGTCGGTGAGGGCCAGCACCGTGACCCCGCGCTCCACCGCACGGGCCACGAGCGCGGCCGGGGCGAGCAGGCCGTCGGAGGCGGTGGAGTGCGCGTGGAGGTCGAAGGACATGGGGTGGGCGAGACGACCGGCCAAGAGGTGGGCGAAACCGCGAGTCGAACGGTTGGCGGAAGGGCCGTCTTGGGCATTCTAGCAATGCCCGCCGGCGCCGCTCGTCCGCGCGACTTGCGCTTGGGCGCGATTGGGTCAAAAATATGCCATTGGTATAGCGCCCAGATGGCCGTCCGAACGTCCCCGCGAAAGCCCATAACGTGAAAATCCTCGACCGCGTCCTCAACCCCCGGGAGATCCGCCGTCGCCTGGGCATGAACCAGGAGCAGTTCTGGACGCAGATCGGCGTTACCCAGAGCGGGGGCTCGCGCTACGAGAGCGGGCGGGACATGCCTCGTCCGGTCAAGGAGTTACTGCGTCTTGTTCATGTGGAACAGCTGGATTTGTCCCAGGTCAAGCGAGTCGACTTCGAGATCATCAGCTACCTCAAGGAGTCGCATCCCGACCTCTATCGCACGCTTCGGCGTGCCGTGAAGAGTCGGCACCGCAGCGGTCCCGACGGCGGCGTCAATCTTGCGCAGGACAGCGAGACGGGCAGCTACGACGACGACGATTCCCTGTTGCAGGCGCCTCCGGTGACAGATCCGCGGCCGTAGTCGCTGCCGTCCGTCGCCTGTTGCCTGCACGGCCGTCCCCCGGGGCGGCCGTTTGCATGGTGGGTGCGATGTTTGCGCGCCATCAGCCCCAGCCGCCCGTCGGCAGGTAAGATCGCGCCTTTCCAGCGCGTTGCAGCGCACCATTCCAACGTTTTCGCTTCCGATCGTCAGGTCCTGTCATGAGCCAAGCCCGTCCGCTCGTTCTCCCGTTCGACCGTCTTCGCATGTCCGATATCGACGAGGTCGGCGGCAAGAACGCCTCCCTGGGGGAGATGATCAGCCAACTCGCCGGCGCGGGCATCCGGGTGCCGGGAGGATTTGCGACGACGGCAGCGGCGTTCCGGGAGTTCCTCGCCCACAACGACCTTACCGCTCGTGTGCGGCAGCGTCTCGCGGGCCTCGATGTGGCGGACGTGCGCGCGTTGGCCGCGGCCGGCAAGGAGATCCGGCAGTGGATCATGGATGCGCCGTTGCAGGCTGCCCTGGCCGAAGCCATCGCCACGGCGTATCGGGAGCTCACGCGCGACGTTCCGGAGGCATCATTTGCCGTGCGCTCGTCGGCCACGGCGGAAGACATGCCGGATGCCTCATTCGCCGGTCAGCAGGAAACATTTCTTAATATCAACGGGTTGGAAAATGTAATTGATGCGATACGTGAGGTATTCGCCTCGCTCTACAACGATCGAGCCATCGCCTATCGGGTGCACAAGGGCTACGCCGGGACCGACGTCGCGCTCTCGGCCGGCGTGCAGCGCATGGTGCGCAGCGATCTTGGCGCTTCGGGCGTGATGTTCACGCTCGACACCGAGTCGGGCTTCGATCAGGTGGTGTTCATCACCGCCGCCTACGGTCTCGGCGAGACGGTCGTGCAGGGCGCCGTCAATCCCGACGAAATCTACGTCGACAAGCGCAACCTCGCGGCTGGCCGTCCGGCGATCCTGCGCAAGTCGGTGGGCGGCAAGGCGATCAAGATGGTGTTCACGCCGTCGCGCGCAGCGGGCAAATCCACGGCCACCGAGGAAGTGCCGAACGACCAGCGGATCCGCTTCTCGATCTCCGATGCCGAGGCCGAGGCGCTCGCCCGCGCGGCGGTGACCATCGAGCAGCACTACGGCCGGGCCATGGACATCGAGTGGGGGCGCGACGGCGTCGACGGCCAGCTCTACATCCTGCAGGCGCGACCCGAGACGGTGAAGTCGCAGGAGGACAGCGGTGACGTCCTGCGCCGCTATCGCCTGGGCCGAACCGCTACGGTGCTTGCCACCGGGCGGGCCATCGGCCAGAAGATCGGCCAAGGCCGCGTGCGGATGATCCGCTCCGCCGCCGAGATGGATCGCGTGGCCGCGGGCGACGTGCTCGTCACCGAGATGACCGATCCCGACTGGGAGCCGGTCATGAAGCTGGCCGCGGCCATCGTGACCAACCGCGGGGGCCGCACCTGCCATGCGGCGATCATCGCGCGTGAGCTGGGCATTCCGGCCGTGGTGGGCTGCGGCGACGCCACCGCCACGCTCAACGACGGCGACGAGGTCACGGTGTCCTGCGCCGAGGGCGACACCGGCCACGTCTACGCCGGCCTGCTGCCCGTCGAGGTCCAGGAGATCCGGCTCGACCGCATGCCCGCCTCGCCCACCAAGATCATGATGAACGTGGGCAATCCGGAGCTCGCCTTCGAGTTCCAGCGCCTGCCCAACGAGGGCGTGGGTCTCGCGCGGCTGGAGTTCATCATCAATCGCAATGTGGGGATCCACCCGAAGGCGCTGCTGGAGCTCGACACCCAGCCCGGCGACTTGAAGCGCGAGATCGAGCAGCGCATCGCGGGCTACGCGAGCCCCACCGAGTTCTACGTGCAGAAGATCGTGGAAGGCGTGGCCACCATCGCCGCGGCGTTCTTTCCCAAGAAGGTGATCGTGCGCCTGTCGGACTTCAAGTCCAACGAGTACAGCAACCTCCTGGGCGGCGATCGCTACGAGCCGCACGAGGAGAATCCGATGCTGGGCTTCCGCGGGGCGTCGCGCTACATCGCCGCCGAGTTCTACGACTGCTTTGCCCTCGAGTGCGAGGCAATGAAACGGGTGCGCGACACCATGGGCTTCACCAACGTCGAGCTCATGGTGCCCTTCGTGCGCACCCTCAAGGAAGCCGACCAGGTGCTCGCGCTCCTCGCCCGCAACGGCCTCGAGCGGGGACGCAACGGCCTGCGCGTGGTGATGATGTGCGAGCTGCCGTCGAACGCCATCCTCGCTGATCGCTTTCTCGAGTACTTCGACGGCTTCTCCATCGGCAGCAACGACATGACGCAGCTCACCCTCGGCGTGGACCGGGACTCGGGCGGCGCGATCGCTGCCACGTTCGACGAGCGCGACGATGCGGTAAAGGCCATGCTCTCGCTCGCGATCAAGGCCTGCCAGAAGGCCAACAAGTACGTCGGCATCTGCGGCCAGGGCCCGTCCGATCATCCCGATCTCGCGCAATGGCTCGTGGAGCAGGGCATCGAGAGCATGTCGCTCAATCCCGATACCGTCGTCGAGACGTGGCTGGCGCTGGCAGGGACGAAGCCGTCGTAACGGCGGGCGTGTCGAACGCGAGAATCGCGCCCGGGCAGTTCGCCCGCCGGCTGGGGCTTGCGATCGGGCTCGTCGTGGTGCCGGTGATGGCCGCGGGCTTCGTCGCGTCGTGGCTCGCGAAGGCGACGGGCGTCGAGCCCGGATGGCTCGCGCCGCCGGCAGTGATCCTGGTCGCGGTGGTGGCCTATCGCTTCTACGTGCTTCGCATCGAGCAGCGTCCGGTCACGGAGCTGTCAGGCGTGGGCGCGTGGCGCGAGACCGGCGCGGGCGTGCTGGTCGGCGCGGCGCTCTTCGCCACCGTCATCGGCGTGCTGGCCGCGGCGGGCGCTTACGCCATCGTGGGACGCGGTCCGTGGGGCGGCGTGGCCGCTGCCTTCGTCGCCAGCGCGACCGCCGCCGTCGTCGAGGAGATCATCTTCCGCGGCATCCTCTTCCGCCTGGTCGAGAGCGCCTTCGGATCGCTGATCGCCATCGTGGTCTCGGGGGCGATCTTCGGCGGCCTGCACGTGTTGTCTCCCCATCCCACGGTGGCGGGGCTCGTGGCGATCGCCCTCGAAGCGGGGATTCTTCTTGCGTGCGCCTACGTGCTCACGCGCAGGCTCTGGTTCGCGATGGGCATGCATGGCGCATGGAACTTCATGCAGGGGGGCATCTTCGGTGCGGCGGTGTCGGGTACACCGTCGAAAGGCCTCTTCATCGGAACGCTGTCGGGGCCGGAGTGGCTCACCGGCGGCGTGTTCGGCCCGGAGGCTTCGGTCGTGAGCATCGTCGCGTGCCTCGCCGCAGCAGCGGTGATCGCGCGGCTCGCGTGGCGCCATGGCCGCTTCGTGCCGCGTCGCCGCCGATGAATCCGCTGGCGGCGTCGCGGGGTCGTCCGAACGGATGATCGCTCAGGGACAACGGCGTGATGTGCAATGCGGCTCATGCGCAACGTCCCCGTCATCGATGTGGCCCTTCACGCGTCTCCCATCGCCGGCGTCGGCGTGGGGATCGCCGCGTTGGCCACGCTCGTGCTGATGCTGGCGCTCCCGGCGCCTCCCGCGCTGCACGCGCTCGGCGGCGCGGGGGTGCTCGCGTGGGCATGGGAGAGCTTCCGCACGATCGCGATGCGCACAGGATCTCGCTCGGTGGCGGCGCTGCACCTCGGCGGGGATCGGCTGCTGGCCGTGCGCTACCGCGATGGCCGACTGGTAGCGGGACACGTGCGCAGCGCGAGCTACGTCTCGTCCGCGCTCACGGCTATCGTCTGGCGTCCCGACGGCGCCCGCTTCTCGCGTGCGGTGCTGGTCTTGCCCGACATGCTGCCGCCCGATCACTTCCGGCGGCTGCGGATCCTGTTGCGTTATGCGCGCAGCGGAGTGGCCCACGACGCCCCGGCAAGCCAGGCCTGAGCATCCACGAGCTGCCCGCTGTCGGCCTTCGTCTGCCCGGCGATGAGGTGTAGGTAGAGCGGCAGCAGCATGTCCACCGGCGGCAGCTGGGCCTTGTCCTCACCCGGATGCGTGCGCCCACGCAGCGGCGAGTGGATCGGACCCGGCACCACGGCATTCACGCGCAGGTGCTCGCGCGTGTCCCACTCGTCGGCGAGCTCCCGGGCGAGCGTTCCCACCCCTGCCTTGGACACGGCGTAGCCGCCCCAGTACGCCCGGGGCGTTTCGCCCCGATTGTCGAGAGTGAAGACCACGCTCGCATCGGCCGAGGCGGACAGGAGCGGCATCAGGGCGCGGGTCAGGCCCATCGGGGCCGCCACGTTCACGCGCAGGAGCGCGAGCCAGCTCTCGAAGCTCTGGTGCTCGATGGGGCCGAGCGAGCCCAGCAGCGCGGCCGTGTGCACCAGCGCGTCGAGGCGCTTCAGCTGCGCCATGAGGGCATGCGACACATTCGCAAAGTCCTCCGCGGACGCCGTGGCGAGGTCGAGCGGCAGGATCGTGGCTTCCGGATGACCCGCCGCCTCGATCTCGTCGTAGAGCGCCTCGAGCTTGCGCTGCGTCTTGCCGTGGAGCACCACGGTGGCCCCCGCCGCGGCGCACGCGCGTGCCAGCGCGGAGCCGAGGCCGCCGCTCGCGCCGGTGATGAACACCACGCGGCCCTGGAGGTCGGGCACGGGGAAGGGCGTAGGCGTGGGCATGCAGGCGAACGCTTTCAGGCGGACGGGCGGAAGCGGTCGCGCAACGCCTGCGTTCCCGCGCGCAGCACGCCAAGGTCGCTGCCCACGGCCACGAAGGTGGCGCCCCATTGCAGGTAGCGGCGGGCGTCGGCCTCCACCGGCGCGAGGATGCCGCCCGCCTTGCCGCACGCGCGCGCACGCTCGAGAATGTGTCGGATCGCCTCCTGCACGTGCGGGTGGGCCGGATTGCCGAGATGGCCCAGCGCCGCCGCGAGGTCGGAGGGGCCGGCGAATACGCCGTCCACACCGTCCACCGCAGCGATCGCCTCCACCGCATCGATGCCTGGTTGGCTTTCGATCTGCACCACCACGGCGATGCTCTCGTCGATGGCCGCGAAGAAGCCAGGCAGGGTGCCGAAGCGGTTTTGCCGCGTGGACACCGAAACCCCCCGGATACCGCCGGGCGGATAGCGCGTCGCGGCCACGGCGCGCTGCGCTTCCTCCGCCGATTCGACGAAGGGCACGAGCACGTTGTGGAAGCCGGCGTCGAGCAGCCGCTTGATCGCGACGGGATCGTTGGCGGGCGGCCGCACGACCGGCGCGCTGGCCGTGTCCTTGAGAGCGAGCAGTTGCGGGATCAGCGTGCCAACGTCATTGGGCGCGTGCTCGCAGTCGAGCAGCAGCCAATCGAAGCCCGCGAGGCCCAGCACTTCGGCGGTGACGGGGCTCGCGAGCGAGCACCAGCAGCCGATGAGCGTGTCGCGCGCCCGCAACCGCGTGCGGAACGTATTCGGGATCCCCCGGTAAGGCGTGGTCACGTATCAGGCGCGGCGGAGCGAACGAGGCGGGGCCGGCATTATGACATTCGGCAACCCAGGCACGAGTCGCGCGGTGCCCTCGACGTGTCCAGAACGTGCGCTTCGTGCCCTCGTTGCGCGCAAGCCCTAGATCCCGCAATGCCTGCGCCGCCACTGCTGCGGTGATATGCCCGCCCAACGTGCGAACGCGCGGGCGAACGACGTGGGATCGGAATAGCCCAGGCGATCGGCGATGTCGGCCACTGGCGAATCGGACGATGCCAGCAGGCGGCGGGCTTCCTCGTGCCGGGCCTCGTCGAGAAGCTCGCGAAACGTCGTCCCGCGCTCGCCGAGGCGGCGCGCGAGCGTGCGCCTGTTGACGCCGAAGGCGGTGGCGGCATCGTCCACCGCGAAGCGGCCACCGGCGACGAGAGACCGCACCACCCGCCGGATACGGGCCTCGGCCGTTTCTCCGGTGCTCGCGAGCTCGCCGCGAATGCGCTCCGACAGCACGCTGCGAAGGTAAGGGTCGGCATTGGAGATGGGCCAGGCGAGCCAGCGTGCGTCGAAGGCGATCGCGTTTCTTTCGGCATCGAAGCGCACGGGAGCATCGAAGAAGCGCCGGAACCGTGACGTGTCGGCAGGGGCCGGGTAGAGGATCGACACGTGCAACAGGCGGAAGTCGCGGCCGCAGAGCTGGCGCATGATGTTCGCGGCGATCGCCAGCGCGCCGAACGTGACCTGTTCCGCGCCCGCGAGCTCGGGCTGCAAGACTTCGTAGCCCAGATGCGCCAGGACGCCGTCGTGTGCCACGACGGGAGTCGCGCCCTGGTCGTGCACGTACAAGAACGTCTCGAGCGCCGCCAGGCCGCGCGCCACCGTTTCCGAGTTGGCCACGAGATAGCCGACCGTGCCCAGCGAGCCGAGGCCGATGTCGGTGCACGCACGTAGTCCGAGATCGCCCAATCCCGTCCGCTCCGCCGCAAGCTTCACGAGTCGACATAGGGCCGCGAAGGGCACGACATGGTCCGGATCGCGAAACAGCCCGCTGGACAAGCCGACTTCACGGGTGAGGGCCTCGACGTCGTGGCCCAGCGACGACAGGAGCGGCAGGAGCGCAGCCGCGCCGCCAACACGGATGACGGGCGTTGGCTTGGCGCGTGGGCGTGGGGTCAAGGACGGGCGACGTGGGCGAGGCGGCCGTCCGGATTTTGCAGTGCAGTGTCCCAAGATGCAAGGAACTGGAAACGCGCGCCGTTCCTCATCGAGGGGGCCGTCGGTATTCTCCGGCGCGCCGAGGCTCGCACACTTCGCGTGCCGATCGCAACGAATCCGCTTTCGAGGGTCTGACGATGAAAGTGCAACCGATGCTCACGCTCGCCGCGGCGCTCCTCGCCCTGACGGCATGTCAAACGACCCAGCAAGTGATGGACGCGTCCCAGCCGCAGGCGCTGTCGATCGCCCAGCGGCGTGCCCAGTTCGAGCTCAGCTGCCCGGCGGCCACCGTGCAGGTGCTCTCCCGGGAAGAAGTGCCCCCGGTGCTGCAGTTTCGCGGCACGCCGCGGCTGGAGTACACGATCGGCGCCAACGGCTGCGGCCAGCGCGGCACCTACCTCGTGATCTGCCCGGAGGACGGCAGCGGCTGCTTCGCCGCGGCGGGACGCCGGCAGTAGGGCCACGGCGCCCAACGCCCGCGAACCTCGCTTCGCGCGCCGCCGGCAATGCGTTTCGAGTCGAGGCCCGGCGCCGGACCTCGCGGCCTCGACCCAGAGCACCAGCACCACCCATCAAAACGTCCACAACAGGAGTCCCGCATGAAGCTTCACCCTTCGCTTCGCGTCGCCGCCATCGCGGCGCTCGCGCTTTCCCCATTGGTTGCCGTGGCGCAGTCCCCCGCCGTCAAGGAGGCGGTGGACATCGCTACCGATGCCTACGTCTACGGCTACTCGCTCGTGACCACGGACGTCACCCGCATCCAGATGTCGAATGTCGCCGAAGCCAAGGCGCTTAGCGCACCGCTCAACCAGTTCGCGAATGTGCCCCGTTATCCTCCGGCGGACTATCGGGGCGTCTCGGCGCCGAACGCCGATACGCTGTACTCGGTGGCGTGGCTCGACCTGTCCGAACCGCAGGTCTTCAGCCACCCCGACATGGGCAAGCGCTACTTCCTGTTCCCGATGGTCGACCTGTGGATGACGATCTTCGCGAGCCCGGGTACCCGGACGACAGGTCCGAAGGCAGGGCAGTTCCTCGTGACCGGCCCGGGTTGGAAAGGCACCGTGCCGAAGGGCATGCAGCACATCTCGTCGCCGACGCGCTATGTCGTCATCCTCGGGCGCACCTATGCCGATGGCACGGAGGCTGACTACAAGGCCGCGAACGCGCTTCAGGCACAGTACAAGATCACGCCGCTGTCTGCCTGGGGCAAGCCGTACACGCCCAAGGCGCAAACGGTGGATGCGAATCCAGGGATTTCGATGACCAACAAGCCGCAGGAGGTGATCCTGGCGATGGGCACCGAGGGCTACTTCAATTGGCTTTCGAAGCGGATGTGCGAGGCGGCGCCGGCCTATGCCGCGGATGCTCCGATGCTGGCGCGGATGGCCAAGATCGGGATCGAGCCGTGCAAGCCCTTCTCGCTGGCCAAGCTCGACGCGGAGACGCAGGCGGCGCTGAAGGATCTCCCCGCGGCGGCGCTCAAGAAGATCGGCGCGAATCAGGAGAGCCTCGGGACCAAGGCCAACGGCTGGCTGATGACCAAGGGGCTCGGCACCTACGGCACCGATTACATGAAGCGCGCCGTCGTGGCCGCCTTCGGCTGGCCCGCCAACCTCCAGGATGACGCGGTTTACCCCTACACCACGATCGACGCCAAGGGCGAGACGCTCACCGGCGCCAACAAGTACACGCTGACGTTCCCGAAGGGCAAGACCCCGCCGGTCAATGCGTTCTGGTCGATCACCATGTACGAGATCGACAAGGGCTGGTGGTTCGTTCCGAACCCCCTCAACAAGTTCACGGTCAGCCCACGCAACAATCTCAAGTACAACGCCGATGGCTCGCTGACGCTTTACTTCCAGGCGACCTCCCCAGGCAAGGACAAGGAAGCCAACTGGTTGCCGGCGCCCAAGGGCGAGTTCATTCCGATGCTGCGGATGTACTGGCCGAAGGAAAAGGCACCGTCGGTGCTCGACGGGTCGTGGGTGCCTCCGCGCATCGAGAAGGCGGCAGGCTGATACGAGGAGAGGCAAGCGTGCCCGGCGGGTGGCCGCCGGCACGCACACATCCTCTCTCCGGTGGGGCAAAACGAAAGAGCCCGGCTTGCGGCCAGGCTCTGTTTCTTGCTTATCCCCGCGTTGTTTTCTAGACATTGTCTAGACACAGGCGGGGCCATCGGCCCGACATTCTTGTTTTTATGGCGTCCCCAGCGAGATTCGAACTCGCGTACCTACCGTGAAAGGGTAGTGTCCTAGGCCTCTAGACGATGGGGACGCGGCCTGCGTCTTCTTTCGCTGCTTGCGGCTGGCGCCGCCATTCGAGTGGTGGAGGTAAGCGGGATCGAACCGCTGACCTCTTGCATGCCATGCAAGCGCTCTCCCAGCTGAGCTATACCCCCACGGCGAATTCGAGAGTATAGCGCGGCCCGCAAATCATGGCAATTCGGACGGGCGAGTTTGGGGTGAGATCCCCGTCGTTCGGGCGGTCGTGACGGACGCACGCCGACAGCCGCGCGCGGCTTGGTCTGCTGCCGCCGAAGGAGGCCGGTCGATAGGGTGGCACCATCCGATCGCCTCGACTTCCGAGCCGGTCCTTTTCCTGGAGACGTCCATGATCCACCTGGAGCCCGGCGTGTACGTGCGGGTACAACAGCTCGACGGCAAGGCGCACCCCTTGCCTCTCGACAGCGGCTTCAACCGTGCCACCGCTTATCGCGCGCTCGGGCTGTACAGTCCGTCCGAGACGAGCGAGTGCTACTTCGTGCTCGCCAACGATCGCGACGAGACGTGGTTCATCAGCAACCGGCACCTGCGCATCGTAGGCACCTTCCCCGGACGCCATGAATTGCGCTTTGGGCTCGACACGCCCGCCGCCCCGGTGCCCTTGCGCGACATGGCGGCGTAGCGCGGGGCGGTTTATCGCGCGGCGCGCGGCGCGCGGGCGATGGCTTAAAGTCTCGTCCATGCAAAACGAGCACGCGTTGGGCGAGTACCTCCGGACGGAGCTTCCCGCAGCGACCGGCCCCCTGGTCATCGAGGCGCTGGCCGGCGGGCAGTCCAATCCCACGTATCGGTTGCGCTGGGGTGAGCACGCGTACGTCCTGCGCAAGCAGCCGGAAGGCGAGCTCCTGCCCTCGGCGCACGCGGTCGATCGCGAGTACCGCGTGATGACGGCGCTTGCCGGCACGGACGTGCCGGTGCCGCGCACCTATTGCTATTGCGACGATCGCAGCCTCGTGGGCACGCCCTTCTTCGTGATGGAGTTTGCCGCCGGCCGCCAGTTCTGGAATCCCGCGTTGCCGGAGCTCCCGGCCGCGCAGCGCACGGCGTTGTGGGACGACATCAACCGCGTGCTCGCGGCCCTGCACCGCGTGGATTACGCCGCCATCGGCCTCGCCGACTACGGTCGTCCGGGCAACTACTTCGAGCGGCAAGTGGCGCGCTGGACGAAGCAATACCGCGCCGCGGAGACCCTCACCATCGACTCGATGGACCGACTGATCGAGTGGCTTCCGCAGCACGTCCTGGCGAGCGAGGAGAGCGCCATCGTTCATGGCGACTTCCGCATCGACAACCTCATCGTGCATCCCACCGAGCCGCGGGTGATCGCGATCCTCGACTGGGAGCTCTCCACGCTCGGACATCCGCTGGCCGACCTCTCGTATCACGTGATGGCGTGGCGGCTCACCCAGGACCAATTCCGGGGCATGGGCGGCCACGACTTCCGCGCGCTCGGTATTCCCACCGAAGAGGAATACGTGGCGACATACTGCCGGCGCACGGGGCGGGCGGCCATCGATCCGGTGGCGTGGGAATTCTGCGTGGCCTTCAGCATGTTCCGGCTGGCGGCGATCCTGCAGGGCATCGCCAAGCGCGCGCAGCTTGGCAACTCCGCCGACCGCAACGCCGCCGAAGTAGGCGCCCGGGCGCGCACCATCGCCGATGTCGCCTGGGGCCAGGTCCAGCGCCTGGGCGGTTGAGACTGTCCGAAGTGTCAGGTTTTCGCCGACAGCGGCGAAATGGCTGCGCGCTTAGGCTTGCGTGATGTCGGCCCTCTGGCCTGCGCCACGCTCACATGCCCACGCCACCGCTGTCCGCTCGTCCTGCTTCCCGTGCCGCTGATCCGCTGTCGTACGTCGCGGCGGGGACCATGCTCCTCGCGGTCGTGATCGCGGTGGCCTATGCAATCTACCTGCAGCTGTCCCCTGCGTTGCCGTCGGCGCCCTCCCTGGATGTGATCGAGCGCGACCTCGCGGCTGCACGCGCGCAGTGCGTCGCGGGTCCGCCACAAGGCGCGGCCTGCCGCGAAGCGGCGCGTCTGACCACCGAGATTGCGCAGCGGCGCCGTAGCGGACCCTGACGTCGTCAGGCGCAGCTGCCGCGGGGGCCATCGTCCAGGCGCGGGAGCACGGTGCCGGGTCGGCCGCGACAGGCCACGGCCGTGATGCCCCGATGGCGGCTGCGCCGGTACTCCGGCAGCACATGAGTCACGCCGGCCGCCAGGCTGTCCAGATGACGTCCGCGCGGTGGGGACGGGCAGTCGAAGCGTCCACTGCCGCCCCCCTTGTAGCAGAGCGCGACTTCGAGCGGAAAGTCGCAGGTGTTGGTGATGGTGGCGTCGCCCGCCGGAGAGGCGCGGGCATCGGAGAAGCGCACGCAGGCGTCGGCGCGGCGGGGGTCGTCCACGGCGCTGGCCGCGGCCG